>CAZMWA010000214.1:0-12540 GCA_964569405.1 uncultured Vicinamibacteraceae bacterium | reverse complement strand
GCTCGGCAACGGCGGCGGGACGCTGTCCGTGGGGCAGAAGCAGCGGCTCTCCATTGCCCGCGGGCTGCTCCGCAACGCGCCGATCCTCATTCTCGACGAGCCGACCGCGGCGCTCGACCCGGAGACGGAACGCGCCCTCGTCGCCGCCCTCGAGGAGATCAAGCGGGACGGGATCGTCTTCGTGTTCGCGCATCGCCTCTCCACGGTGGCCGCGGCCGACCACATCCTGTTCATGGACGAGGGCCGGATCGTCGAGCAGGGGTCGCACGACGCCCTGATGGCGCTGCCGGACGGGGCGTACCGGCGTTTCGTGACGGGGTAACGGTCAGGCGGGTATGTGCCGCGCCCGCAGGGCGACGCGCCAGTCGTGGTTCGGGGCTTCGCAATCGTCGGACGCGTAGTGCGTCGAGATCGCGCGGCGAAAGGCATCCGACCGGTTGTGTCCGGAACCGTGGATCAGCAGCGGGTGGAAGAGCAGCGTGTCGCCCGCATCCATCTCGACATGGACACGTTCTCCCACGGCGCTCTCGCCCACGCCGTAGAAGCCGGCGTTCAGGTGTTCCCAGTCCGGATACCGGTGTTCGCGGAGAGGGCCCTGGTGGCTGCCGGGCACGACGGCAAGGCAGCCGTTGTCCTGGTGCGTCGCCGTAAGCGCTGTCCAGGTGCCGACGATCTTCTCCGGCGGGCGCATCGGGAAGTAGTGCAGGTCCTGGTGCAGCGGATGGCGCCCGTCGACGCCCGGGGGCTTGTTGAAGATGTTGGTGACGACGGTGTAGATATCGTCCCCGATGAGGCTCCGCACCGCGGCGAGCAGCGCGGGTTCGGTGACGTAGCCGTAGAGCGTGGCGTCTTCGTCGAACTGCAGGAGCTTGTTCACGCCGTGCACGGGGCTTTCGGGTTCCACGGTCCCGTCGATGACCATGATGTCGCGCATGATCCGCATGCCCGGCGTGGGCGGTACGGCCCCCCTCGCGAAGTCCAGGAAGCGCTCTTCGTAGGCGCGCAGCCGGTCCTCCGGGACGAGTCCCGGCAGGAGCAGGAAGCCCTGCTCGTCGTATTGCCGGATCTGGTCAGCGGTCAGCTGCATCGCGGTGCGTATGAAAGCCGAATCTCAGGCGTTCCGCCAGTCGCTGTCCGGCATGGCTCGCACCAGGAACCGGTCGAACAGCGGAACCGTGAACGCCGTGTCGCCGTGGTTCGGACTCCACACCATGCCTTTCGAGATCAGGTTGCTGCGCGTGGGTCCGAGGGAAGGCGACTGCTTCCGCAGGACGGCCGCGATGTCGCCCGACCGGTGCGGCCCCGCGCCGAGTTCGGCCATCGCGCGCAGATATCGCTTCTCGGCCGGGGTCAACCGGTCGAAACGGACCCGGAAGAAGCCCTCGTCAAGCGCGGCGAGGGCCAGCACGGACCCGCGTTCGACATCGTCGACGCCGATCGGCGAGCTGTCGGCCGCTTCCCAGGCGTGCTTCCCCCATTCCTGCAGGAAGTACGGGTAGCCGCGGGTCCGCTCGATGATGCGCTGCAACGCAGCGCCTTCGATCGTCACGCCCTCCGCCTGCGCGGGCTTCTCGATGGCTCTGCGTGCCGCTTCGGGCGCGAGCGGCCCGATCTCGGGGAAGTCGAACAACCGTTCCGCGTACGACTTTGCCCGCCCCATGCGGCCGCGCAACTGCGGCAGCCCCGCACCAACGAGCATCACCGGCGTCCGGCGTTGTGCGGCGCGGTGCAGCGCGGTAATGAGCGCCGCGAGCTCGTCTTCGTCAACGTACTGCAACTCGTCGACGAACAGAGACAACACGGTTGCGGCTTCCCTGGCCGCCATGCCTGCGGCCAGGAGGAGCTCCGTCAGGTCCTGCTCCAGGTCACCGTTGTCCGCCAGCCCGGGTTCGGGACCAAAGTCGAGCCCGACTTCGATGTCGTTGTACTTCGCCTTGAGCGCCCCTGCGAAACCCGCCAGTCCCTTCAGTGCCCGCTGCGCCAAGTCTCGCGCCCTCTCCTGCCTCGACAGCTTCAGCAGGGCCTCCCGGAGCCGGGGCGCCAGCATCGCCGGCAGGGAGCGGTCCTCGGGGGCCTCGACGGGCAAGGTGTGAATGCCAGTCGCCTCCGCTTCTTCCCGCATGCGGTCGAGCAGGACGGTCTTGCCGACGCCGCGCAGACCGACCATCAGGACGCTCTTGGCCGGTCGAGCTATTCGGACCCGCTCCAGCACCACCCGGACCTTCTCGCGCAGTTCGTCCCGCCCCGCCAATTCTGGAGGAGGAGTGCCTGCCCCAGGTGCGTAGGGATTGCTGATCGGGTTCACGAGGCAACTCGCATCAGAATGTAATTCTACACATATTATTTTATTTATTGATGACAAATAATCCCTGTAAACTCATTCAAATCATTCGCCGCAGATCTCGGCAGGCTCGTGGAGGGCTCGTCGGGCCCGAGATGGAGCCGCGAGGCGACGGCCGGCGGGCCTGGCGGCCTAGCGCGCCGCCCGCGTCGCCCGCCAGCCGGACGCGCGCGCGCCCGCAGCGGCGGTGCCGGTGATGACGTCGCCGCGGACCAGCCCGTTGTAGTCGGCGCCGCCGGCCCGGAAGGCCAGCCGCACGCCGCGCAGCCGGCCATCCTCTATCGCGACCGTTCCGGAGCTCGTGCGCAGCGTGCCGGTGACCATCTGGAACTGCTGCTCCAGCACGAGCTCGCCCTCCGGCAGCTCCCAGGTCCCCTTGACGCGGGCCGGCACGATCCAGAGCAGCGCCGTGCAGAAGCCGGGGCACGGATCGAGGACGACCGTGTGATCCGGTTCCCAGTCCTCGAGGTCCCAGGTGTTCGACACGATGCGCGTGCCCGGCTCGAGCTCGAGCAGCCGCGGGCGCAGCCTGGCGTTCAGGTCCGGCAGCAGGAACATGGTGATGACCGTCGCCGGCGACAGATCGGTCTCGAACAGGTCGGCGGTGACGAACGTCGTGCGGCCGGCGACGCCGGCCGCCTCGGCACGGGCCTGCGACAGCTCGACCAGCTCCGGGTCGTACTCGATACCGATGGCCCGCGCGCCTAGCAGGGCCGCCGCGATGACCGTCCGTCCGTCGCCGGAGCCGAGGTCCATCACGACGTCCCGGTGGGTGACCTCCGCAATCTCGAGCATCGTGTCCACGAGCGGGTCGGGCGACGGGACCCAGACGACGTCCTTCCCCGGCCGGCCGACCTCCGGGACGAACGGCGCCTCGGCGTCCTGGGCCCGCGGGCGCTCCCCGCCCGCCGCGCTCCAGCCCAGCAGCAGCGCGGCGAGCAGCCAGGCCCGCGGCCGTCCGTACAGACGAAGTCCTCGCAGCATGGCGACCAGCCCTTCCGAAGCTCTAAAACCGCAGCCGCAGGCCGAACTGCATCTCGCGGGCCGCGGCGGCGCCGAATATCCGGCCGAAGTTCGGCGATCCGAAGAACCGGTTGGGCACGTCGAAGTTGGCCCGGTTGAGCAGGTTGAACACCTCCCAGCGGAACTCGAGCTGCTGGCCGCCCGCGAGGTACCAGACCTTCTGCACCGCCGTGTCGACGTTGGCCAGCCCGGGCGCGAACACCAGGTTGCGGCCCGCGCTGCCGAAGGTGAACGGCGCCTGCAGCCTGAAGGCCCCGGTGTCGAACCAGCGGTCCGGCGAGCGTTGTCCGGCGGTCAGGTTGGGGTCGCCCACCAGGTCGGGCCGCTGCGCCGGGCCGGCACCGACGTTCGCGCGGTCCTCGGTGATGTTCACGGTGAACGGCGCGCCCGACTGCAGCATCACGACCCCCGTCAGGCGCCAGTTGCCCAGCACGCCCTCCAGCCACCCGCCGCGGCCGCGGAAGAACGGCAGCTCGTACGACCCGCTGCCGACGAACTGGTGGCGGCGGTCGAAGCTCGACAGCGCGTTCTCGCCGGGAAAGATGTTGCGCACGTCCTGCGGCACGTTGGCCTCGTAGGCCGTCGCGCCCGGGCTCGACGCATCGTCGCGCGACCGCGACAGCGTGTAGGCCACGTCGAACGAGAGATTGTCGCGCAGCCGGTGCACCGTCTTGAACGTCACGGCGTGGTAGATGGACTTGCCGTCGAAGCGGATGGCCCGGATGCCGGCCAGCTCGGGCACCTGGCGCCGCGGCGCCAGCGGGCCCGGGCCGGGCTCGGGCACGTTGTGGATCGTCGAGTTGTCCGCGCCGATGGTGTACGACCCCATGTAGAACACCTCGAACGCGGTGCCCGGCAGCAGCTCGGTCTGCACGCCGCCGCTCCACGTCTGCGTGTACTCCACCTGGTAGTCGTAGTCCATGATCGAGCCGCCGATGGTGCCGGTGGCGTCCGCGGTGAGGATGTCGCGGGTTTCCAGCAGCGGCATGTGCTGCTCGATGGGGACGTCGACCTGCTTGAGGAAGAAGAACGGCAGGTTGCGCGCGAAGGCGGTCTGCACGCTGTAGGCCCACTGGTTCAGGAAGATCCCGTAGCCGCCGCGGACCACGACGTCGGCGTCGTCGCCGGGCATCCAGGCGACGCCCAGCCGCGGCGCGAACCGCTTCCGGCTCGGGCGCAGGAGGCTGTTGTCCCAGCCGATCTCCGCCGACGTCACCCACGGAATGGGGATCAGCGGCAGCAGCGCCTGCGCCGACGGTGAGATGTTGCCCTCGTCGTCGCTGGCGATGACGTAGCGCCCGCCCGGCGCCGACAGGTCGATGGTGGACAGGCGGTTGTCCACGTCGCGCATGTGCTCGTTGATCTCGTAGCGCAGCCCGGCGTTGATCGTGAGGTTGTCGCGCACCCGCCAGTCGTCCTGCACATAGGTGTGGAACCAGGTGGTCCGCCCGTCCTCCGCCCCGCGCCCGCCGATGCCCGAGCGCGCCGCGACGGGATAGCCGAGCAGGAAGTCGCCCAGCGCGTTGCCGCTGAACTGCCCGGTATATGTGAACGCGCCGCGCGCGGTGTCGGGGTTTTCCGGCCTGAATCGCAGGTGGAACAGGTAGCCGCCCAGCTTGATGCGGTGGCTCCCGCGGTCGATCAGGAGATTTTCGTAGAGCTCGAAGTGCTCGTTGTTACGGTGGACGAAGGTGGTGGGGTCGCCCATCACGCTGTACAGGCCGCCCGTGGAGATCTGCGGGAAGCCGGCGTCGCGCGGATCGCCCGTCACGCCCAGCAGGCCGGCGCGCGCCGCGAAGTCGTCGCCCGCGTTGAGGCTGCGCTGCCCGCCGCCGACCTGCATCCACCCGAACCGCAGCTCGTTGAGCATCCGCGACCCGAACGTCCGCGTGTAGCTCACGGCGAGATTGCGCGTGGAGGTGCCGAGCGTGCGCCCGAAGCCGGGCACCAGCGACTCCTGCAGGACGCTGGTGCCGAACGGCTGCAGCTCGAGCGCGTCGAACGTGCTGAACCGGACGAAGATCTGGTCGCTGGTCCCGAACCGGTGATCGAGACGGGCGCTGAACTGCTCGATGTCGCGGTCGAGGGTCTCCACCGCCGTCAGGTTCTGCACCTCCCCGCCGCGCGACGGCAGGGGCGTGCGGGCGAGAAAGGCCGTGGCCAGCGGATCGAGCCGGTCCGCCGGGATGCGGTTGCCGGGAAAGAAGCGGCCGCACGCGCCCGTCACCGGATCGCGGCCGAGCGGATCGCACAGCGGCGCGGACCCCAAGAAGTCGCCCGCGCGCACGGCGGCCGACGGCACCGAGAACGTCTGGGTGAGCGAGCGCGCGGTGCGCTGGCCCTCGAAGCTGACGAAGAAGAACGTCCGGTCGCGCGCGATCGGTCCGCCGACGGTGCCGCCGAACTGGTGCTGGTCCAGCGGCGGCACCGGTTCGTCCGGCGGGTCGAAGTAGTTGTGCGCGTCGAACCGCTCGTCCCGCATGAAGGTGAACGCGCTGCCGCTGAACACGTTGTAGCCCGACTTGGTCGCGACGTTGATGAGGGCCGACGCCTTCCCGCCGAACTCCGGCGGGTACATCGACTGCTGAATCTTGACCTCGCTGATCGAGTCGACCGACGGATTGATCACGAGGTTGTTGAACAGCTCGTCGGTGACCTTCACGCCGTCGAGCAGGTAGATGTTGTGACCCGCGCGCTGACCGCCCACGTTGGGCAGCGGCCCCGCCTGCTGCAGCGCGGCCCCGCGCGTCCCGGACGGCGGTATCACCACGGCCTGGCTGAGCTGCGCGAGCTGGAGGAACTGGCGGCCGTTGAGCGGCATGCGCTCGACCTGGCGGGTCTCGATGATGTTGCTGATCTCGGCCGTCGCCACCTGCAGCAGCGGCGCGGGCGCGGTGACCGTCACGGCCTCCGTAATCTGCCCCAGCTCCAGCGTGTAGCGCAGCTCGAGCGTGCGCCCGATGTCGAGGACGATGCCGGTCCGGACGGCACGCCGGAAGCCCGGCAGCGAGACCGCCACCTCCCACTCGCCGATCGGCAGCGACGAGAGAAAGAAGCGGCCTTCGGCGTCGCTCACGCGCTCGAACGTCAGGCCGCTGTCCGCGTGGGTGGCGGTCACGGTCGCGCCCGGCAGGACGCCGCCGGACTCGTCCCGGACCACCCCGCTCAGCTCGCCGGCGTTCATCTGCGCCCATGCCGAGGCGGCAGGCAGGATGGCGAGGATGCAGGCCGCGGCAGCGCGCGCGATGAACATCGCTGGTAGGCGGGTGGCGTTACGGGACGGATTGACCCAGGCGGCTCTCCACGCGCTCGCGGGCCGTCCGCAGCACCCGCCCGATGTCGTCGTGGCTCGTCGCCGCCAGGTTGTTGAAGTCCTGCAGCCGGTGCTCGAACGCGCGGCCGCCGGTTGCGTCCTCGATGGCGAAACGCACCGCCTGCAAGGCGGCGCGCCGGTGCTCGTACCCGGCCAGGACATCGAGGCTCGCCCGGTGCAGCGCGCAGAAGAGGCTGCGGCGCCCGCTACGCTCGTCGTCGACGCACACGCGGTCGTCGTCGCGGTTCCAGCCCGCGGCGTCGCTCAGCAACGCCTCCGCCCGCAGCAGAATGCGGAGGTCGTCGCGATCCACGGGCCGGTCGCGCCGCTCCAGCTCCGCGCTTGTCGCGGTGAACCTGATGTAGCCCTCTTCGCCCGCCCCGGGAGGCGCGGCGGACTGCTGGCTGCCGGCCACGGAGGCCGCGACCAGCAGTGCGGCGGCCGCAACGATTCCCAGGTGTTTCCGCACGGGTAGTCGATCATACCAGCAGCCCCGCCGGCGAACGCCGCGAACGGCACCGCCACCTCCCCGGCCGGCGGCGCCGGCATCGGCAAGGCGTCCCGGCCCGGGGAACGCCTCCCGGAACGGCGTCGCGTTGCGGGTGTTTCAACGCTCACGCAGCGTTTCCAGCGTCCAGCGACAGCGACGGCGGACCGCTTCGTCGAGCCGCTCGCAGGCCGGCGCGTCGCCGTGCGCCTGCGCGAACGCCTCCCGGGCGGCGCGCGCGACGGCGGGCAGGCTGGTTGCCATCTCCTCGACGCGGTCCAGCAGGCGCCTCGGCGGCATGCCCAGCTCGCGGGCGAAGGCCAGCCAATCGGACCTACCGACCTGTTCGGGCACATCACGTTCACCGATGCAGAACGCCATGTCGCGGGACCAGGTTCCCGGGCGCAGGAGGTTCAGGCACTCGATGGAGATCAGGTCATAGAACGGTGCGATCGTCGCGACGGCCTGGTCCGGCGCGTACAACAACGCGAGGTTCTTGGCGTGACCGTCCCAGTTGCCGACGAGGCAGTTGAGGATCTGCCAGTCGCGCAGCCGTGCGAGCGCCTCGACCGGCCGGGCCGCATGCTCGCGCAGCAGCTCCGCGACGTCGCCGATCGACGGCCCGCCGTCGCGCTGGTACTTGATCGCGGCGGACCGACCGAGCGCCTGAAGCAGATCTTCCTGGTGCAGTCGCGTGAGCCGGCCGTCCCCATCACGGGCCCGGTCGTAGCGGCCGATGCGCAGGAACGGCACGCCGTCATCGGCTCCAGCACGGAGAAACTCGGTGTCGACGACCGGCAGGCCGATGCGCCGGGCGATGTCGTTGGTGACGCACTCTGCAACGCATACCCACCGCACGGTTTCGAACTTCAGCAGGTGGCTCGATGGATTCGCGCGGTCCGGCAGCGCATAGGACTCGCCGTCGAAGATGACGGGTTGCTTCTCCTGCGTGCCGGCCAGGGAGAACCGCTGCCTTTCGCCGATCAGACCGCCGGCCTCCTCGCCGCGGGAGCGGACCAGCCGGTCGATCTGTGCGTGCGTCAGCGGCTCCGGCGGCGCGGGCTCGACGTCGGGCTCGACGCCGGCCGGCAGAACGCTCAGGGCTCCGGCACAGTCCTCGCCGACGGTGAACAGGAGTCCCGCGTCGTCTTCGAACGCGATCCCCCGTTGCCGGCAGATGCGCCGCCGCGCCCCGCCTTCGGGGAGCAGGCCCGCGAAGAACGCGTGCGCGTCCACCTCCCGGCCACCCAGAGACAGCGGGAGGTGAACGGAGACGGGAAACCCCTCTCCGTCCAGCCAGGTGTCCGCGTACCTGAAACGCAGAACCCGCTCCGCGTCTTCCCGCAGCGAACCGACCAGTCGGTCGTGGTGCCAAACCGCGCCGCGTCTCCCGTTCACGGCGCGGTCCCGCCATCGGGAGCCGACTCCGAGCGGCCCTGTCGCGCCAGCAGCCTTTCGGCGTCACCGCGCGACAGCACCATCATCTCCAAGCCCAGCGCCTGCAGGGCCTGGATGACTCGCCCCAGCGACGCGTTGGGCTTGCCGCGTTCGAACTCCGAGAGAAAACGCGTGCTCAGGCCGGTTGTCGAGTACACCGTGTCCAGGGTCAGTCCTTGTCGCTTGCGCTCGCGCCGCGCCAGCCGGCCCAGCGCCTCGGGAGATCGAACCCGTGCAGGTCGAGAAGCATCCGATTCTTCCCGATTTGGAACGTGGGGAGGCATCCGCAT
This sequence comes from uncultured Vicinamibacteraceae bacterium, assembly GCA_964569405.1. GTDB lineage: Bacteria > Acidobacteriota > Vicinamibacteria > Vicinamibacterales > UBA8438 > JAAXGX01. Next base: position 3,649 of record CAZMWA010000214.1, on the reverse strand, counting down.
GGTGTCACGTCCAGATTTTACCGATTCGTAATTGTATCCGCCGAAACGTGCGTGTCGTCGAAAACATTTACTGATTCGTAAATCGAGACCCCAGGCGGGGCAACTCGCCCGGATTTCTGCCAATTCGTAATTCGGGGCTCGGATGGTGGCGGAGCGGAATACCCAGTCGCCTGCAAACGTCGGGCAGCGTCGTCGGTCGGATGCCCACTGCGCGCGGGCAACCTGCACGGTGCACGTGAACGGCGTCCGTGGCGCGCAGCCCGTACCGCGCGCAGCAAGCGTGGAGTACGCTCCCGTCGAACGGCGCGTTGTGGGCAACGTCGGAGCATCTCGCACGTCGTCCCGGTCCAGGCCGCGGAGCCCGGCAAACGTGAAACGCGTGCCGGGCGGGCAGATTCGGTAGGTTCGCGAGTACGACTCAACCGTCGCAGCAGGCTGCGAGCCCGATCGCGCAGGCGCTGTCGCGCCGGGCCGTGGCGGTCCCGAAGTCGAGCGCGACGGCATCGCCGCCGGTGCGCTGATCGGACAATTGCAGGACGCGATTGCCGCAGGCCGGACGAACGCGTAGGCGCTGAAGAAAGAGCAGCGTACCGGGAACCCGGAGAGAGGATACGGTGTTCGCGTGCTTCGACAAAGAACTGCGCCGGGCAGCCAGAGCAGAGGGCCTGGAGACTTGGCCGGTCGACCGGCCAGACGAAAGCCGAAGCCCATAATGGTGCCCCGCCGGCCGACGAACACCCGTTGACATGGTCGTGGCCCGCGTCATCGCCGCGGCCTGATCTTTCCCGACCCGTCTCGCTCACGCGAGGCGCACGTGCGATAGCCGACCGGGCGCGGGCCGCGCGTCGATATAATCGGGCATGCCCAGCATGCAACCGTCGCGCCTCGCTCTCTGCGGACTGGCAGCCGTCGTCGCCTGCAGCCTCGCGCCGCCGGCGCACGCGCAGCAGGCGGCGGACGACGCGGCCGTGGTGCCGTTCACCATCGAGGTGCCCGAGGCCGTGCTCACGGACCTGCGGGCGCGCCTCGAGGCCACCCGTTTCCCCGACGAGATCGACGACGCCGACTGGGACTACGGCACCCCCCTGGCCTACCTGCGGGAGCTCGTCGAGTACTGGCGCGACGAGTTCGACTGGCGGGCGCAGGAGCGGCGGCTGAACGAGCTCGACCAGTTCAGGACGACCGTCGACGGGCTCGACATCCACTTCATCCACCAGCGCTCGCCGCACGCCGCTGCGTTTCCCCTGCTGCTGCTGAACGGCTGGCCCAGCTCGATCGACGAGTACGCCAAGGTCATCGGCCCGCTCACCGATCCGGTGCGGTTCGGAGGCTCGGCGTCCGACGCGTTCCACGTCGTCATCCCCGCGATGCCCGGCTACGGCTTCTCCGACAAGCCGCGCGAGCGCGGCTTCGACACCGGCCGGATGGCGGACTTCTGGGTGCAGTTGATGGCGCGGCTGGGTTACACGCGATACGCCGTGCACGGCTCGGACTGGGGCGCGGGCGTGGCGGCCTGGCTGGCGCGCAAGGACCCGGAGCACATCGTCGGGGTGCACATCGTGGGTTGCGAGGGCGTGCTGCGGAGCGCCGTGCCGCTGGGCCGGACGATGGAGCAGGACGGCTTCGGCTACGTGGAGATCCAGGGCACGCGGACGCAGACCCTCGGCTACGGGCTCAACGACTCGCCGGCGGGGCTGGCCGCCTGGGTCGTCGAGAAGTACCACGGCTGGACCGATCACGACGGCGACCTCGAGCAGGTCTACACGAAGGACGAGCTGCTGACCAACGTCATGATCTACTGGGTGACGAACAGCATCACGTCCGCCTCGCGCATCTACTACGAGAGCCGGCACGGCGCGGGCCGGCCGACGGACAGGCCCGCCATGCCGACCGGCTGCGCCGCCTTCGTGGAGCGCTACGACCGGCGGGCGCGCACCGGCCCCGAGGCGCGGCAGGTGGGCGAGGAGCGGTACAACGTCGTGCGCTGGACCGACATGCCGCGCGGCGGGCACTTCCCGGCGCTCGAGGCGCCCGAGCTGTGGCTGGCCGACCTGCGCGCCTTCTTCGCCGAGCTGCGGTGAGCTCGCGGCGCGGCACGGATCCGGCCGGCGCCGTGCAACAATCGGACGCGTTCCCGCACCCGCGCGCGGCGGGTGCTGTCGCTGGAGGCGCCAGATGACGACCGACTGTTCAGCTTCGCGCGTCGCAGGGGGCGGTTGGATCCCGCGGCTCGGCGTGCTCGCCGCCTGCGTCCTGCTGGGCGCGGGCAGCGCGGACGCGCGGGTCACCCGCATCGAGATCACGCACGTCGAGTCGCCTGCATTCGAAGGCAGGCACTTCGGCCCGGTGGGACCCTACGAGAAGCTGCGCGGCAGGGCCCACGGCGAGGTCGATCCCGACGATCCGCGCAACGCGGTCATCACCGACATCGAGCTCGCGCCGCGCAACGCCCGCGGCCTGGTCGAGTACTCGATGGACATCTACATCCTCCGGCCGGTCGACGCCGGCAGCGGCAGCCGCAAGCTGCTGCTCGAGGTCAACAACCGGGGCAACAAGCTGTCCGGCATCCTCAACCACCGGCGCCTCGGCTCGGGCCGGGGCAACGACCCGACGGCCGCCGGCGACGCCGGGGACGGCTTCCTCATGGAACGCGGCTACATCCTGGCATGGAACGGCTGGGACGTCGGCGCGGCGCCCGGCAACGACCGGCTCACGATCACGGTCCCGGTGGCGCGCCGGGCGGACGGCGCGGCAATCGAGGGGCGGTCGTACGAGTACATCAACTTCGACAACGACCGCACGACCGCGTACGCCCTCACGTACCCGGCGGCGACGCTCGACAAGGGCCGCGCGGCGCTCACGGTCAAGCGGCTGCTGAACGACCCGCCCACGCCGGTCGACGCGGACGACTGGGAGTACGTCGACGCCAGCACCATCCGGCTGCTGCCGGCCGGCACGGCGTTCGAGCAGAGCCACATCTACGAGTTCACGTACCCGGCCACCGAGCCCCCGATCGCGGGGCTGGGCCTGGCCGCGACGCGCGACTTCGTGTCGTTCCTGCGCCACGCGGAGACGGACGACGCCGGCAGCCCCAACCCGCTCGCCGGCGACGTCGACCACGTGCTCTCGTGGGCCTACTCGCAGTCCGCCCGCTACCTCAACGACTTCCTGACGCTGGGCTTCAACGAGGACGAGCAGGGACGGCGCGTCATCGACGGCATGGAGAACGCGATAGGCGGCGGCAGCGGCGCCATCATCAACTACCGCTTCGCCCAGACGGGCAGAACGGAACGCAACCGCCAGCACCGCTTCTTCCCCGAGGCCGTCTTCCCGTTCGCCTATCCCGAGCTGCACGACCCGGTCTCCGGCCGGACCGGCGGCCGCGGCGCCCGCTGCAGCGCGTCGGGGACCTGCCCGCGGGTGTTCGAGATCAACTCGGCGAACGAGTACTGGGTGAAGGCCGCGTCGCTGCTGCACACCGACACCGCGGGCAACGACCTGGCCGACCCCGGCCACGTGCGGTTCTTCCTGGTCGCCGGCACGCAGCACGGGACCGGCCGCGCCGGGCAGCGGGGAAGCTGCCAGCAGCTCCAGAACCCGACCGATTCGGCGCCCGCGCTGCGCGCGCTGCTGGTGGCGCTCGACGAGT
>CAZMWA010000213.1:0-12834 GCA_964569405.1 uncultured Vicinamibacteraceae bacterium | reverse complement strand
CTCGGCCGCGACGCGCGACTCCTCGTCGGTGGCGGCCAGCCCGATGCGCTCCATGAAGGACGGCGGCCCCATGCGCGGCTCGCCGGGCTTGCGCAGCCCGTTCCGCCAGTCGGTCATCTGCTGCACGATGTACTCGTACGGCTGGCCGGCGACGCCCGCGTTCTCGGGCTTGCCCTGGCCGTTGGGCAGGTGGCAGTAGCCGCAGGCGGCAACGCCCGGGCCGCCGCCGCGCGCCACGACCTCCGGCATCGGCGGATGAGCGTCGGGGTGCCAGTCGGGGGGGCCGTTGGCGATGGCGATGGCCGACCGCCGCATCAGCACGTTCGAGTCCGGCACCGTGACCACCTCGTGGGGGTCGGGCGCCTCGGCGTTCTCGACCGGGTCGTTGAGCACGTAGGCCCACGGCAGCACGGCGTTGGCCCCGTCCCGCTCCTGCTGCGCCTGCGCGTCCGCGCCGGCCGCGACACCGGCCGCCGCCAGCAGCACAATCCATGCAACGCTCGACTGTCGCATCGCGTCCTCCCAGCCCGTCAATCGTCGCCTGACGGCTCCACTCGGCGCCCAACCATCAATCAGACGGGGCTGCGCCCCGAACCCCCGGCGTCCGCTTGCGGGGACCCCTTCGCCCCGCACCGCTCCCGCCGAGGCGCGCCGTGCGCGCCTTCCAACCCTGCAGGGGGTCGCGCGCCGCGCGCGCCGGTTGCTCCCGCCGGAACGTCCTCATCATACACGCGGGGACTGCGCCGCACCGCTGGAGCCGCGCCGCACCCCGCCCCCGCCGTTCGCGCTATGCTGGCGGCGCGGGCGGGCGCGCGGTGCGCCCGCCAACGGCCGCGGCGAACCGCTGGAGGCGCCCTTGGACGAACGGACCGTCGGGTTCATCGGGCTCGGCCGCATGGGGCTCGGCATGGCCCGCAACCTGGCGCAGGCCGGCGTGCCGCTGGTGGTGCACGATGCCCGCCGGCAACCGGCGGAAGTGCTCGCCGGCCACGGGGCCGACGTCGCCGCGGCGCCCGCCGACGTGGCCGCGCGTGCCGGGTTGATCTTCCTCTGCCTGCCGTCGGAGACCGAGGTCGAGGCGGTGCTCTTCGGCGAGCGCGGCATCGCCCGCAGCGGGCGGCCCCCGGCGGTCGTAGACACGACGACGATGAATCGCGGCGCCGCGCTGCGGCTGGCCGGGCGGTCCGGGGACGCCGGGCTGGCCTACGGCGACTGTCCCGTCTCCGGCATGCCCCTGCGCGCCGAGCGCGGCACGCTGACGATGATGTTCGGCGGCAGCCGCGAGCTGTTCGCGCTGGCGCAGCCGTACCTCGACATCATGGGCGAGTTCGTCGTCCACTGCGGCGAAGCCGGCTCGGGCCAGCTCATGAAGGCGGTCAACAACATCGTCTACGACGTCAACATCGCGGCCCTGTGCGAGGTACTGCCGCTCGCCGTGAAGGCCGGCCTGCAGCCGGCGCAGCTCGCCGCCGTGCTCACCACGGGCAGCGCGCGCAGCTTCGCGAGCGAGCACTTCGTCCCGCGCATCCTCGCACGCCGCTTCGAGGGCGACTTCCCGCTGCGCGCGGCCTACAAGGACATCGTGAACATCGAGGAGGCGGCGCAGGCCCTCGCTGCCTCGCTGCCCCTGGTGGAGGCCATGGCGTCGACCTACCGGGCGGCGCTCGAGATGGGCCTCGGCGACGAGCCGAAGAGCGCGATGATCAAGGTCTACGAGGAGCGGCTCGGCCAGCAGGTCCGCGGCGACCGGGAGCCTGTGCCGTAGACCCGCGCGGACGCCCGCAGGATTGCTGCATGAACGCGGCCACGCCCCGCGGCGCATCCCGGGCGGCGGCGCCGGGAGACGCCTTCGCGAGCCGCCTGCTCGCCTGGTGGGACGCCCACGGCCGCAAGGACCTGCCCTGGCAGCGGGAGCGCACGCCCTACCGCGTGTGGGTGGCGGAGATCATGCTCCAGCAGACCCAGGTGGCCACGGTCGTCCCCTACTTCGAGCGCTTCACCGCGCGGTTTCCCGACGTGAACGCCCTGGCGGGCGCCGACATGGACGAGGTGCTGCACCTGTGGAGCGGCCTGGGCTACTACGCCCGGGCGCGCAACCTGCACCGCGCCGCGGGCATCGTCGCACGGGACCGCGGCGGCGTCGTACCGGACACCGCGGAGGGAGTCGCGGAGCTGCCCGGCATCGGCCGCTCCACGGCCGCGGCGATCGTCGCCCAGGGCTACGGCACGCGCGCCGCGATTCTGGACGGCAACGTCAAGCGCGTGCTGGCCCGCCGGCACCGGGTCGCCGGGCCTGTGTCCTCGGCGGCGACGCTCGGCGAGCTGTGGCGCCTGGCCGAATCCCACACCCCCGTCGACCGGGCGGCGGACTACACGCAGGCGATCATGGACCTGGGTGCGACGGTCTGCCGCCGGAAGCGGCCGCGCTGCGGCGACTGCCCGGTCCGGACGGACTGCGAGGCCTGCACCGCGGGCGACCCGGAGCGCTACCCGGAGCGGGCGCCGCGCCGCGAGCGCCGCCTGGAGCGGAGCCGCTTCTTCGTGCTCGTCGATCCCGACGGCGCCTGCCTGGTCGAGCGCCGGCCGCCCCGCGGCATCTGGGGCGGGTTGTGGTCGCCGCCGGAACGCGGCGCCAACCAGACCGTGGCCGGGTTCCTCGACGAGGCAGGCATCGACGCCGGACTGGTCGATCGGGTCCACGCCGCCGAGGCCTTCCGCCACGGCTTCACCCACTACGACCTCGACGTCGAGCCGGTCTACGTGCGCCTCAAGGCACGCCCGGCACAGGTTCGCGAGCGCCCGGGCCGCTGGATCGATCCCGAGGATCACCGCCTGGGCCTCTCGACGGTTGCCGCCCGACTCGTCAAAGGTGGCCGCGCTGGATGAGCCGTTGACCGGAAATCCCCGTCGCCTGTGGCAGGATGGAGGCATGACCACGATCAATTCCGGGACGGCTGCGGCAGCCGCGTCCCAGGAGGCCCTGCATGCCCTCCTGCGCGAGGTGCTCCCGCCCCAGGGCGCGTGGAGCGACGACGAGTACCTGTGGCTCACGGACCGGTGCAACCGCCTGATCGAGTTCACCGACGGCCACGTGCAGGAACTGCCCATGCCCACGTTCACGCACCAGGCCGCGCTCCTGGCGCTCTACCGGCTGCTTCATGACTTTCTCGTTCCGCGCGGCGGCGTCGTGATGGTCGCAGCGTTGCGCATGCGCATCCGCGAAAGCAAGTTCCGCGCGCCGGATCTCCTGCTGCTCCGCAATCGCGCGGATGCCCGTTGCGAGGACCGCTACTGGCTGGGCGCCGACCTCGTCGCGGAGATTGTCAGCCCGGACGATCCAGACCGGGATCTCGTCGAGAAACGCGCGGACTACGCGGAAGCCGGCATACCGGAGTACTGGATCGTCGATCCCCGCAACGAGACCATCACCGTGCTCGCGCTCGATGGGGATATGTACGTTGAGCACGGCGTATACGCCGCCGGCCAGTCCGCGTCATCGGTGCTGCTCGCCGGATTCGCCGCCGAGGTGACCGCCGTCTTCGACGCGCCGCGGTCCGGCGCCTGAGCGCCCTACCACAGCCCCAGCAGGCGCCACCAGAGGCTGCCGGCGCCCAGCCAGATCGCGATGTGCAGGAGGCTGATCAGCGCGCCGAGCCGCCACCAGGTGCCGATGTCGACGTTTCCGGACCCGAAGAGGATGGGCGCCGCCGCGGTGCCGTAGTGCGTCAGCGAGGCGAACAGGTTGCTGAAGAAGCCGAGCACGAGGGCCGCCAGGACGGGCGGCGTCCCGACTGCCAGGGCCAGCGCCAGGAACGGGGCGTACATCGCGCTGACGTGGGCGGTGTTGGAGGCGAAGAAGTAGTGCACGTAGAAGTAGATCAGGCTGAGGCTCAGGAACGCCGGCAGCCAGTGGCCCGTCGCCAGCACGCCCGATACCCGGTCGGTGAACCACGCCAGCAGGCCCAGCTCGCCGAGCTGGCTGGCCATCATGACCAGCACCGCGAACCAGATGAGCGTGTCCCAGCCGTTGCGTTCCTCCAGGAGGTCGCTCCAGGCCAGGGCCCCCGTGGCCAGCATCGCCGCGACGCCGGCCAGCGCCGTCGTCGTGGCGCTGATGCCGAGCGGGCCGCCGAGGATCCAGAGGCTCAGCAGGCAGACGAACACCGCCAGCAGGATCCACTCGTCCCGCTTCATCGCACCCAGCTCGGCGAGCCGCTGCCGCGCCAGCTCGGGCGCGGTGGGGGTCGACGTGATCTGCGGCGGATACAGGCGGTAGATCAGCGCGGGCACGAGCAGCAGGCTCAGGACTCCCGGCACGGACGCCGCCAGCGCCCAGAGCGGCCAGGAGAGTGCCACCCCCTGCTGTCCCGCGAGCTCCGCCACCAGCGGGTTCGCCGCCATCGCGGTGAGGAACATGGCGCTGGTCACCACCACGCCCTGGTAGGCGGTGAACGTCAGGAACGCCGCGATGCGGCGCTCGGTGCCCAGCTCGACGTCGCTGCCCAGCGAGACGCAGAGCGACCTGAGCACCGGGTAGAGGACGCCGCCGGCGCGCGCCGTGTTGCTGGGGATGGCCGGGGCAAGGACGAGATCGGCAGCGATGAACCCGTACGCCAGCCCCAGGCTGCGTTTCCCCAGCACGCGCATGAAGTGGTACGCGATGCGCGTCCCGAGCCCGGTCTTGACGAAGGCGGTGGCGATGAAGAACGCGGCCACCACCAGCCACACGACGGTGTTGCCGAAGCCGGCCGTCGCCTCGGAGATCGTCAGGGTGCCGGAGAGCACCGCGAAGGCGGTGGCCACGAACGCGACGGCGCCCATGGGCAGGGGGCGCAGGACGATGCCCACCATCATGGCGACGAAGACGGCGAGCAGGTGCCAGGCGCGCGGCTGCACGCCGGCCGGCTCGGGGACGAGCCAGATCGCCGCGCCCACCAGGACGACGACCGCGAGACGCGCGGCGTCGACCCGCGGCGTCCGTCCGACCGTCTGCGGCGTCTCGACCGCGGCCATGGTTACCGGCGAATGAGCGCGTTCAGCGTATCACGCTGCTGCGCGCGGGCGTTTGACGTCGATCCGGCGGCGGCATATTCTCCACGATGACCCTGTCGTTCACCAGGAGGCCGACCGTGAGCACACAGCCGCTCTTTCCGATCGCCGCGCTGGCGTTGTGCGCCGCCCTCGTCACCCCGGCCCCGCTCGCAGGCCAGGAGAGCGACTACGCGCCGCCGCGCACGCCGTGGGGCGACCCCGACCTGCGCGGGCACTACTTGCCGGGGACGTCGCAACCCCTGGAGACGCCGCGCCTCGAGCCGTGGGGCGATACCCAGTACACGGGCCACAACTACACGTTCACCCGCTTCTTCCGTCCCGAGGGCGATGCGCCCGCGCGGCCGCGGGAACGCGTGCGGACGCCGATGATCATCGACCCGCCCGACGGCCGCGTGCCCCTGCAGGAATGGGCCGCCGAGAAGCGGGACGAGATCATGGATCGGCAGGAGGAGTTGGCGTTTCTCGATCCGCGCGTCAAGTGCCTGCCCGCCGCGCTGCCGCGCGCGCACCTGCCGGTCGGCTACAACACCTACCAGATCCTGCAGGTTCCCGGCGCGGTCATCATCCTCTACGAATGGAACCACCACTCGCGCTACATCCCGCTCGACGGGCGCCCGCATTTGCCGTCGGCCATCAAGCTCGGGATGGGCGACTCGCGGGGCCGCTGGGAGGGCAACACGCTGGTCGTGGAGGCGACGAACTTCACCGACAACACGTGGCCGGTGGGGCACGGGGCGCCGCCCGAGGGCGCGCCGGCCAGCTCGATCAACAGCGGGCACGGCGTCTTCCACAGCGGCGCGCTGCGCGTGGTCGAGCGCTTCATCCCGGTGGACGAGAACACGATCAACTACCAGGCGACCATCGAGGATCCGAACGTCTTCACGCAGCCCTGGACGCTCCGCTACGAAGGGCTGAAGCGGGCGCCGGAAGACCACATCCTGTACGAGTACGCCTGCCACGAGGGCAACGGGCGCAACCTCAGGCTGATGACCGGCGCCGACCTGCAGTAGGTGGAGGACGAAATGCACGATTCCACGGTCATCCTCGACCCGACGGACGAGCGCGAGCCCATCCAGCGGCCGCTTGCCGCGCGCTCGGCCGAGCTCGGCGGCCCGCTGGGGATCATCGACATCTCGAAGCCGCGCGGCGACGTCTTCTGCGACGAGCTCGAACGCCTCGTGGCCGAGCGGCTGCCCGGCGTCGAGGTCGTACGCCTGCGCAAGCCGACCTTCACCAAGCCGGCGCCGCCCGATCTGCGCGCGGAGGTGGCGGAGCGCTGCCGGGTCGTGATCCAGGCACTCGCCGATTGAGGGTCGTGCACGTCGTGCAGTGTGCACGACCTGGTCGACTACGAGGCGCGGGGCATCCCGACCGTGATGGTGGCGTCGTCGGAATTCGTCGGCGCGGCCGAGCGGCAGTCCGTGGCGCTCGGGATGCCGGACGTGGCCAGCCGCGCGGTCTACGTTCCCCACCCGATCCAGGATGCCACCGACGACGAGATGCGCGCGAAGGCGCGCGCGGCGCTCGACGCGATCCTGGACGCGGTCACCCATTGAGCCGGGCCGGCGGCGCGAGTCCAGCGCCGCCGGCCGCCGTCTGCACCGGAGGCAACGAAACCGCTCATGCCGGGCTCGGTCGACTTGGAACGTCATGACGGCGTCGCCGTGCTGCGCCTGACGAACCCGCCGGTCAACGGCCTGAGCTTCGCCATGCGCGCCGCGCTGGGCGACCGGGTCATGGAGGTGCTGGCCGATGACGGGGTCGCCGCCATCGTCGTCGCCGGCGCCGGCCGCATGTTCTGCGGCGGCGCGGACATCCGCGAGTTCGCCGCGCCGCCCCCGCCCGGCGCGGCGTCTCTGCCCGCGGTGCTCGCCGAGATGGAGGCGTCGCGCAAGCCGGTGGTCGCCGCCATTCACGGCGTCGCGGCCGGCGGCGGGCTCGAGGTGGCGCTCGCCTGCCACGTCCGCCTCGCCGCCCCGGGCACCCGGCTCGGCCTGCCGGAAGTCACGCTGGGCATCGTGCCGGGCGCCGGCGGCACGCAGCGCCTGCCGCGGCTGATCGGCGTGGAGGCCGCGCTCGACGTCATCGTCGGCGGCCAGCTCCTGCCGGCCGAGCGCGCGCTGGCGCTGGGCATCGTCGACGAGATCGCGGACGGCGATCTGCTGGCAGCGGCCATGGCGCGGGCACGACGGCTGGCGGCCGACGGTGCGCCGCTGCGCCGCGCCTCGCTGCTCGAGGAACGACTTGCCGAGGCGCGCGCGCGGCCCGGCATCTTCGCGGCGTTCCGCAAGCGGATGGCCAGGCGCGCCCGCGGCTTCGATGCCCCGTACGCCTGCGTCGAGTCCGTCGAGAACGCCGTGTCGCTCCCGTTCGCGGACGGCATGGCCGCGGAGCGCCGAATCTTCGAGCGGCTGCGTCCCTCGGACCAGTCCCGGGCCCAGCGGCACGCCTTCTTCGCCGAGCGCGAGGCGACGAAGATTCCGGACGTCCCGCGCGAGACGCCGGCGCTGCCGATCGAGCGCGCCGCGGTCATCGGTTGCGGGACCATGGGCGGCGGCATCGCCATGACGTTCGCGAACGCCGGCATCCCGGTGACCGTGGTCGACGTCTCGGAGGAGGCGCTGGACAAGGGACTCGCGGTCGTCGCGAGGAACTACGAGGCCACGGTGGCGAAGGGCCGCCTCTCGCAGGCGGCGATGGACGCGCGGCTGGCGCGCATCGGGCGCAGCGTGCGCTACGAGGACGTGCGCGCCGCCGACATCGTGGTCGAGGCGGTCTTCGAGCGGATGGATCTCAAGCAGGAGGTCTTCCGGCGGCTCGACGCGGTGTGCAAGCCCGACGCCGTGCTGGCCACGAACACGTCGACGCTGGACGTCGACGAGATCGCGGCGACCACCTCGCGGCCCGAGTCGGTCGTCGGCACCCACTTCTTCAGCCCGGCCAACGTCATGCGGCTGATGGAGAACGTGCGGGGCAGGCGCAGCTCGCCGCGCACCATCGCCACGGTCATGCAGCTCGCGAAGCGTCTCGGCAAGGTGGGCGTCCTGGTCGGCGTCTGCGACGGGTTCGTGGGCAACCGCCTGCTCGCGCCGTATCTGCGCGAGGCGGAGTTCCTGCTCGAGGAAGGGGCGCTGCCCCAGCAGGTCGACCGGGTCCTGCACGAGTTCGGCCTGCCGATGGGGCCGTTCCAGATGTCGGACCTCGCGGGCAACGACGTGAGCTGGTTCATCCGCCAGCGCCAGGCGGCCACCCGGCCGGCCGACCTGCGCTACTCCCCCGTCGCGGATCGCATCTGCGAGCGGGGCCGCTTCGGGCAGAAGACCGGCGCCGGATGGTACCGCTACGAGCCGGGCAGCCGCACGCCGGTGCCGGACCCCATCGTCGAGGAGCTGATCGCCGGTGCGGCGGCCGAGGCGGGCATCGCGCGCCGCGCCGTGAGCGACGACGAGATCGTCCCGCGCTGCCTGTATCCGCTCGTCAACGAGGGCGCGAAGGTCCTCGACGAGGGCATCGCCCTGCGCGCCAGCGACGTCGACCTGGTCTGGATGCACGGCTACGGGTTCCCGCGCTACCGCGGCGGGCCGATGTTCTGGGCCGACCTGGTGGGGCTGCGAACCATCTACGACGCGCTGAGCCGCCTGTACGACGAGCACGGCGAGCGGCTCGAGCCGGCCCCGCTCCTCAAGCGTCTCGCCGAGCAGGGCAGGGGGTTCGGGGATGTCGCGTCGTGAGCGGAGCCGGATGTGGGGCTGATACGCACGGCCATCACGTTGTCGAATCCACGGAACGCGGCGTTGGCCCCGCTCAGCGTCACGGCGCTCGTCGACACGGGGGCGGTCACGCTGTGCATCCCCGAGCACGTGGCCGTGCAGCTCGATCTGGCCGAGCTCGAGAAGCGGGAAGTGACCACGGCCGCGGGAAGGCACGTCTCCGTGCCGTACGTCGGCCCGGTTCAGGTGCGGTTCGCGAACCGCTCCTGCTTCACCGGCGCGCTCGTCCTCGGCGACGATATCCTGCTGGGGGCCATCCCCCTGGAAGACATGGATCTGGTCATCAACCCGCGCAAGCAGCAGGTGACCGTCAACCCCGAGAGTCCCAACATACCGTCGGCGGTGGTGAAAGCCCTTGGACACTGGTAGCGCCTCGCGCGTGGAACATCCGGCCGACCTGATCGAGCACTACTTCGAGCAAGGCTGGACGGACGGCCTGCCCGTCGTGCCGCCGACGCCGGAGTCGGTCGCGGCGGTGGTGGCCGCACTCGGCGGCCAGCCGGCTCACCTGGAGGCCCGCGTCCCGCCCCGCTGGGGCAACCTCACCCGCGAGGTGCTGGCCGTCAACCTGGTGCTCGCCGGCTGCCGGCCGAAGTACGCGCCGGTGGTCCGGGCCGCGCTGCTGGCGCTCACGACCAGCCACTTCAACCTGCACGGCGTGCAGGCAACCACCCACATGGCGGCCCCGCTCGTGGTCGTGAACGGCCCGATTCGGAGTGCGATCGGGCTCAACGCCGGCGCCAACGTCTTCGGCTCCGGCTGCCGGGCCAACGCCACGATCGGCCGCGCCATCCGTCTCGTCCTGCTGAACGTGGGAGGCGCCTGGCCGGGCGACCTCGACAAGAGCACGCTGGGCCACCCCGGCAAGTACACGTTCTGCATCGCCGAGAACGAGGAGGCGAGCCCCTGGGCGCCCTACCACGTCGAGCACGGCTACCGCGCGGACGACAGCACCGTGTTCTGCATCGCCGCCGAGGGACCCCACAGCGTCACCAACCACGTGGCCGACGACCCGCAGGGCATCCTCGACAGCATCGCCTCGGCCATGAGCACCATCGCCCACAACAACGCCGTGAGCAGCGGCTCGTGCGCCGTCGTCATCGGACCGGAGCACGCGGCCACCATCGCCGGCAAGGGCTGGACGCGGCAGGATGTGCGACGCCACCTGTGGTCGGCCGCCGGCAACACCTGGGACGCCGTGAGCTTCGGCGACCGCTACGGCAAGGTGTACAACCGCAACCTGCCGCGCTGGTACCGGCGCGAACCGGGCGCGCGCATCCCGGTCGTCCCCTCCCCCGACGACATCCACCTGTTCGTCGCCGGCGGCGAGGCGGGCCGCTTCTCGGCGTTCCTTCCCGGCTGGGGCCACATGACGTCGCCGGTGCTGCGGTCCATCGACGGCCGCCCCCCGGCCGCGGGCGCCGCGACCTGCACCGACGGCACGTGCGAGCTGTGAGGCTCGCCCGCGCCCGAGCCGCCATGCCGCCGCCTGGGCGTATCCCCCGCTGCGGGGCGCCGGCGGCCGTCGGGTCCGCGTTGCACGATGTATAGCCAATCGGCTATACAAGAAAGACATGATTCTTCGGAACCTCGTTCGCGAGGCGCGGAAGCGCGCGGGGATCACGCAGGCGGAGCTGGCGGACCGGGCCTGCGTCCCGCAGTCGACGATCGCCCGCATCGAAACCGGCGCCCGCATTCCCTCGAGCGACATGGTCGAGCGGCTCGTCCGCGCCGCGGGCTTCGAGATCCGCGTCCGTCTCGGCGACCCCGACCCCGACACCGATTCGCTGTTCCCCCACACTCTCCGTCGAACGCCTGCTCAACGTCTCGCCGACGCCACGCGGGCTGCACGGTTCGTGCTGCGGGGCCAGCAACAATTGCGAGAGCATGGCCGTGGCTGAGACACCGTTGGATCCGGCGGCCATGCTCGCCGCACTATCCGGAGAACGCCGCGCCTGAATCCGCTATGCATCGGCTCGTTTCTTGCTGCCCAACTTGACCGAACCGATGAGTTCCAGCAGTTGCAACGACCTCACGAACAGCTCGGAAGTGTCCTTTACCTGGCGCGTCTTGTCCCGCAGTGGCTGCAGGAACCGATCCGCGAAGTCGTCGTTCGTCATCAGCAGCCAGTCTATTGTGGGATACTCCTGCCCCAGCCAGTTGAAGACACTCTCCAGACCCTTCCGAGTCTTGGGGTTGACCTTGGGCGAAGCGAAACAAATGTGCATCCGGGTATTCCGCGGGTGGTAGGCGCGCAGAATCAGCATGGTCCGCAGCATCTTCTTCAGAACGTTCTTGTCAGCACCGCCCTTGTAGAGTAGTCCACCCTCGTGAAAGGCGATTTCGACGGCATGGATGCTGCCATCCAACTCCACGCCGACGATATCGATTTCAGCCTGCTTCAGGAATTGGCGACATGTGGCGGTTTGCTTGAAGGCTCCCTTGAGGTCGCCGCCGAGCAGCTTCAGCCGTTCCTGCATGGAGCCGAACTCCTGCTCCAGTTCATCGTCGGTCAGACGCCTGTCCCAATGCTCCGATGCCTTCCAGTTGGCCTGCACCAACCAGCACCCCCGGACATGGCGCAGGTAGGAGTACCCCAGAGACTCCCCTATTTCTACTTTCATCCTTCCTCCGGTGTCCTCGTGGGCCGGCGCGGCTGTCTTGCTGCACGGAACCGCGCACTTGCCGGGCCTGCGGGTCGTCCGGCCGCCATCCGGACATCAGCACGTCGGCGGGTGCGCGATTCTCAATGCGGGTGCGCGGCCGAACAAGAAAGGGACGCGGGTGAACGCGTCGTCAGCGGTCCCGTGCCGCCCGCGAGCGCCGCCGGGCTCGCACCACGGTTGCGGCGCCGAGCGCCAGTCCGCCGCCGATCAGGGCGAGCGCCGGCGTGTCAGCGCCCTGCTCGCCGAGCGCGGCATTGACCGCGCCGCCAACGAGCATGCCGAGCACCGCCGGGAACAGAGACTTGGCGGCGACGCGCGCGCCGGGGCAGAACCTTCCTGCGACCATCGACCAAGCATAACGCGGCGGGGACAACCGGAACCTGCCCGCCCCGCCGATACCACCCGCGGATGCAGAGAGCGGTGGCCGACATTGCGCGGCGCGCCCGTCATGCATCAGACTGGATGATGAGATGCCAGAAACGAGCGAACGGCGGCTGCCGGACGGGCGCATCGTGTTCGACCCGCGGGGAACGGTCAGCGCCGAGCCGCGGCCGCTTGCGCGGCGTCCGGCGACGCTGGACGGCCTGCGCCTCGGCATCCTCGACAACACGAAGTGGAACGCGTCGAAGCTGCTGCGCCAGGTCGTCGCCCAGCTCGAAGCTGGCCTGGCCTTCGAGGCAGTCCGGGTCTACGCGAAGTCGAGCTTCTCGCGCCTAGCGCCGCCCGAGTTGCTCGACCGCATTGCATCCGAGACCGACGTCGCGATCACGGCCATCGGCGATTGAGGCTCCTGCACGTCGTGCAGTCTGCACGACGCGGTCGGGCTGGAGGGGCGGGGCGTCCCGACGGCGGTGATCGTCACCGACGCGTTCCTGCGCGAAGCCCGGGTGCAGCAGGAAGCGCTCGGCGCCGAGGACCTCGAGCCCGTCGTCATAACGCATCCGCTCAGCACCCTGACCGCCGACGAGATCGCCGCCCGGGCCGTCGAAGCGGCCGCTGGCGTCAGGCAGGTCCTCGCAGGTTCCGCCGCCGGATGATCGCGGCCGCGCATGGGCAACGTATTCGCGGAGATCGAGCTCGGGAATCCGCGCAGGCCGGACCTGGAGCCCATGGACGTGCGTGCGCTCGCTGACACGGGCGCGTTCATGCTCTGCATTCCGGAACACGTCGCACTCCAACTCGATCTGGACCGGGAATCGACGCGCGAGGTTTCGGTCGCGGAGGGGCGCAAGCTGACGGTCCCGTACGTTGGCCCGCTGAAGGTGACGTTCGGCGCACGCTTCTGCTACGTCGGCGCGCTGGTTCTCGGCGACGAGGTGCTCCTCGGCGCCGTGCCCATGGAAGAC
>CAZMWA010000212.1:0-5515 GCA_964569405.1 uncultured Vicinamibacteraceae bacterium | reverse complement strand
GCTGCGAGTCCTGCGCCGCCCCGCGCTGCTCGAGCAGGTTCTCCACCATCGTGACGGCGCCGCGGTGGTGCTCGATCATCCGCTCGAGAAAGAGCCGGTCGAACGCGGTCTCCGTCGCCGCCGCGAGCTCCGCCATCTCGCCGGCGGTCAGCATGCCGGGCATCGGCTCCCAGCCGTCGGCGTGGTGCGCGTCGGCGTCCGTGACCGCCTGCCCGCGGGCCCGCAGCCACGCCTGCATCATCTCGATCTCGTCTTCCTGCGAGAGCTCGATACGCTGCGCCAGGCGCCGCATGGTCTCGCTGGCGGTCCGCTCGGCGACGAGCGCGGTCATCTCGAGCGCCTGCGCGTGGTGCGGGATCATCCCCTGCATGAACCTGACGTCGCCGTCCGTGAACCGGATTCCGGCGAGATCGGTGGCCTCGGCGACCGAGATCTCCCGGCTCGGCTCGCCCGGCGCTCCGGGCTGCACGATGGGCGCCTGCGCGTGGCCGGCCGCCGGCCCGAACGAGAGCAGCGCCGCGCCGACAGCGGCGATCAGGAAGAGGGGCGCCGAGCGGGTGTGGTCGAGAGCCATGAGCATCTCCGCGAAGCTGATTCCGGGGCGCGGGTCCTGCCGTCGCATTCTACCGGCCCTGCTGCACGAGATCCCTGTCCGACGGGGACTTGTTGCCGGTGGGCGCCCGCGCCGTTCGGCGGCGCGGACGCCCGAACCGTCACTGCCCGCCGTCGTCCGGCAGCCCGGGGGTCCCTGCCGGGAGCTGGGCGCCCAGCGAGTTCTGGAACATCGAGAGCTGCGTGTAGTTGCCGACGATCAGCACGACCTCGACGAGCTGCGTCTCCGTGTAGCGCTCGCCCAGCGTGTCCCACGTCGCGTGGGAGACGAACCGGCTGCCGTGCAGGTCGTCCACGGCCTGCAGGAGGGCGCGGTCGAAGTCGCTCCAGCCCTCGGCGTCCGGACCCTCCGTGACCCGCGCGATCTCTTCCGGCGTCAGTCCGGCCTCCTTCCCGATGACGTCGTGGCGTCCCCAGATGTAGTCGCCGCGCGACAGCCAGGCGGTGCGCAGGATGACGATCTCCCGCTCCCGGGCCGGGATCGAGGCGTTGCGGACGAAGTACCCCGTGTAGTCCCAGTACCGGCGGCACATCTCCGTGTCGTCGGGACAGAGCTCCCGCATGGGGGCATCCGACGCGTCCGCGGGCAGCCCGATGCGGGGGCCGTCCAGCATCTCGAACGGCGCCACGCGGGTCGCCTCCTGCGCCTCGGCGGCGGTCGCCGCCGCCATCAGCGCGCCGCCAATCAGAATCACGCCGGCCGCCAGGCCAATTCTCCGCATCGGAAACCTCCCTGCCAGCGGCATCGCCCAATTGCGACGCCGGCCACCCTACCGTAGCATCCCGGCGTGCCGTTGTGCCTCGCAAGTGGCATAATCGGTGGCGTTTCGCGCGACCCGCGAGAGGAGGAGCCATGACACTGCGCACGTTCCTGACGTCGGCGGCGGCCCTTGCCTGCCTGCTCGCGCTGCCCGCCGCGGCCGCGGCGCAGTGCGATCCGGACGGCGACGTGCAGTTCGTCTGCGGTCCCGGCAACCCCGAGGACCTGGCGGCGGTGCCGGAGTCGCCGTGGGTCGTCGTGTCCGCCATGGCCACCGGCGGCGGCCTCTACGCGACCGACGCGCGCGACCACACCTCGCGGCCGGTCTACCCCCTCGAGACCTCGGCCCCGCGCCACGACATGGCCACCTTCGGCTCGTGCCCGGGGCCCGACACGAGCGGCTTCCAGCCCCACGGCCTCGGGCTGCGGCCCGGCGCCGACGGGGTGCACACGCTGTACGTGGTCCGGCACGGCGACCGCGAGGCGATCGAGGTGTTCGAGGTCGACGCCCGCGGCGACGCGCCGGCGTTCACCTGGGTGGGATGCGCTATCGCCCCGGAGGGCGTCCGCCTGAACTCGGTGGCGGCGCTGCCCGACGGCGCCTTCGTCGCCACGCACTTCCGCCCCGATGGGGGCGAGCTCTGGGAATGGCAGCCCGGCGCCGGGTGGAGCGAGGTGCCAGGCAGCGCGACGGCCGGCCCGAACGGCATCGAGGCGTCCGCCGACGGCCGCTGGTTCTACGTCGGCGGCTGGGGCACGCAGTCGCTCATCCGCCTCTCGCGCGGCCGGACCCCGATAGAGACCGACTCGGTGAACGTCGGGTTCCACATCGACAACGTCCACTTCGCGCCCGACGGGTCGCTGCTCGCCGCGGGTCATGCCGGCAGCGGGCCGGACTCCATCTTCGCCTGCATCCGCCAGGGCGACTGCGACGGGGTCACCTCGCGGGCGGCGCGGGTCGACCCGGACAGCCTCGCGGCGGAGGAGGTTGTGCGCTATCCCTCGAACGACCTGCTGATCGTCGGCACGGCCGCCATCGAGGTGGGCGGCGAGATCTGGGTCGGCGGCATAGGCGGCGGCGAGCGCATCGCGCGCTTCCCCGCGGCGCCGCGGTAGGAGTTACCGGCCGGGAACCGAGTCGCCGGCGCCGATCACATCGGCGCTGGCGACTATCAAGGGGTCGACTCGTCCCACGGCGCCGGCATCCTTGTCCGTGTAGGGCAGGGCCGCCAGGAAGTGCCGCATGCAGTTGAGGCGGGCGCGCTTCTTGTCGTCGGACTTGATGATCGTCCAGGGCGCGTCGGCGGTGTCGGTGTAGAAGAACATCGCTTCCTTGGCGGCGGTGTACTCGTCCCACTTGTCCAGCGACTGCCGATCGACCGGGGACAGCTTCCACTGCTTCAGGACGTCCTTCTCGCGCGCCTCGAAACGGCGCTTCTGCTCCTCGCGGCTCACCGAGAACCAGTACTTGAACAGCCTGATCCCGCTGCGCACGAGCATGCGCTCCAGCTCGGGCGCCTGACGCATGAACTCCAGGTACTCCCGGGGGTCGCAGAATCCCATCACCCGCTCGACGCCGGCGCGGTTGTACCACGAGCGGTCGAACAGGACGATCTCGCCGCCGTGCGGTAGGTGGCGGATGTAGCGCTGGAAGAACCACTCGGTCCGCTCGGCCTCGGTCGGCTTGTCGAGCGCCACCACGCGCGCGCCGCGCGGATTGAGATGCTCGGTGAAGCGCTTGATGGTGCCGCCCTTGCCGGCCGCGTCCCGGCCCTCGAACAGGACGACGAGCTTCCCGCCGGTCGCCTTCACCCAGTCCTGGACCTTCAGCAGCTCCACCTGGAGCGCGGCCTTCTCCCGCTCGTAGGGCTTGCGGCGGAGCTTCCTCCTGTAGGGGTACTCCCCGGTCTCGAAGACCCGGCGGACCACGTCGCGGTCCCGTCCGGGCACCTCGGCAACGCCCGCCTCGCGGGCGCCGTCCTCGACGGCAGCGCCTTCCGTCCGCCGCGGCTGCGCGGCGGGCCCGCCGCTGTCTCCTCCCGTCGCCATGCGGTCCTCCACTAGCACCCCCCTGACGTTACCACTTGCGGCGTCCGACGCTACCGCCAGCGAAAGATCCTGAGCGCCACGGCGAAGCTTCCGCCGCCCCAGGCCGCGAGGATCAGCAGCTCCGGGCCGGTCGCGAGCAGCCCGCTGCCGTCGAGCATCACGCCCCGCAGCGCATCGTTCAGCGCGGTCAGCGGCAGCGCCTGGACGAACGGCTGCATCGGGTCCGGGAAGTTCGACGCGGCGAAGAAGACGCCCGAGCAGATCCACATCGGCGCCATGACGACGTTCATGATGCCGGAGACGCCCTCGATGGTCTGCGAGCGGCTGGCCGTGAGCAGGCCGATGCCGCCGAAGGTCATCGCCCCGAGCAGCGAGACGGCGGCCAGGCTGGCCAGCGAGCCCTCGATGGGCACGCCGAACAGGAGGCGGGCGAAGCCGACCAGCGCCACCACCTCGAGCGCGAGCAGCACCAGGCGCGCCGTCACCAGGGCGGCCAGGTACTGGTAGCGCCGCATCGGCGTCGCGATCAGCCGCTTGAGCAGCTTGCGGGTGCGCTGCACCACCAGCGTGAAGCCGATGCCCCACATGCCGGTGCCCATGATGTTCATGCCCAGCAGGCCGGGTATCAGCCAGTCGATGTAGCGGCTGCCGGGGGCGCTGACGGTCTCGGTCCGGCCCGTCCAGACGTCCTGCCGGCCGGCGGCGCGCTGCAGCAGGTCGTCGACGGTCTGCCGGGCCAGGCGGCTCTCCGGCCGCGCGGGGTCGTAGCGGTACGTCGGCGGATCGCCCGGCACGACGACGACGTGCGCCAGACCGTCGCGCAGCGCCGTCGCCGTGGCGCCGGGGTCGATGGACACGACCTCGACGCTGTCGTGGGCGGACAGGGCAGCGACCAGCGCCGCCGTGCCGGCGCCCGGCTCGACGCCGACCGCCACCGGCGCCTCGGGCCGGGAGCGGAAGGCGATGCCCAGGACGAGCGCCATCAGGAGCGGGAAGACGAAGACCCAGAAGATCATCTCCGGCTCGCGCACCATGATGAGCAGGCGCGTGATCGTCATCTCGACGAACGGATGGCGCGGCGCGGCGGGTCGGGTCTCAGCCATCGCGGAGCCGGTGGCCGGTGAGCGCCACGAAGACGTCCTCGAGCGTGGCGGTGCGCGTGGTCAGCGTCTCGATCTCGACGCCCGCGCCCGCGGCCAGTCCCGCGAGCGCCGGCAGCGTCCGGTGCAGGGAGCGGGCCGTGACGGTCCAGGCGTCCGCGGCGCCGCCCGCGCGAACGCTGGCGACGTCCGGCAGGCCGCTCAGCCGTTCCTCTCTGTCTGCCGGCTCCGCGCCCGCGCCGCCCGCGAACGAGACCTCCACTATGTGCGGCGCGCCGATCGACAGGACCAGCTCGTCGGGGCTGCCCTCGGCGATGATGCGTCCGCGGTCGACGATGGCGACCCGGTCGCACAGCGCGTGGGCCTCGTCCATGTAGTGGGTCGTCAGCAGGATGGTGCCCCCCTCCGCGCGGTAGCGCTCCAGCAGTCCCCACAACTGCCGGCGCGACTGGGGGTCGAGCCCGGTCGTCGGCTCGTCCAGGAACAGCAGATCCGGATCGCCGACCAGCGCGCACGCGACCGCCAGCCGCTGCCGCTGGCCCCCCGACAGCTTCGAGACCCAGCTCCGGCGCTTGCCGTCGAGCTCGAGCAGCCCGATCACGTCGTCGACCGACCGCCCGCGCGGGTAGAACGAGCGGAACAGCCGCAGCGTCTCGACGACCGACAGCTTGTCGTCCAGTTGCGATTCCTGGAGGTGGATGCCGAGCCGCGCCCGCAACGCGTCGTCGTCGCGGCCCCACGCGCGGCCCAGGACGCGCACGCGGCCCGCGTCGGGTGCGAGCAGGCCCTCCAGGATCTCGATGCTCGTCGTCTTGCCGGCGCCGTTGGGTCCCAGCAGCCCGAAGCACTCGCCGCGCCGGACCTCGAGGTCAAGCCCCGCGACGGCCAGCACGTCGCCGTAGCGCTTGACGACGTCGGCGCAGGAGACGGCTGCCTCGGTCGGGGCCATCCGGTTGCGAGTGGTCCCGGCGCCGCGGTTCAGGAAGTCCAGCCC
>CAZMWA010000211.1:0-25181 GCA_964569405.1 uncultured Vicinamibacteraceae bacterium | reverse complement strand
TCTTCCGCGGCATCGCAACGATGGAGGCACCCGCGTGAACCCCTGTCGGTTCAAGCAACCTCGTTGTGGCGCTGTGACTTCCTCGCCTCAAGCCCACTTTCAGCCCGTATTCATTGGCTGATCACCCGGTAAACAAATACGCCGCGCGCATCGCCTTGCTGAAGTCGGCGGCCAGCGCGTCCAGCCTGTCGGAGGGTGTGTCGTTGAGCGTCTCCATGGTGCTCTCAAGACAACTGTCGAGGGAACCGGCCTCATACCGCTCCCATGGTTCGATGTGGAAGGCGAGGAATCGGAGAACGCACTCGCGGTCGGCCATACGGTGCGGTCTGATCGAGCGGTCCGTGGCATCCAGGAACTCCTTGGACTCAGCCAGTGCCTTGAGATACGCGCGGACCGGACCCGGATTGAGCGCGTGACGGATTTCCTGCCCGTTGAGCATCATTCCGCCGGTGTTGATCCGTCGGAAGATGTTGAACATCACTCCTGGCGGCGTCCCCGGCTCGACGACGTTCACGACCACCTGGGTTTCACTGATCCGCCGCTGCATGGACCGCGGGAGCTCATCGTACCGCTTGCCGTTGAACTCCCGACGATATTCCAGTCGCGCCAAGGGAAACGCGCCGGTCACGTAATCGTGAATCGTAGAGATTCGCTGAACGCCGTCGACCACAGCCCACCTTTCTTCATGGTCCGCCGCGACGTAGAAGACCGGTATGGGAATGCGCAACAAAAGGGACTCGATCAGGCGGCTCTTGCGCTGCACATCCCAAATCCCACGCATCCGCTGGAAATCGGGCGCTATATCGATCTCGTTATGCTCGATGCGCGTCACGATCTGATCGACGACGGCTTGGACTGTGCGGAGCTTGATCTGCGACGGATCGAAGGGCCGTTCCACCTGGTCTTGCTCTGGGTCCTCCCGTTCGATTTCGACGCCCGTCTCCGAATCGTCGGCGAAGGGCCCGTACGACAACGCCCCTTCACCCGCCGGCGGTTCCCCTGGTTCGGTCCCGACGGCCTGCTCCGACACCCCAGCCGCGACAACTCGCGTCGCACCTCCGGGTACACGCTCTCCGTCGGACGCTGCACCAGCAACGGCCGCCGACGCCACTTCCCGTTTGCCGCGTGCCCGCAACTTCACCCGCCCATCATACCCGGGTCTCCCGAGCGGAACGGCCGCGTCTGCGGGCGGTACGGCCCGCACGCCCGACCAGCGGCTCAGCCGCAGACATCAGCGAGCCAGTCCCCGCCCGGACCGTCGTGCGGCCGCTCCAGGTACGGCCAGGGCTCGCCCAGGGTCCGGGTCTCGATCCGCCAGCCGTCCGGCGTCCTGACGAAGGTGTCGTCGAAGTAGCCGTGCCCGGCGATGGCGGGCGGCCGCGACGTCACGTCGATCACCGAGAAGTAGCCGCGTCCCTTGGCGCCCCCGGGGGTCGCCGCGAGCAGGATGCTCGTGCTGTTGTGCGTGCGGTTCGAGCGCGCGTCGCTGGCCCACACCGTCTCCAGGTATGCCCGCAGCGCCTCCCGGCCGGCGTGCCGCGCGAGCCCGTGGAAGACGCCGTCGGCGGCGTAGGCCGACAGGTACAGCTCGACGTCTTTGAAGTCGAGGCCCTGGTTGTAGCGGGCGTAGAGCTGCTCGATCTCGGCGATGTCCGCGCCGGTCAGCGCCGTGCAGCCGTCGTCCTGCGCCTGCAGCCAGCCGCCGGCCGCCAGCCCGCCGAGCAGGATTGCGATAGTCGTCGCGCGCCATGTCCGCATTGCCGATCCTCCCGTGATCCGGGTTGCCGCGATACGCAGAGCGTAGATTGAAAGGGCCGGGCGCGACACGCGCGGACGCCGCGCGCCGGCAGTCGCCCGCCGGCGCAGCGCGCGCTGGCGGCCGCCCCGGCGCGGAGTTGGACTTGACAGCAGCGGGCCGTCGTAGATCATTGTTGCAGCAGGAACACGCGGGATTACCTCGGAACAGGGGGTTCTCATGAAGCGCCGGGCTCGTGGCTGGCTGGGCATCATCGCGTTGGCGGCCGTCGGCGGGGGGCTCACGTCCGGAACGGCGGCGGCGCAAACGGCCGACGTCACGTTCACCCGGGACGTGGCGCCCATTCTCCAGCGCGCCTGCCAGGCGTGCCACCGGGAGGGCGCCATCGCGCCCATGTCGCTGCTGACCTACGAGGAGACGCGCCCCTGGGCGCGCGCCATCAAGGAGAAGGTCCAGATCCGCGAGATGCCGCCCTGGTACATCGACAAGAACGTCGGCGTGCAGGGGTTCAAGTACGACCGGTCGCTGAGCGACGCGGAGATTGCGACGCTCGCCGCCTGGGTGGATGGCGGCGCGTTGCGCGGCAACCCGGCCGACATGCCGCCGCCGGTCGAGTTCGCGGACCGCGACCAGTGGCACATCGGCGAGCCGGACTGGATCGTGCCGCTGCCCGAGCCGTTCGTGGTGGCGGCCGAGGCGCCCAACTGGTGGGGCGACTTCTACGCCGATTCGGGCCTGACCGAGGACCGCTGGATCAAGGCGGTCGAAACCAAGCCGTCGGCCGAGGGCTTCCCGGTCGTCCACCACGCCGTGACCCGGCTGCTGCTCTCGGAGGACGACGACGAGGGGGACTTCCTGAACGAGTACGCGCAGGGCAAGAACGGCGACGTGTTTCCCGACGGCACGGGGCGGATAATCCGCGCGGGCTCGATCATCAGCTTCAACATGCACTACGCCTCGGTCGGCCGCGAGATCACGGATCGGACCAGCGTCGGGCTGACGTTCTACCCCAAGGGAGAGACACCGAAGCACGAGCTGTTCTCGAGGGGCCTGGGGCACAACTACGACCTCGACATCCCGCCGGGCGAGGACAACGTGCGGCACGACGGCTACCACCGCTTCGACGCCAACGTGCGGCTGACGGGATTCCAGCCGCACCTGCACAACCGCGGCAAGCGGCAGTGCATCGCGGCGATCTACCCCGACGGCCTGGTCGAGACGCTGAGCTGCGCCAACTGGGACTTCGGCTGGCACATCGTCTACAACTACGCGGACGACGTGCAGCCGTTGCTGCCGAAGGGCACCATCCTGCACACCACCACCTGGCACGACAACTCGCGCTCCAACCGCTGGAACCCCGATCCGCGCAACTGGACCGGTTTCGGATCGCGTTCGAGCGACGACATGAGCTTCACCTGGACGAGCTGGTACGAGCTGGACGACGACGAGTTCGCCGCGGCGGTCGAGGAGCGCAGGGCGCTTGCGGCCAACAACAATCAGTAGCGCCGCAACGGGGAGAAGCACGATGCTGAGCAGGAATCGAGCGGGCTCGTCCGCCCTGGCGCTGTCTCTGGCGACGGCGCTGCTCGTCATCTTCACGATCGGGACCGCCGCCCCGGCGAGCGCCCAGGTGCGCTGGGACCGGGGCCAGAACGTCGCCCCCGTCTTCGAGGGCTGGGAGCGGAATGCCGACGGGACCTTCAACATGGTCTTCGGCTACATGAACCGCAACTACGAGGAGATGCCGCACATCCCGGTCGGCGAGAACAACTTCTTCGAGCCGGGGCCCGCGGACCGCGGCCAGCCGTCCCGCTTCTACGTGCGGCGGCAGCAGTTCGTCTTCAAGGTGCAGGTGCCGGCCGACTGGGGCGAGAAGGACCTCGTCTGGACGCTCACCCACCAGGGGCGCACCGACAAGGCCTACGCGTCGCTGTGGCCGGTCTGGGAGCTGGACATCGGCGTGCTCAGCAAGAACCGGGGCATGGGCACGCCGACCGGCGCCCTGTACGACAACCAGCACCCGGCCATCGCGCTGTCGGGCGCGCACGACCTGACGGTCACGCTGCCGGACGCCCTCACCCTGACCGCGGTGGTCACCGACGATGGAGTCCCCGGCGCGCGGGCGCGCCGGAAGCCGCCGTCCGACCCGCGGCTGGCGGCGTTCCAGCGGGAGCGGGCGCGAAGGCCCAGCCCCAACAATCAGGCGGTGGTCAGCGCGCGCGTGGCGGCCAGGACCGGCCTCGCCGTGACGTGGACGCTGTACCGCGGGCCGGGGACGGTGACGTTCGAGCCGATGAGCATCCCGGTGGAAGGCGGCCGCGGCGGCGAGACGGTGACGACGGCGTCGTTCGACAGCCCGGGCACCTACGTGCTCCGCGCCTACGCCGACGATTCGGTGCTGACCACGCCGCTCGACGTCACCGTGACGGTGCAGCCCGAGCCCGCTCCTCGGCGCGCGGGCCGCTGAGACCCGGGAGTCTGCGCCGTAGAACGGCGTAGACTCCCGGCTCACCCCATGCGGACGTGCTGGACCACGACACCCAGCCCCGGCGCTCGCGACAGCCTGCCGTCGGCCGTCAACATGGTCGCGTGGTGAGCGCGGGCGGCGGCGACATAGAAGGCATCGTACGCGCTGACGTTGTGGAGATGCCGCCAGGCGAGTCGCGCCAGGTTTCGGTTCGGGATACGGTTCAGCGGCCAGTCGGCCAGATCCTCGAGAGCCATCAGCGCGCGCGCCTCTTCGAGACGGCCGCCCAGCACCGCCCCGCGCAAGGCCGACAGCACTTCCGCATCCAGCAGCTCGGGCGCGATCAGCGTCGCGCGCTCGATCAGGCCGGCCACCGCCAACCCGATCGCTGTCCTCAGCAGGTACTCGACGGCCACGGAAGCGTCGATGACGTAGCGAGTCACCGCGACCCCGACTCGCGGCCGCGGAGAGCACGCGCTTCGGCGATCAGGGTCGCCGCGTCCACGCCGAGGTCGGTCTCGGGCCGCTGCGCCAGCCGCTGCCGCCACTCCCACACGTCCAGCTCGCGCTCCACGGCGGCGAGCACGGCAGCGCTCAGGGTGCGGTTCGTCTCGCGGGCAAAGCAGCGCAGGCGGTCGTGAAGGGAATCGGGTACGTTCTTCACCTGCAGATGCGGCATGTCATGACGATAGCATGACTGCGGCATGAAATCGTCACCGTCACGGTGCAGCCCGAGCCCGCTCCTCGGCGCGCGCGCCGCTGAGGCCGAGCGCCATCGGGTAGTTGCCCTCGTGGCAGGCGTACTCGTACAGCGGGCTCTCCGTGCGCCGCATGGGAATCGCGGCGGTCCAGGGGCGCGTGTACACGGTCGGATCGGTGACGGTGAAGCGGTAGTCGATCGTGTCGGCGTCGAGCGGGGTGAAGCGCTCGACCAGGTGCAGGTTGCGGCCGGTCGAGAACGCCGTGAAGACCAGGATGTGCGCGCGCTGCTCGGCCTTGGGCGTGAAGTTGGTCGTCTCGACGACCAGCGTGTCGCCCTCCCAGCGGCCGCGCGAATCGCCCAGCCACTGACGGATCCGTGACGGCGCGTGCGGGCGCCCGTCCAGCGGGATGACGCGCGCGTCGTGGATCATCTCGACCTGCACCACGACGTGGTCGGGGGTCTGCAGAATCAGGTAGTTGTGGTTGTAGAACCCCGGGATCATGGCGCCGGGCAGGCCGCGGGTGATGCACCGCTCGTACATGTTCGTGTCTTCCCACGAGGCATGCAGCCCCTGCCAGCGCGCCTCGAACGCGTCGTGCCGGGCCTGCGCGCGGGGCGTCAGGGGCGGCAGCCGCCCGTCGGGCGGGTCGACGATGAGCGACGTCTGGCGGATGAGCCCGCCGCGCTCCATGTACACCTCGTAGATGTGTCTGAACCGGATGCGGTCGAAGAACTCCGGGTCCCGCGCCGCGCGCTCCTCCTCCGTCAGGATCGCCGTGTCGCGCAGGTCGTCCGGCCGTTCGAGCGGCGTCGTGGTGGCGTTCGTCCACTGTCCCCGCAGGTCCGGATCCCCCCACGGCGTGCGCGGCACGGACGCGCCGCGCGGCGCCTGAGCGCCCGCGATGACGGGCAGGGCGAAGAGCAGGCTCAGGGCGGCGGCATTCTTCATCGACACGGATTCCCCCCTTGCTTCTCCATCAGCTCAGCGGGCGCCGGCGAGGATGTTCACCAGGCTGTGGTTGCCCTCGTGGCACGCGTACTCGTACACCGGGCCGATGGACCCGGTCATCGGGATCTGCGCCGTCCAGGCGGCCGCGTACCACGCCGGGTCGTGCATGGTGAACCGGTACAGCAGCGTATCCTCCCCGGTGCGCGTGAAGCGCTCCACCAGCGTGAGGCCGCGGCCGAGCGGGCGCATGTTGCCGCCGAGCATCTCGATGCGCTCCGACGGCGGCGCGGCCGGGTCGCCGCCGTCCCGCCGGGGCGGGCCGTTGCTGGGGTCGAACACCTGATCGGTGAAGTTGGTGGTCGTCACCACCAGGGTGTCGCCCTCCCACCGTCCGCGAGAATCGCCGAGCCACTGGCGAATGGCCGGCGAGACGGGCGGGCGGGCGTCCAGCGGCACCAGGCGCACGCTGTGCACCATCTCGTTGAGCAGGGCCACGTGCTCCGGCGTCTGCACGATCTGCACGTTCGCGTTGTAGAGCGTCGGGATCATCGGCGGCCCGGAGTTGAAGCCGATGATGCAGCGCGTGAAGAGCCCGCGGCGGCCCAGGTCCTCGACGAAGCCGCCCGGCGTCGGTGCGTCCACGGAGATGCCGCGGCGGACCCGCCGCGTTTCCGCGTGCCACTCCTCGGCCGCCTGCGTGAGCGCGGGAATCCTGCCGTCCGGCGGGTCCACCACCAGCGACGCCTGCCGCGGCGTCCGCCGCAGATCGGTCCAGAAGCGGTTGTAGCCGCCGACGTCGCCGCCGGTCGGCCCGGCCTCGACGGCGGGCGTCCGGTTGTCCTGCGCGAAGCGCAACTGCGTGTCGGCCTGCGCCCGCCGGGCGGCCTCCTCCTCGGTCAGCACGGCGCGCGCGCCGAACTCCGCGGGACGCTCCAGCGGCGTGTTCATGCTGTAGTTCCACACGCCCTGCAGATCCGGGTCGCCCCACGGCGTGCGCGGGGAGTCGTCCGCCGCCCCATCCCGGGTCTGGCCCGCCAGGGGCGCGGCCAGCACGGCCGACGCCAGCAGCACGGCGAGGATGCGGTGCGTCATCTGCCTCTCCTGCCTCCCGGGTCACGGCAGCCCGGCCCGCCAATCGTCACCTGGCGGCTCCGCCTGGCGCCCAACCCATCCTACAGGAGTCGGCGCCGTTCCCCGGCGCCGACTCCTGCCCTGCACGGAGCATTCCAACGGGCCGCGGCGGGCTTGCGTGGTAGAGTTCGGCAGGGGGAATTTGCAACATGAGGATGATGCGGCTCGTCGTGACGGGATTCGTGCTGGCCGGGGTGCTGGCGGCCGCCGCGCCGGCGGGCGCGCAGGCCGGGTCGCAGCAGGTGACGTTCACCCGCGACGTCGCCCCGATTCTGCAGCGCTCCTGCGAGAGCTGCCACCGTCCCGGCGGCGGCGCGCCGATGTCGCTGATCGCGTACGAGGACGTGCGGCCGTGGGCGCGGGCCATCAGGAGCCGCACCGAGGCGCGCGAGATGCCGCCCTGGTTCATCGACAAGAACATCGGCATCCAGGCGTTCAAGGACGACCCGTCGCTGAGCGACGCGGAGATCGCCACGATTGCCGCCTGGGTGGACGGCGGCGCCCGGCGGGGCGATCCGGCCGACCTGCCGCCGCCGCGCGAGTGGCCCGCCGGCGACCAGTGGAGCATCGGCGAGCCCGACCTGGTCGTCTCGTCGCCGCTGATGACCGTCGAGGCCGTGGCCCCCGACTGGTTCGGCATGATCAACCCGCCCGTGCCCACAGGATTGACCAGGGACCGCTGGGTCAAGGCGGTCGAGATCCGGGAAGTGCTCTTCGACGAGGACGGCCTGGAGCTGGCGTCCACCTCGGAGGCGGCGGACGGGAAGTCCGACGCCGCCCGGGCCGACCTGAACCTGTACGTCGTGCACCACGCGGTCATCATGGCGCTGGTGAACAACGGCGAGCAGGAAGATCATCCGAACCGGTCGCCGGATCCCGATGCCGGCGTCGGGTCGCCCGACGGCTCGTTCGGCATCATCCACGAGCTCGGGCAGAACGCGACCGTCTTTCCCGACTACGTGGGAGTGAAGCTGCCCGCCGAGTCGGTGCTCGCGTTCACGAACATGCACCTGCACTCCATCGGCACGAAGGTGCGGGCGCGCGTCGACGCCGCCTTCAAGCTCCACCCCGAGGGCTACGAGCCGAAGTACCTGCAGGTCACGGCCACGCAGGCCGGCGGGTACGAGATGGAGCTCGACATCCCGGCGGGCGAGAGCAACATCCTGCGCGACGGCTTCTACCGGCTGACCCGGCCGGCCATCATGATGACCTTCGAGCCGCACCTGCACTCGAGCGGCACGCGCATGTGCCTCGAGGCGCTCTACCCGAACAACGCGCGCCAGATGCTCAACTGCGCCGACTACAACCACAACTGGGTGCGGGTCTACGTTTACGAGGACGAGGCGGCGCCGCTGCTGCCGGCCGGCACGGTCCTGCACATGCTGGCGTGGTTCGACAACTCGCCGAGCAACTCGCGCGTCTCCGACCCGCGCAACTGGAAGGGCTGGGGCAACCGCTCGATCGACGACATGTTCTTCCACCTGCCGCGGATGGTGTACCTGACCGAGGAGCAGTTCCAGGAGGAGGCGGCGGCGCGCGGGATGCCGCAACCCTTCGCCGCCTCGCAGGACCAGCAGTAGGGAGCGACACGGAGCCATGACGGGACATCGAGCGCGGCGGCGGATCGTGGCGGCGGCGGCCGTCCTCTGCGTGGCGGCCGCGGGCCTGGGCGCCCTGGCGGCCGCCGGCAGCCAGACCATCCTCTACTCGCGGGGCCAGAACGTCGCGCCCGCGTTCGAGGGGTGGGAGGCGAACCCCGACGGGACGTTCAGCCTGTGGTTCGGCTACATGAACCGGAACATGGACGAGAAGCTGCACATCCCGGTCGGCCCGGACAACTGGCTCGAGCCGGGGGCGCTCGACGGCGGGCAGCCGACCTGGTTCCAGCCGCGTCGCAACCGCTACGTGTTCCGGGTGGTCGTGCCGGCCGACTTCGGCGACCGGGAAGTCGTGTGGAACGTGACCGCTCACGGCAGGACCGACAGCGCCTACGGCAGCCTGCGGGTCGACTACGTGGTCGACAAGCTGATGAAGATGATGGACATCGGCGGCCTCGGCGTCGCGGAGTCCGAGCTGGCCAACGTGGCGCCCCTCGTCCGGGTCGAGGGCGCGGCCGAGCGGACGGTCCGCGTGGGCGAGCCGCTCGCCCTGCAGGCGTTCGCGAGCGACGACGGCATCCCCCCGCGGATGCCGTCCATGCGCTGGCCGCCGGTCAAGCACAACGCCTGGGGCCTGCGCGTCTCCTGGTACGTCTACCGGGGCGACGGAGACCAGGTGACCTTCGAGCCGGAGCAGATCAAGGTCTACCCGGACTACCGGGGCAACTCCCCCTGGACCCCCGGGTGGCTGCCGCCCGTGCCGCCGGCGGACGGCCTGTTTCCCGTCACCGCGACGTTCCACGAGCCGGGCACGTACGTCCTGCGCGTGATGGCGCACGACGGCGGCTCCATCACCAACGAGCCGGTGACGGTCAACGTCACGGCGGACTAGGGCGTGCGCGCTGCAACGACGGTGGCGGCGGTCGTCCTGGCCGCTGCCGCGGCCGGCACCTGGCTGTCGGGCTGCGGCGCGGGAGCGGCAGCCCAGGCGCCCGCCTACACGGCGCCCCGCTTCGTCGACGGCAACCCGGACCTGAACGGCATCTGGCAGGCCCTGGGCACGGCGCACTGGGACCTGGAGGCGCATCACGCGCGGCCGGGTCCGCCGCAGTTCGGCGCCCTGTTCGCCGAGCCGGGCGGACTGAGCTACGTCGACGGCGGCACGATTCCGTACCAGCCCTGGGCCGCGGCCAGGAAGCGCGAGAACTTCGCGCAGCGCTGGACGCTCGATCCCGAGGCGAAGTGCTACATGCCCGGCGTGCCGCGCGCGACCTACATGCCGTATCCGTTCCACATCGTGCAGAGCACGAACAAGATCCTGATCGTCTACGAGTTCGCCGGCGCCCAGCGGACCATCCACATGGACGAGGTGCCCGCCACCTACCCCATCGACACCTGGATGGGGCACTCGCGCGGCCGCTGGGACGGCGACACGCTGGTGGTCGAGGTCAACAGCTTCAACGATCGGACCTGGTTCGACCGGGCCGGCAATTTCCACGGCAACGCGCTGCGCGTGGTGGAACGCTACACGCCCGCCGGTCCCGACCGCCTCGACTACGAGGCCACCATCGCGGATCCCGAGGTGTTCACCCGACCCTGGACCCTGCGCCTGCCGCTGTACCGGCGCCAGGAGGCGCACGCGCAATTGCTGGAGTTCAAGTGCGTCGAGTTCTCGGAGGAGCTGCTCTACGGGCACCTGCGCGCCGATCCGGGCAGGTGACCGCGCGCGGGAGGTGCGGAATGAGGCATCGATTGGCGGCGCACGTGACGTCGGTCGCGGCGGCGGTCGCCCTGGCGGGGCCGGCCGTCGTGCTCGTGGCGGAACCGGCCCGCGCCCAGACCGCCGCGCCTCGGGCGGCGGACGGCTGGACGCCGCCGCGCACGCTGTGGGGCGATCCGGACCTGCAGGGACTGTGGACGAACATGCGCGAGGCCCAGACCCCGTTCGAGCGTCCGGACGGCCTGGCCGAGCGCGGCATCACCGATCCCCGCAATCCCGAGGTCCTGGCCGAGCAGCAGGCGCTCATCGACGACCCTGCGGCGCGGCAGGCGTTCGAGACGCAGATCGACGCGGCGGGCGGCGAAGGCACCGGCGCCGGCCCGGTGCACTGGTACGAGAACCTGGCGCCGGAGCGGAGCCGGCTGTGGTTCGTCGTGGATCCGCCGGACGGCAGGGTCCCGCCGCTGACGCCGGCGGCCGAGCGGCGGGCGGCGGCGCGGGCCGAGGCCCGGGCCGGCCTCGGCGACGACGAGCCCCGAGCGGGCCGCTGGGTCGAGGACCTCAGCCCGCTGGTGCGCTGCATCACGCGCGGACTGCCGGCCGTCTACGTCCCGGGGGCTTACAACAACAACTACCAGATCGTCCAGAGCCCCGGGTACGTCACGATCCTCTACGAGTGGATGCACGAGACGCGCATCATCCCGCTCGACGACCGCCCGCACCTGCCCGCGCACGTGCGCCAGTGGATCGGCGATCCGCGCGGCCGGTGGGAGGGAGACACCCTGGTCGTCGAGACGACCAACTTCTCGAACAAGACCGAGTACCTGGCCGGCTTCTCCAGCCGGGAGGTGCTCGAGCTCGCCGGCGCCGACGGCGAGCCGCCCTACGGGGCCGACGAGAACCTGCGCCTGATCGAGCGCTTCACGCCGGTGGGCCCGAACACCATCGACTGGAGCGTGACCGTCGAGAACCCCGCCAACTGGGAGCGCCCCTGGACCTTCGCGATGCCCCTGACCCGGGATGACGCGCAGCCCTGGGTCTTCGAGTACGCCTGCCACGAGGGCAACTACGGCATCGCCAACATCCTCAGCGGCGCCCGGGCCCGCGAGAGGGCGCCCCGGGAAGCCGGGGAGCCGTAGCCGTCACTGGTCGACGTCGAGGAGAAAACGCCAGGCCGGCACGACATCGATGCTGCCGGCGTCGACAGGAATGGTCTCCTCCTGATCGCGGGTGACAATCGTCGCCGCGCCCGATGGCCGAGCGACTGCAGATAGGCGGTGAGCCGGTTGACGGAATACAGCGAGGCGACGTTGTCCACGAGGCGGTGGGCCAGGTCCGACACCGCGCGCGGATGCGCAACGTCGTGTCGCTCCACCAGGTCACGAAACAGCATCGCGCCCCAGTACTCCTGGTGAATCCTGATCCGTAGCGCGCGCTCCAGCCCGGCCACCTCGGGAAATCCACCCCGCTCCCAGTACTCCTCGAACGCCTTGCCCACCAGCAGGCGCCGCCGCGTCGGCAGGGGGCCGCCGGCGTCGATGCCCCTGAAGTCGAGGAACTCCCGGAAGGAGAAGGGGAAGATCTCCCACGACAGCGCCCGGCCGCGCATCTGGGTCGCGATCTCCCGCGACAGCATCCGCGCCGACGATCCCGTGATGTACACCTCGCACTTCTCCGTCCGCATCAGGCGGTCGACGAACGGCTCCCAGCCCGGCAGGACCTGGATTTCGTCGAAGAAGCAGTAGACCGTCTCGCGGTTCTTCTTCTCCGGATGCAGCGAATAGTAGGTGTCCGCCACGATGCCGAGCCCTTCGTGGCGCAGGAAATGGAGGCGGTCGTCGAAGAAGTTCAGGTAGAGGATGTTGTCGCGCGGCACGCCGCGGTCGAGCAGCTTCCGCACCTGCTGGAACAGGAACGTCGACTTCCCGGCGCGCCGCGGGCCGATGCAGACGGTGGCCTTGCCCGGCACCGGCGCCATGTCGACCCGGCGCGGGACGCCCGTCGAAAGCTCGGCGTCGTCGAAGTCCAGGATGATGTCGCGCAGGGGACCCCAACATGAAACTTCCGGACACCATTGTCACCGACAGTTGGTTTAACTGGCAATATAACTTACCAGTTTTGCCGCACTCCGGTCGGACCGCTTGCGGTTGTTCGTCACCTGCAACTATGATTGTGTCATCTGACAGCAGGTCTGGAGGGCATGGTGGCGGACGGTGCACTTGCGAGCGGCACATCGGAGCCCGTTGGCGACGCCGCTGAGATCGCGCGGCTGATGGGACTTCCTTCGTGGCGGCAGATGAACAGCCTTTCTCTGGTCAATCGGATCGAGCAGGGACTGCCGCTGCAAGTCGTCGAGCGGATCTCGCGCGCGATGGCCCCGGATGACCCGCGGGCGAAGTTCACGCTGTTGTCGCGCTCAACCTGGTCGCGCCTCCAGAGGCGACCACGTCAACACCTCACGCGCGAGATGAGCGACCGTGTACATGGCGTTGCTCGTGTGCTGCTCGAAGCCCGGCGCCTGTGGGCTGGCGACGAGCCGGCCATGGTACGGTTTCTCAACCGACCGCACTTGCTGCTCGGCGGGCGCACCCCGCTGGACGTAGCCCTCGAGTCTACAGCCGGCGCTGATCTGGTCGTCCGGATCATCGGCGAAGCAAGGGCCGGGGTCGCAGTGTGACTCTCATCGCGCGAATAGTCGCGAATCCCAGTAAACGGTGTTTCCAACCCGACATGGATCTTTCGCGCGTCGTCATGGTCCGGGTGTATGAGCACGTTGCGCTCCACTCGCGCCACCACGCTTGGCACGATCAGAATCGCCGATCGGCGCTCCGCGTACCATGCAGCGCCGAACGCTCGCGCGGCAGCTCTGTCGATATCACACCAACCGTGCAGGCCGTCCTTCGTGACCACTTCGTACGTGACGCCGGCAGGAATATCGATTTCCACGTAGTGCTGGTTGCGCGGCAGCTCGCCGGTGCGCGCCAGCGTTTCCAGGAGCGCGGTGGAGTAGTGCTCGGATGCGTAGATCACCGGCTGGCCCTTTTCGTTCCAGCGGCCGGGGTACAAACGCGATCCGTCGCCGCTGTACACGGGATGCGACCCCACCGGATCGCCCATACGATAGGCCCGTAGCGACCTTCGGAGCCGACGTGAAGTCACTTGTGCCCTCTGCCGTTGGGCCCCCGTTCTCGCATCATGACCGCCCGCGCACGGCCTCGTTGGCGCTCCGTGCCAATGCCCGAGTTCCTCCGTCGCAGTCCAGGACTGCGAGCGGGCGCATCGGGCGCGCATTCTACGGAAATGACGTCGTGGGATCAGACCTGCCAGCCGTCGCTCACCACCAGCCGGGCTCGCCGGTGGGGCGCTCCGCCGGCGTACGCGTCTCGAGGTAGGCCACGACCTGATCGATCTGGCGCGGGCTCAGCGAGCGCTGCTGGCCGGGCATCTCGGCCGAGCCCGTGGCGATCTTGTCGCGGACGAACACCCGGCCCTTCGACCGGACGGTCGTCTGGTCGATCCGCTGGGGGGCGACGTCGGCAATCGCCCGCACGGCGAAGGCGTGCCGCGCCCGCTCGGCGGCTCGCAGCGTCACCGCCGCGCGTGACGCCTCGAAGCCGACGGCATGGGCCCACAGACGGTATGGTCCCTCGGCGTCCGTGAACACCGTGGTCGTGATGGTCCGGTTCACGCCCCTAGCGTAGACGGCGAACCGCTCTGCGTTTTCCTCAGCGCGCCCAGTACGGGAGCGGCTGCCGCGTCACGGACTCGAGCACGACCGGGGCGGCCGCGTAGTCCTGCAGCGCGACCAGGCCGCGGTTGGCGTCGATCGCGATCTCCGCCGCCGCGGACAGCTTGCCTTCGCCCTCGTTCATGTGGTCGATGCGCAGCTCGATCACGGTGAAGGGCCGCGTGGCCGCGTCGGCAGGCGCGCCGTCAGGCATCCAGGACGCGCGGCCGAACGTGCCGACGCGCCGGCCCGTGACGAACGTGAGGTTCTCGCCCCCACCCGCCAGGGACACGCGGCGCGCGTACTTCAGCGAGTACCCGACGCTGCTGCTGTCGAGCCACAGGTGGCCCAGGCTGGGGAGCTCGAGCAGGTCGGCGAGCTCGCCGTCCGTGCCGCCGGCCTCCGCCGCGGTGCTCGTCAGCACGTCCACCACCGCCTGCCGGTCGGCCTCCGCGGACCACCGCAGGACGCTGAAGCGGAGCCCTTCCGCGGCCGGGTCGATGTTCACCGTCGTGGCGGTGAACGTCTCCGGAACGGGGATCTCCTGGGCGGCCGCCGGGGACGCGGCAACGGCAACCGCGGCCACGACGAACGGCAGGCATCCGAGTACGGACTGGAGGAAGGACGTTGGCTTCATCGTCAGGTTGCTGACCACGGTTCGCTCTCCTTTCTGTGTCGCCGGAGGGTCGGTCCGCGACGGCCGCCGCGCGACGCTCCCAGGGAGCTGCCGCAGGCGGCGGCGCCGGTTGCTCTCGCTCCGCCACGACCACACGGTGCCGATGTCGATTTTGCGCTGGCGCCAACTTCTACGCCAGGAACAGCCCGTCGAGCGTGCCCGTCCCGTCGCCGAACTGCTCGACGGGCACGCCCAGCTTGTCCATCAGGGTCAGGTGCAGGTTCGCGAGCGGCGTCTCGGCCGGGAACACGAGGTGCCGCCCGCCGGCGAGCCGGCCCGCGCCGCCGCCCACCAGCAGCAGGTTCAAGTCGTCGTACGAGTGCGCGTTGCCGTCGCGCAGCGACGCGCCGTACAGGATCATCACGTTGTCGAGCAGCGAGCCGTCGCCGTCCGGGGTCGATCGCAGGCGCTCGACGAACTCGGCGAACAGCGACACGTGGTACTGGTTGATCCGCGCGATCTTCGCACGCAGCTCCGGATCGTTCCGATGGTGCGAGATCGGATGGTGCGCATCAGGCACGCCAATCTGCGGGTAGGTCATGCCGCTCTGCTCGCGGCCGACCATGAACGAGAACACCCGCGTGAGATCGGTCTGGAAGGCGAGCAACTGCAGATCGTACATCAGCCGCGCGTGCGCTTCGAACGAGACCGGAATGCCCGACGGCGAGTCGACGACCGGCAGCTCCCGGTCGGCCTGCGCCTCGGCCGTCTGAATGCGGCGCTCCACGTCCCGCACCGCCTCCAGGTACTCGCTGATCTTGACGTTGTCGCCGGCGCCGACCTCCCGCCGCAGGTCGCGCACCTTCTCGAGCACGGAATCGAGAATGCTCCGCTGCGCGCGGATGCGGGCCAGCCGCACGGCCGGGTTCGTGCTCCCGACGTCACCGAAGAGCCGCTCGAAGACCACGCGCGGATTGGTCTCGCGCGGCATCGGCGTCGTGGTGTTGCGCCACGAGATGTTCAGGTAGGCGCAACTGTACCCCGTGTCGCAGGTGCTCACGCCGTTGACCGTGTCGACCCCTTCCAGCGACAGCTCCAGGGACGCGAGTTGGGTCTCGCGGCCGAGCGACGTCGCCACGAGCTGGTCCATGGACACGCCGAGCTCGAGCGACGACCCGGTCGTGCGCTTGGCGTGCACGCCGGTCAGGAACGCGGCCGCGGGGCGGGAGTGCTGCCCGGCGAGCTCGCCCGGTCCCGGCCGGGCGGCCGTGTTCTCGAGTCCGCTGACAACCAGCAGGCGCTCCCGGAACGGCTCGAGGGGCCTGAGCGTCGGGGTGAACTCGAACGCGGCGCCGGCCGCGGCCGGCCGCCACTGCGCCTCCTCGATGCCGTTCGGCACGTAGACCACGCCCAGGCGCCGCACCGGGCGGGCGGCCGTCCGGCCCAGCGCGCTCAGGGCCGGCACCATGCCGTCGAGCAGCGGCAGCGCCAGCGTCGCGCCGACGCCGCGCAGGACCGTGCGGCGGGGAACAGCCTGCTTGGTGATGATCATGCTTCCGGTCTCCGCGCCTGGAACGGCGCACTCCCCACGATGCCCAGAATCAGGGACGACCAGCGGTTGCCGCCCGCGGCGGTCTCCCGCAGGATGCGGCGGACCGTCGGCATATCGTAATACTCAACCGGTCGTCCCAGCGCGTACATGAGCAGCCTTTCCGCCACCGTCGCCACGAATTCGTCCTGACGCTCCAGCAACAGCGCCCGCAGCCCCGCCGGACCGGTGAACGCGGCGCCGCCCGGCAGCGCGCCGCTCGCATCGATTCGCGCGCCCGGCGCGGGCGCGCCCGCCGGCGGCTGCTCCAGCACGCCCGTCATGTCGACGCTGCGCCACCTGCCGATCGCGTCGAAGTTCTCGAGCGCGAAACCGATGGGGTCCATGGCGTTGTGGCAGCCGGCGCAGGCCGGGCTCTGGCGGTGCAGGCGGAGCTGCTCGCGCACCGACCGCGGCTGCCCGTCGGCTCCCCGCTCCTCCAGCGCCGGCACGTCGGGCGGCGGGGGCGGGGGCGGCGCGCTGAGGATGTTCTCGAGCACCCACTTTCCGCGCAGCACCGGCGACGTGCGGTTCGGATACGAGGTCAGCGTCAGGATGCTCCCCTGCCCCAGCAGCCCGCCGCGGCCGTCGCCGTCGACCGCCACGCGGCGGAAGTGGCCGCCGTAGACGCCCGGCATGCCGTAGTGCCTGGCCAGGCGTTCGTTGACGAAGGTATGGTCCGCACGCAGCAGGTCGACGACGCTGCGATCCTCGCGGAGCTGGCTCGCCAGGAAGAGCTCCGTCTCCCGCCGCAGGGCCCGCCGCAGGTTCTCGTCGAACTCCGGAAAGATCGTCGGGTCGGGCGACGCGTTCCGCAACTGGCGGAGCTGCAGCCACTGCGCGGCGAAGTTGCGCACGAGGGCCGCCGAGCGCGAATCCGCCAGCATGCGCCGCACCTGCCGCGCGAGAACCGCGGGCTCCGCGAGCCGCCCGCCGGCGGCGAGGTCGAGCAGCTCGTCGTCCGGAATGCTGCTCCACAGGAAGAACGAGAGGCGCGACGCCAGCTCGACGTCGCCGATGCGGTCCTGCCCGGCGTCGCCGGCGTCGCGCTCGATGCGGAACAGGAACTCCGGATCGACGAGCATCCGCTCCAGCGCGGCCTGGATGCCGCCGTCGAAGCCGCCCGCCCGCCGCCCGCCGGCGTAGAACGCCAGCAGCGTCTCGACGTCCCCGTCCGTCACCGGACGGCGGTAGGCGCGGCGCGCCAGCCGGGCGAGGATGCGTTCGGCGCAGCGCGCCTCGTCGGCCGCCGCGGCGCCCGCGGGACGGCAGGTGAAGATCCGCTGCCGCGCCGCCGTCCCCTGCGGCGCCGCGCCGGTGAACGGGCCGTCGATCTCGACGCTGCGCACCGCCGGGTTGCCGTCCATCATCTCGTCGGTGCTGGCCCCGAAGGTGGCCAGCATCCGCGGCGGCTGCAGCACGCCCTCGGCCACGGCCGGCCGCTTGACGAACGACACGCCGACGACCCGCTGGCCGGCCGTCACCGGCACGCGCGCCACGAGGTCGTCGTCGGCGTGGTGCGAGTACGTCTCCCAGGCCCGATCGCCGCGCGTGTTGCCCGTATGGCTGGCCGGCGGCTTCGGCCCCTCGTGCTCGCCGCCCACCGAGAAGCGCTTGACGAGGGCGCCGTCCACCCGCACGTCGAGCTCGTGCGCCACGGTGCCGAGGCCGCGGATGACGTCGTAGAAGCTCCGCTGCAAGCGGATGCGGATCGAGTACTCCCCGTCGACCGGGAAGTAGTGGCGGATGGCGGCGCCCCCCCGGGAGCCGAACGGCAGATCCTCGCTGACCCGGTCGTCCTGCACCA
Source organism: uncultured Vicinamibacteraceae bacterium (assembly GCA_964569405.1). Lineage (GTDB taxonomy): Bacteria > Acidobacteriota > Vicinamibacteria > Vicinamibacterales > UBA8438 > JAAXGX01. Next base: position 7,119 of record CAZMWA010000211.1, on the reverse strand, counting down.
GCGCCTCGGGCACGCGGTAGATCTCGGAGGCCGTCGCGACGGCGGGGTCGCCGACCGCGAGCTGGCTGACGCGGCGCGCGGCGAACAGGTAGCGCTCCATCAGCGTCGGCGAGACCGAGAGCACGTCCGCGATGTTGTCGAAGCCCTCGTCGTCGTCGTCCGGCGGCAGCAGCAGCTCGGTGTCGACCTCCACGCCGAGCAGGTCGCGCACCGCGTTGCCGTACTCGACCCGGTTGAGACGATGGACGGCAAAGCGGCGGGGCGCGGGCGTCAACCGCGGCGCGGCGCGGTCGAGCGCCGCTTCGAGCCACGCGGTCAGGGCGGCGTACCCCGTCGCGTCCGGACGCGGCCGGCCGGCCGGCGGCATCGCCCCGGCCCGCAGCTTGCGCACCACCCGCTCCCAGCGCTCGGCGTCGTCCCCCACGCGCGCCAGGTCCATCTCGCTGAGCACCAGGCCGGCCGTGCGCAGCCGCTCGTTGTGGCAGGTGAAGCAGTAGCGCTCGAGGAGCGCGCGGTGCGGCGCCGGCGACTCGCCCGCGTCCTGCGCCCGGGCGGCAGCCGGCGCACCCCCCCCGAGCCCGAGCAACGCGAGCGCGGCCCAGGCGGCGGCTGTGCGCGGCAGCGACATGGTCACCGTCGGGTCATCCTCCGAAATCGGTCACGCAGCGGACGACGCGCTCACCCTCGTGGCACAGCTCGGGCAGGCGGCCCTGCCGGTTCCTGGCCTGCATGTCGCCGCCCCGCGCGACGAGGAAGTCGACCACGGCGCCGAACCCCTTGAACGTCGCCGCGTGCAGCGCCGTGTCCCCCGCGGCGTTGGCGGCGTTCACGTACGCGTGATCGAGCCGCCGCGCTGCGCCGGCGCCCAGCTCGAAGGCCAGCTCGACGACCTCCAGCGTGCGGGCCTCGTTCGCGTGCAGCGCGTCGACCACCTCGTTCGGCCGCGCCCGGTCGCGGCGGTCCTCCATGTTCCAGCCCCAGGTCAGCCCCGCGGCCACCATCAGCGGCGTCGTGCCGTCGTTCGTGGGCAGCAGCGGGTCGGCGCCGTGCTCGACGAGGAGCCGCATGATGTCCGGCTCGGCGTACTTGGCGGCCAGCAGGAAGGGCGTGGCGCCCGCCAGGTACGAGCTCAGCACCCAGTGGTTGGTATCGCGCGGCACGCGTGTGCCCTTCGTCAGGCGCGCGTTCGGATCGGCGCCGCGGGCGAGCAGCGCCTCGATCATGGCAAGGTCGCCGCGCAGGACGGCGGCGTGCAGCGCCGTGTACCCCACGTCGGCGGCGGCCGCGTCCGCCCCGCGCTCCAGCAGGAAGTCCACCAACGCGGCATGCCCGCTGTGCGCGGCCAGCACCAGGACGCTGATGCCGTCGGCCGCCGCGTCGTTCACGTCCGCGCCGGCTGCGAGCAGCAGCCGGGCCGACTCGACGTCGCCGTGGCGGGCCGCGAACAGCAGGGGCGTGAAGCCGCCCAGCGGCATGTCGACCACGTCCCGCCGCGAAATCCGGCTCGCGTAGGCATTGGTCGGCACCCGCAGATGCGTGACGATCGAGCGCGCGTGCACGTCGGCGCCGTGCGCCAGCAGCACCCGCACGACGGCGGGATGGCGGTGCGCCGCGGCCCACATGAGCGCCGTCTGCCCGCGCGTCCGCTCGCGGGCGTTGACGCTGGTCGCGCCGCGCTCGAGCAACGCCGCCACCGCCCCGGCGTCGCCGCCGCGCGCGCAGGTCATGAGCGCGGTCTCGCCCATCGACGTCGCCGCGTCGGGATCGGCGCCGGCGACGAGCAGCCGGCGGACCAGCGCCGCATCGCCGTTGGTGCAGGCCAGCGCCAGCGGCGTGACGCCGTGATCGTTGGCCGCGCCCGGGTCGGCGCCCGCGTGGAGCAGCACGTCGGTCGTCTCGGCGTCCTGCCTGAGGACCGCCCAGTGGAGCGCCGTGGCGCCGTCGCCCCAGCGCTCGGCGACGTCGGCGCCCGCGGCGAGCAGCCGGCGCACCTCCGCGGAATCGCGGCCCTTGACCGCCTCGATCAGCGGGATCGAGCCGGCCGCGGCCGGGACCGCCGACGACAGCAGCCAGATCGCCGACCATGCCGCCAAGTGCCGCACCTCAAGCCTCCACGGACAGGGGGACCGCGGCCCTTATGGTGACTCCGGAGCGCGCCGCCCGTCAATACGCTAGATCCGGCGCGGACGCCCGCACACCGGATCTGTTCCTGCGCGAAGCGGAAATCGAGCTGGTCCCGGTCGCCCTGCGGCATGCGGAAGTCGCCCGGCGCGCCTGGCGGCGATACGGCAAGGGCAGTCATCCGGCGGCGTCGAACTTCGGCATGATGCGGGAACTGCGCGACCCGTCCCCTCGCGCGGCCTTGCGGGGGCCACCGATGGGCGCTAAGGTAGGCTCGTGATGGTCACGCTGCGTCGCTTCGGCCGGGTGGCAATCGCACTCCTCGCGTTGCCGGGCGTCGCGTGGACGGGGCCCTCGCACTCGGCGGTGGAGACGCTGCGGATTCCCGAGGGCGGCCGACTGCCCCGGGCGGTCGTCGACGCCGCCGGAACGGTGCACCTGGCCTATGTCGGCGACGGGACCGACCGCGCGAACCTGTTCCATGTGACGCGCGACCCCGGCGCACCGGGCTGGTCCGAACCGCGGCGGGTCAACAGCCGGGCGCACTCGGTCTCGGGCGTCGGTCCGGTCGACGGCGCCCAGCTCGCGCTCGGACCCGACGGTCGGCTCCACGTCGTCTGGCTCCAGGCCGAGCCGGCGCGCTTCTTCTACACGCGGGGCGTGGAGGACGGTTCCGGCTTCGAGCCCCAGCGCGATCTCTCGACCGGCAACCAGGGCGACGAGGAAGCGGGTCCGGCGGTCGCCGTCGATCGCGGCGGCAACGTCTTCGTCTTCTGGCATGCCGGCGCCGCCGAGGACGCCCGGCGCAGCGTCTATCTGACCGTTTCTCGCGACGGGGGGACGACCTTCGAGCCGGCGCGCCGCGTCAGCCCCGCGGCCGAGGGCGCCTGCGCCTGCTGCGGGCTGGCCGCGATGGCCGATCCCGAAGGCGCCGTCCACGTGTCGTACCGGGGCGCCGGCGACAACGTGCGCCGGGGGCAACGGCTGCTGACGTCGACCGATCGGGGTCGCCGCTTCTCCGACCGGCTGGTGCATCCGTGGGAGCTGGCAGCCTGCCCCGTATCGACCACGAGCCTGTTCGCCGGCCCCAGCGGGCTGACGGCCGCCTGGGAAACGCGAGGACAGGTCCACTTCGCCACCGTCGACCGGCTCGCGGCCGTGCGCGCGCCGCCGGGGCAGGCGCGCTTCCGGCGCAAGAATCCCGTGGCGGCCGTGAATGCCCGGGGCGACACGCTGCTCGCCTGGGGCGACGGGCCCGGCTTCAGCTTCGGCGGCTCGCTCCACTGGCAGGTCTTCGACGCGGCCGGCCGCGCCGTGGGGGAGGCGGGCGGAGGGGCCGGGACGATCATCGAGGGCAGCACCGTCGCGGCGGTCGTGCAGGACGGACGGTTCCTCGTCATCTTCTAGTGCTAGGGGATCGATCATGTGCGTGGTCCGATTGGCGAGCACGATGCTCTGCACCGCGACCGTCGCGGGAACGTTGGTCCTCACCCTCCACGCCCAGCCGTCGCGCACCGTGACGGCTGGGGTGTACGCCGTCGAGCAGGCCGCGCGCGGCCTGCAGCTCTACCGGGATCAGTGCGCGAGCTGTCACGGCGACGCGCTGGAGGGCAGCGTCGGGCCCCCGCTGGCCGGGGACGGGTTCCTCTCCGTCTGGAGCGCCCGGCCGCTGGTGGAGCTCGTCGACAAGATCCACAACACGATGCCGCTGCAGGCGCCGGCGCCGCTCTCCCGGGAGGAATCGATCGATCTGACCGCCTACCTCCTCGAGGCCGGCGGGTTCCCGGCCGGACCGGCCGAGTTGAGCGACGGCGCGCTGGCGGGGATCGCCCTGCCCGCGGTGGCGACCGCTTCTGCGTCCGCCGGCGGCGGAGACCTCTCCGTGGCGCCCATCGCCAACCTCGCCCAGTTGATGCGGGCCATCGCCTTTCCCGCCTCCAACATCGTCTTCAACACGCAAATCAAGGACCCCGGCGCCGAGGACCCCCCGCCGACGGGAACCCGGCCCTTCGACTTCGTCGAGTGGGGCGCCACCGTCTATCCGGGCTGGGAGTCCATCGACCTGGCGGCGCTGGCCATCGCCGAGTCGGCGCCCCTCTTCCTGGTGCCCGGCCGGCGCTGCGAGAACGGCCGGCCCGTTCCCGTGGAGCGGGCCGACTGGCAGGACTACACGGCGGCGGTCGTCGAGGCCGGGCGGGCCGCCTACCGGGCGTCGCAGTCCCGCGACTGGGACGCCGTCATCGCGGTCACCGACCAGCTCAACGCGGCCTGCGCGAACTGCCACGAGGTGTATCGCGACGCGGGCGCCGAGGGGCGCGGGGTGGGCGCGGACCGCTGCCGTCAGGACCCCTGACGGAGAATCTTCACGGGAGGAACGACCATGCGCCTGATGACAGTCGTTGCGGCGGCTTCAGCCGTGTTCGTGGCCGCGCCGGGGGCGGCGCAGGACTGGACCGAGTTCGCCAGCCAGGAGGACCGGTTCACCTGCAACTTTCCCGGCGCGCCGGAGGTGACCGAGACCACGTGGGTCTCCGAGTTCGGGGCCGAGGTGCCGGCGCGCGTCTACGCCGCCGAGAGAGGCCCGAGCCGCTACACGGTGACGGTGGCCGACTACAACCACGTCGAGCGGATCCTCACCGAGCGCGCCGGCGGCTGCCCGCCGGGCGCGGAGCGCTGCAGCGGCGGCGGGTCCACCGGCGAGGGCTACTGGCGACACGACGTGCGGGGCGCGATGCTCTACGCGACCTGGACGTTCCTGGAGCGGGACGCCGAGGCGACGCACCTGGGCTACAACGAGCTCGATCGCGTCGAAGGCTACCAGTTGCACCTGACCAACCCCGACCAGTCCCGCACCTTCGTGTCGATCTACATGCACGAGAACAAGCTCTACGTCCTCGAGGGCACCGTCCCGCGGGGCTACCCGGAGCCGGCGCTCTTCCAGCAGTCGCTGGGCTGGCTCGACGAGAACGGCAACGGGCTGCGCTACCAGGGTCCCTACTCGAACGGGTTCCCGGCGCCGCCCCGCGCCCCGGCCGTGTTCTAGTTGAAACGCTGGAGTGAGGAGGGTCGTGATGCGGTTCAAGCTCGGTCTCGCCGTCGTCTGCGCGGTCGCTTTCGTCCTGCCGGCCGGGGGGCACCATTCCCACGGCAACTACTCGGAGGAGTTCACCGACATCGAGGGGGTGGTCACCGAGCTCCACCTGCTGGTTCCCCATTCCTGGCTCTACATCGAGGTGGAGGGCCCGGACGGCGAGCCGCAGATCTGGGCGCTGGAGGCCAGCGACCGCGTCCACCTGGCCGAGAGCGGCATCGTCCGCGGCTACATCCAGCCCGGCGACGCCGTGAAGGCGCGCTGCCACCCGGTGCGGGACGGCTCCCCGGGGTGCCTGCTCGGGTTCCTGAAGGACCCGGACGGCAACGTCAAGGACTGGGACGGCCACAACGCGCCGCCACCGGCCGACTTCTAGCGAAAAGGGAACGGCCATGAAGCGAAGCCTCTGTGCCATCGCGGCCCTGGCGCTCGGATTGCCGCTGGCAATCGCCGCGAACGACGATCTGCAGTCGCGGCAGACCGACGACAACCAGTGGGTGCTGCCGGGGAAGAACTACGCGGCCACGCGCTACAGCTCGCTCGACCAGATCACCGCCGACAACGTCGCGAATCTCACCCAGGTCTGGTCGTTCTCCACGGGCGCGCTGCGCGGTCACGAGGGGCAGCCCCTCGTCGTGGACTCGACCATGTACGTGCACAGCGCGTACCCCAACCATGTGTACGCCATCGACCTCGCGGAGGACGGCTGGCCCATCAAGTGGCGCTACACGCCGGTCCAGGACGACCGCGCCGTGCCCGTCGCCTGCTGCGACCTGGTCCATCGCGGCGTGAACTACGTCGAGGGCCGGATCCTGATGACGACGCTCGACGGTCACGTCATCGCGCTGGACGCCGCGAGCGGTGCGGAGCTCTGGAAGGTCAGAAACGCCGACCCGCTGCGGGGCGAGACGATGACGATGGCCGGCCTCGTGGTCAAGGACAAGTACATCGTGGGCGTCTCGGGCGGCGAGTTCGGCATCCGCGGCTGGGTCGCCGCCTATGCCGTGGAGACGGGCGAGCAACTCTGGAAGGCCTACAGCATGGGGCCGGACGAGGACGTCCTGCTGGCGGACGACTTCAACGCGGCCAATCCGCACTACGGCCGCTTCGGGGCGGGCACGGAGACGTGGCCGGGCGACCGCTGGCGGAACGGCGGCGGCGCCACCTGGGGCTGGTACGCGTACGATCCCGAGCTCGACCTCGTCTACTACTCCACCGGCAACCCCGGGACGTGGAACCCGACGCCGCGCGAGGGCGACAACAAGTGGTCGATGACGATCTTCGCCCGCGACCCCGACACGGGTCTGGCGAAGTGGGCGTACCAGATGACGCCGTGGGATGCCTGGGACTACGACGGCATCAACGAGCACGTCCTGCTCGACCTCACCATCGGCGGGCGCGACGTGAAGGCGCTGGTGCACTTCGACCGCAACGGCTTCGCGTACGTGCTCGACCGCACGGACGGCACGCTCCTGTCGGCCGAGAAATTCGTGGAGGCGACCAACTGGGCCGAGCGCATCGACCTCGAAACCGGCCGTCCTGTGGAGGTGCCGGAGAAGCGCACCCGGCAGGGCGTGAACACCCTGGACATCTGCCCGTCCGCCATGGGCGCCAAGAACCAGCAGCCCGTGTCGTACTCGCCCCGCACCGGCCTGATCTACGCCGGCACGAACAACCTCTGCATGAACTACGAGGGCTTCGAGGTGCGCTACATCGCGGGTGCGCCGTACGTCGGCGCGAACGTGCGCATCTTCGCCGGGCCGGGCGGCTACCAGGGCGAGTTCATGGCCTGGAATCCGGAGGCGGGCGAGAAGGTCTGGGGCATCACCGAGCCGTTCCCGGTGTGGACCGGCACGCTGGTCACGGCAGTCTCCGGGCTGCTAGTCCTCGAGGGCGAACACGTGCAG
>CAZMWA010000210.1:0-3604 GCA_964569405.1 uncultured Vicinamibacteraceae bacterium | reverse complement strand
GGGCCGCCGCCGGGCGGCGGCTCACGACGCCCCTTCCTCCAGCCTGCGCAGAATGCCGGCCGCGCGCAGCGTGGCCATCTGGCCGCGTATCCAGGCCTGGCGCCCCCGCACGTAGGCCGACGGCTGCTCGACGCGCAGGCGGGACGGGTTGGGAAGCACCGCCGCGAGCAGCGCGGCCTCGGCCTCCGTGATCGCGGCCGGCTCCTTGGCGAAGAACCGCTCGCTGGCCGCGCCGACCCCGTATACCCCCTCGCCGAACTCCGCCACGTTGAGGTACACCTCCAGGATGCGCCGCTTGCTCCACAGCAGCTCGAGCTCGGCGGTGATGCCCGCCTCCAGCGCCTTGCGGACAAAGCTCCGCCCCGGCCACAGGAACAGGTTCTTGGACACCTGCTGCGAGATGGTGCTGGCCCCCCGCAACGGTCCGCCGCGCCGGGCCGTCCGCACCGCGTCCCGCAGGGCGGCGAAGTCGAAGCCCGGGTGATCGAGGAACTTCTGGTCCTCCGCCGCGATGACGGCCAGCGCGGCCTCCGGGGCGATGCGCTCCCAGTCGACCCAGTGCGCGGCGAGCGGTGGCCGCTGCGCGGCGTCGAGCCGGTAGCGCACCATGAAGGCCGTGGTCGGCGGCGGAACGAAGCGGAGCGCCAGCAGGATCAGGGGCGGCAGGCCGACCGCGAGCACGACCAGGGCGAGGATGGCCGTGCGCAGCCTTCGCCTCCACCTGCCCTTGCGCCTCGAGCGCCGGCCGCGTCGCGACGAGCGTGCCACGGGAACCACCTTAGCACCCGTGACAAAGGACCGGCTGCATGCCGGGAGTCTGCGCCGCAGAATCGTGTCAGGGAAGCAGGTCGTTGACGGCGATCTGCGCCTCCGGGCAACCCCGTGGCGCGACGCTGTCGCCGGGTGCGTGGATGCTGACGCTGCGGTACCCGTCCGCGCCCGGATTGCGGTAGACCTCGAGACGGGCATCGGGGAGGACGAGGATCCAGTATTCCGGAATGCCGCACCGCGCGTACAGACGCTGCTTGACGGTCCGGTCGTGGTGCAGTGAATCGTCCGACACCTCGACGATCAGCACCGCCGAGGTTGGATGGGCGTCCCGGTAGTCGCGGATCGTGCCGGTCACGACGGCTGCGTCCGGCTCGGGCTCCGAGTAGTCGTCGGCCGCCAGCGGGAGCTGCATGCGCACGTGGAAACCGGACCCGAGCGTCCGCTGGAGGGCATCCGCGACGAGGGCAACGCCAGTCGCATGCCGGCTTCCCTGCGGCGTCATCGCGTGCAGATCTCCGTCGACGAGCTCCAGCCTCGCCGCCGGCTCGAACACGCCGGCTTCTATGGCGCGGTCGTACTCGGCGCGGCTCAGACGGTAGTGGCAGATTGCCACGTCGGACACATGGACCTCCAGACGGCGCCCCTATCGTAGCCCGGGAACCGTCACCCGGCAGCCGCGCCCGGGTTTTCTCTCGCTACCGCTCCTGCACCCGGGCGCCGCGCAGCATGTTCTCCATCGAGTAGTTGCCCTCGTGGCAGGCGTACTCGAGGATCGGCGCGTCGAGGGCCGTCATGGGAATGGCGGCGGTCCAGGGCCGCTCGAACGTCGTCGGATCGCTGACGGTGAAGCGGTAGTCGAGCGTGTCGGCGTCGACGCGGGTGAAGCGTTCCACGAGGCGCATCGCGCGGCTGGCGCCGAAGACGGTGTTGGACACGCGCCGCTCGTACACCTTGTCCGTGAAGTTGGTGGTCTCGACCACCAGCGTCTCCCCCTCCCAGCGCCCGCGCGAATCGCCGAGCCACTGCCGCACGCCGGCCGGCAGGTGCTGCCGCCCGTCGAGCGGGACGATGCGCGCGTCGTGCAGCATCTCGGCATGGATGACGACGTGGTCCGGCGTCTGCAGGATCTGGTAGTTGTGGTTGTAGAAGCCGGGCATCATCGTCGCCGGGAGACCGCGCGTGATGCAGCGCTCGAAGACGCTCGGCTCCTCCCACGTTGCCGGATACGACGACGACGCCCGGGTCGCCGCCAGCGCGTCGGCGCGCTCCTGCGCGCGCGGCGTCACGGGCGGCAGCCGCCCGTGCGGCGGATCCACGATCAGCGACGTCTGCAGCGTCCGCGTGCCCTGCTCCAGCCAGAAGCTGTTGTAGGAGCCGGTGCTGGTCGGCGGCGGCTCGCGCTGCAGCACGACCAGCTCGGTGGCGCAGGCGCGCGCCTCCGTGCGCGCCCGCGCCTCGTCGAGCTCGGCCCGTTCCTCCAGCGTGAAGCGCTCGCGGCCGGCCAGCTCCGCCGGCCGCTGGAGCGGCGTCGTCGTGGTGTTCGTCCACGTGCCCTGCAAGTCCGGATCGCCCCAGGCGGTCGGGGGCACGCCGGACGCCGCGGCGGGACCGGCCGCCGACTGGCCGGCCGCAACCGCGGCCGGCAACGATGCGAGCGCAAGCACGGCCAGCGCCGCCGCCGCGAGACATGGACGGCCCATCTGAATCCTCCCTGTGCGCGCGAATCACATCCCCGGGGGGGCCTCGTCGGCGGACGGCCCGTAAATCGACGGCACCGCCACGTCGTTCAGGCGCAGATAGACGCCGAGCTGGGCCCGGTGGTGAATCAGGTGGTTGAGCACCCACCGGCGCAGGACGGCGAGCTTGGGCAGGGTCATTATCTGCTGGCCGTTCTGCAGCATCGTCCACGGCTTCAGCAGCTCGTCGTCGGCCGCCCCGGCGATGGCGGCCCGCGCTTCGGACGCGAGGCGGTCGAACGTCGCCACGAGCTCGGCGCTGCTGGCCGGCGGCGGAGGCGGATCCAGCGGCTTGCCGCCCGGCGCCAGGTCGAGCTCGTCCTGCGCGATGGCGAGCGTCGCCCAGGAGGGAATGTTCGCCACGTGGCCGGCGAGCCAGCGCATCGTGCCCGACTTGTCGTGGGGCGACCAGTCCAGCCGGTCGTCGGGCACGCGCTCCAGCGTCGCCCGCGTGCTGGCCATCTCCTGATCGAACTCGGGCAACAATGTGTCGCTGATCGCCATCGTCAACCTCCCGGCTATCAGTGTAGCCGCAACGGAGCGTCCCCTGCGACGCGGCCGCCGGCGGGAGCGGCGAACGCCTCGTGGTCGAAAGCCCAGCCTGTTCGTATAAACTGGGGCGTTCGCAGCACCATGCCGAGCCCCTTCCGTATCCTCACGGTCCTCGCGTGCCTGGGGGGCGCCGCGGCGGCCGACGCCCAACCGGCGGCCCAGGACCCCGGCGGCGGGGCGGCCGGGTTCGCGGTGGCGGCCGGCTTCCCGCGGGCGTATGCGCGCCGCGTCGAAGCCGCCCCGCTGCTCGACGGCGACGTCCTCGCCGATCCGGCCTACTTGGACGCGGAGGTCGCCAGCGGTTTCCGCCAGAACCGGCCCGACGAGGGACGCCGCGCCTCCGAGCGCACGGAGGTGCGCATCGTCTACACCGACGACACGCTCTACTTCGGCATCGTCTGCTACGTCCGCGACACGCGGACGATCATCGTGGCCGACAGCCGCCGCGACTCGTCGCTGGACGACACCGACAGCATCCAGATCATCCTCGACACCTATCTGGACCAGCAGAACGGGTTCGTCTTCGGCACCAACCCCGCCGGCAT
>CAZMWA010000209.1:0-14292 GCA_964569405.1 uncultured Vicinamibacteraceae bacterium | reverse complement strand
CCGCGAACGTCTTCAGATCGGCCTGGATGCCGGCGCCGCCGCCGGCGGATGACCACCGCCCTGACCATCGCCGGGAGCGACTCCGGCGGCGGCGCCGGCATCCAGGCCGATCTGAAGACGTTCGCGGCCCACCGCGTGTTCGGTCTCACCGCCGTGACCGCCGTCACCGCGCAGAACAGTCTCGGCGTGCAGGCGCTGCATGCCGTGCCCGCCGCCATCGTCGCCGCCCAGATCCGGGCCGTGGCGTCCGACTTCGGCGTGCGGGCGGCCAAGACGGGCATGCTCGTCGATGCGGCGACGGTCGAGGCCGTCGCCGCCTGCGTCGACGAGCTGCGGCTGCCCAACCTCGTCGTCGACCCGGTGCTGGCGGCCGCGAGCGGCGAGCGGCTGCTCGCCGAAGGCGCGGTCGCGACGGTGGGGACCGAGCTGCTGCCGCGCGCCCGCGTGGTGACGCCGAACCGGGCCGAGGCCGAGCTGCTGACGGGCCGGCCGATCGCCTCGCTGGCCGAGGCGCGGGACGCCGCGCGCCGGCTCCACGACCTGGGTGCGGCGGCCGTCATCGTCAAGGGCGGGCACCTGCCCGGTGCCGACGCCGTCGACATCCTGTTCGACGGCCGCGATCTGCTCGAGCTGCGCGGCCCGCGCGTGGCGACCCGCCACGGCCACGGCACGGGGTGCACGTTCGGCGCCGCGCTGGCCGCCGGGCTCGCGCTCGGGCGTCCGCTGCCCGCCGCCGCGCGGGCGGCGAAGCACTACGTGGAGCAGGCGCTCCGGCAGGCCCTGCCGCTCGGCCGCGGACCGGGTCCGCTCGACCATTTCTGGCGGGAATGACCCCTGCTGTCAGCCCGTGGCAAAAGACCCCGCTGCATTCGAGCGGCCATGCATCCCGCCTGACCGCGTTGCTCCTCGCTCACATATGGCCCGATATGCTCGCTCGTCGCGCCTTGTCAGCCGGGCGCCTGGCCACTCTCGGTGCGACGCGGGGCTTCACCACGGGCTGATATACTCCGAAAATGCCGGTTTCCCGGTTCGTCGTGACCAGTCGCCCGCTGCACCTCGACGACGTCGTGCGCGCGGTGGACGCAGGCGGCGGCGCACCGCAAGCGACAGCCGGCGCGGTCACGTCGTTCCTGGGCCTGGTGCGCCGCGAGAACCTGGGCAAGCGCGTCCTGCGGCTCGAGTACGAAGGCTACGAGCCGCTGGCCGTCAAGGCCTTCGAGCGGATTGCGGCCGAGGCGCTCGAGCGCTGGCCGGCGGTGCGGCTGGCCGTCCACCATCGGCTCGGCGCGCTGGAGGTCGGCGAGGCGAGCGTGGCGATTGCCGCCGCGTCGCCGCATCGCGCGGAAGCATTCTCCGCCTGCCGCTACGCCATCGAGCGCGTCAAGCAGATCGCGCCGATCTGGAAGCACGAGTTCTTCGAGGGCGGACACGTCTGGATCGAGGGGGCGCTGGCCGACCCCGACGACAGCGCGGCGCGCGAGGACGCGTATCGACGGGCATGCGCGTGACCGTGCGCCTGTTCGCCCGGCTGCGCGACATCACGGGCGCCGGCGAGCTCACGCGCGAGCTGCCCGACGGCGCGACGGCGCGCGTCCTGTGGGACCTGCTGGCCAGCGAGTACGCGGAGCTCGACACCTACCGCGACGCCGTGTCGGCCGCGGTCAACGCCGAGTACGCGAAGATGAACCGCCGCCTGGCCGACGGCGACGAGGTGGCGTTCCTGCCGCCCGTGTCGGGAGGCTGACGGGCGGCAGCATCCGGCCGCGGGCGGCCGACACGCTCAGGACGTACCGATGTACGACAAGCTCGAGAGGGTCGAGCAGCGCTACGAGACGCTGATGGGACTCGTCAGCGACGCCGCGGTGCAGGCGGACCCGGCCGAGTACCGCGCCCACTCCAAGGCGCTGGCCGAGATACAGCCGCTCGTCGACAGGTTCCGGGACTACAAGGCGGTGGAGAAGGAGATCGGGCAGGCGCGCGAGCTCGCCGCCGGCGACGACCCGGAGATGCAGGCCCTGGCCGAGCAGGAGCTGAGCGATCTGGGCGATCGCCGCCAGGCGCTGCTCGCCGAGATCAAGGTGCTGCTGCTGCCGAAGGACCCCAACGACGAGCGCAACGTCGTGCTCGAGATCCGGGCCGGCACCGGCGGCGACGAGGCGGGGCTGTTCGCGGGGGACCTGTTCCGGATGTATTCGCGCTTCGCCGAAGGCCAGGGCTGGCGGGTCGAGGTGCTGTCGCTCAACGAGACCGGCGTCGGCGCCGTGAAGGAGATCGTCGCCCTCGTCGAGGGCCGCCGGGTGTACAGCCGGCTGAAGTACGAGAGCGGCGTGCACCGCGTGCAGCGGGTGCCGGCGACGGAGGCGAGCGGCCGGATCCACACGTCGACCGCGACGGTGGCCGTGCTGCCCGAGGCCGAGGAGGTCGACGTCCAGATCGATGCCAGGGATCTGCGGATCGATACCTTCTGCTCGAGCGGGCCCGGCGGCCAGAGCGTGAACACGACGTACTCCGCGGTTCGCATCACCCACCTGCCGACCGGGCTGGTCGTGTCGCAGCAGGACGAGAAGTCGCAGATCAAGAACAAGGCGAAGGCGATGAAGGTCCTGCGCTCGCGGCTCTACGAGCTGGAGCTAGCGCAGCAGCAGCAGGAGATCGCCCAGGACCGGCGCAGCCAGGTCGGCAGCGGCGAGCGCTCGGAGAAGATCCGGACCTACAACTTCCCCCAGAACCGGATCACGGACCACCGCATCGGCACCACCTTGCACCGCCTGACGGAGATGCTGAACGGCGACCTCGACGAGATCATCGGCGCGCTCGTGACGCACTACCAGGCCGAGCAGCTCAAGGCCGAGGTCGCGGCGTCGTGACCGTCGTCCAGCAGGTCGGGGCCGCCACGTCGCGGCTGGTCGCCGCGGGACTGCCGTCGGACGTCGCGGCGTTCGACGCCGAGGTGCTCGCGCGCCACGTCCTGGGCTGGGACCGGGCAGCGTACCTGTGCAACCGGCGGGATGCCGCGCCGCGCGGTTTCGGAGCGGCCTACGACGCCGCCCTCGACCGGCGCGCGGGCCGCGAGCCCGTGGCCGCCATCGTCGGCCGGCGCGAGTTCTGGGGCCTCGAGTTCGAGGTGGGCCCCGGCGTGCTGACGCCGCGTCCCGAGACCGAGCTGCTGGTCGAGGAAGCGCTGCGTCTCGCGCGCGGACCGCGCGCCGCGCGCCTGCTCGCCGACGTCGGCACCGGGTCCGGCTGCGTGGCGATCGCGCTGGCAACCGAGCTGCCGGGGGCGCGCGTCATCGCCACGGACGTCTCCGCCGCCGCGCTGGCCGTGGCGCGCCGCAACGCGGCCGCGCACGGCGTGAACGCGCGGATTGCCTGGGTCCGCACGTCCTGCCTGGACGGCGTGTGCGCCGCCCCGGACGTGATCGTGGCCAACCCGCCCTACGTGCCCGACGACGACATCGCCGGCCTGCCGCCCGAGGTGCGCGGGTTCGAGCCCCGCCTGGCGCTGGCCGGCGGACGCGACGGCCTGGATGTCGCCCGCAGGCTGCTGGACGCCGCCGCCGGACAGCTCGTCCCCGGCGGCCATCTCGCGCTGGAGGTCGGCAGCGGCCAGGCCCCGGCCGTCCGCGACGCCGTCGCCGCCCGGCCGGAGCTCGCCCTCGTCCGGGTCCGCCGCGACCTCCAGGGCATCGCCCGCACCCTCGTCGTGCGATGCCAAGCCGCACGCACCTGAACCATGGCCGACTGTCTCTTCTGCAAGATCATCAATCGCGACGTGCCCGCAACGCTGGTCCACGAGGACGGCGATCTCGTCGCCTTCGAGGACATCAACCCGGGCGCGCCGACGCACGTCCTGATCGTCCCCCGGCGCCACGTCGCGACGCTGAACGACCTGACGGCCGACAACCACGAGCTCGTCGGCCGGATGGTCCGGCGCGCCGCGCTCATCGCCCGCGACCGGGGCCTCGCCGATGCCGGCTACCGGACGGTCTTCAACTGCAACGCCGACGCGGGGCAGTCGGTGTACCACATCCACCTGCACCTGCTCGGGGGCCGCAAGCTGGCCTGGCCGCCCGGCTAGGGCTAGGCGTCTGCGCCGCAGAACGGTGCAGATGCCGGGGATTCAGGGCGCAGCCCCGTCCGATTGAAGCTACGGCAGCAGGTCCGGGAGCTCGGCGAGGGTCCGAATCACGGGAATGCCCGCGGGCGCGGGGGTCGGCGCCGCGGGAGACCGCGCGAGGAGCACGCCCCGCATCCCGACGCGGCGGGCGCCTTCGATGTCGTGGGCCATGCTGTCGCCGACCATCACCGACTCGGACGCGGCCGCGCCCACGACCTGCAGCGCCTTGCGGAAGATGCTGGGGTGGGGCTTCATGTAGCCGTGATCGGACGATGAGACGGCCCCGCTGATGTAGGGCTGCAGGCCGAAGTGCCGCTGGAACGACGCGAGGCAGCGGTGGGTGTTCGAGATGAGCCCGATGCGCACGCCGGCGGTGTGCAGCCCGCGCACCGCCGGCCGCACGTCGTCGTACAGGGCGAAGTGCCGGCACCTGGCCCATTCGTCGTGGATTTCGCGGGCGCAGGCGGCGAGGCCGGGGCCGCCGCCCCCCATCTCCTGGAGGACGCGGCGGGCGTAGGTGATGAACAGCGCCGCGCGGTAGACGCCGTCCCGCGCCGGGACCAGCGTGCTGGAAGCGGCGGCGACCGCGGCGGTGAACCGCTCCGGATCGACCGCGAACCCGTGCCTGGCGGCGAAGCGCCGGTAGCCCTCGCCGTCGAACGTCGGCCCGGGATGGATCAGGGTGAAGTCGACGTCGAAGAAGACGGCGGTGGTGGTCACTGGACCCGTTCGTCGGCCGCGTCGGCGCCGGCTGCCCGTCCGGGAGACCCGCCGCCGGCCGGCGCGTCGGACCCGCCCCGCAAGCGGCGCGCTCGCGATTATACAGGCCCGTCCGGCGCGGCCGTGGCGCGCGCGCTTTGCACTACAATGGGCCGATCGGCATGTCCGCCTGGAAAGACACCCTGAACCTGCCCCGGACCGGCTTTCCGATGAAGGCCAACCTGCGGGCCGCCGAGCCGCGCGCCATGGCGCGCTGGGAGGAGCTCGGCCTGTACGAGCGCATCCGGGCGCGCCGGGCCGGCGCGCCGCGTTTCGTGCTGCACGACGGGCCGCCGTACGCCAACGGGCGCGTCCACACCGGCACGGGCCTCAACAAGGTGCTCAAGGACTTCGTGGTCAAGTCCCGGACGATGGCCGGCTTCGACGCGCCCTACGTGCCGGGCTTCGACTGCCACGGGCTGCCGATCGAGCTCAAGGTGGACCGCGAGCTGGGCCGCCGCAAGCGCGAGTTGAGCGTCGCCGACTTCCGGCGGGCGTGCCGCGCCTATGCGGACAGGTACGTGGGCCTGATGCGGGACGACTTCAAGCGGCTGGGCATCCTGGGCGCCTGGGATACGCCGTACCTCACCATGGACTACCGCTACCAGGCCGCCATCGTGCGCGCGCTGGGGGCGTTCGTCGGGCAGGGCGCGGTCTACAAGGGCAAGAAGCCGGTGCACTGGTGCATCGACTGCCGGACGGCGCTCGCCGAGGCCGAGGTGGAGTACGAGCCCCACACGTCGCCCTCGATCCACGTCGAGTTTCCGCTGGACGGCGCCAGCGCCCGGGCCCTGGGCGAGCGCGTGCCGGCGCTGGCCGGCCGGGCCCCGTCCGTGCTGATCTGGACGACGACGCCCTGGACGATTCCGTCGAACCTCGCGGTGGCCTTCCACCCCGATTTCGACTACGCGGCCTACGCCACCGACGCCGGCGCGGTCATCGTGGCGGAGCCGCTGGCGGCCGAGGTCGGGCGGCGGACCGGCCGGCCGCTCGGCGCCGCCCTGGCCCGCTTCAGGGGCCGCGACCTGGAGGGCCTGCGGTTTCGCCACCCGCTGTACGACCGGGAGTCCGTCGCGGTGCTGGCGGACTACGTGACGCTGGAGCAGGGCACGGGCGCGGTGCATACGGCGCCCGGCCACGGCGCGGACGACTTCCTGACCGGCATGCGCTACGGCCTGGACGTGTACGCGCCGGTGGGACCCGCCGGCCACTTCACGTCGGACGTCGAGCTGTTCGGCGGCCTGCGCGTCTTCGACGCCAACCCGCGGGTCGAGGAGGCGCTCGCGGCGCGCGGACGGCTGTGGCATCGCGACGCCGTGGAGCACGCCTACCCGCATTGCTGGCGCTGCCACAAGCCGGTCATCTTTCTCGCGACGGCCCAGTGGTTCATCCGGATGGACGCCGGCTCGCTGCGGGAGCGCGCGCTCGAGGCCGTCGCCGGCGTCGAGTGGTTTCCCGCGTGGGGCGAGGAGCGCATTCGCGGCATGCTGGCGACGCGGCCCGACTGGTGCATCTCGCGGCAGCGCTCCTGGGGCGTGCCCATCCCGGCGCTGCAGTGCACGGCGTGCGGGGAGGCGATGCTGCTCGCCGAGGTCGTCGAGCGCGCGGCCGTCGTCTTCGAGCAGCACGGGGCCGACGCGTGGTACGAACGCGAGCTGGCGGACTTCGTGCCCGCCGGCCTCGCGTGCCAGTCTTGCGGCGGCGGCGACTTCCGGCGCGAGCAGGACATCCTCGACGTCTGGTTCGATTCGGGATCGAGCCACGAAGGCGTGCAGATCGACCACCCCGAGCTCGGCTGGCCGCTGGCGCTGTACCTCGAAGGCTCGGATCAGTACCGCGGCTGGTTCCACAGCTCGCTGCTCGTGGGCCTCGGGACCCGCGGCGCGGCGCCCTTCCGGCAGGTCGTCACCAACGGCTTCGTCGTCGACGAGCACGGGCGCAAGATGTCGAAGTCGCGCGGCAACGTGGTGGAGCTGCAGACCGTCCTCGAGCAGCACGGCGCCGAGGTGTTCCGGCTGTGGGTCGCCATGGTCGACTACCGCGAGGAGATGCGCATCGGGGCCGAGATCCTGGCCCGCGTCGTCGAGGCCTACCGCAAGATCCGGAACACGCTGCGCATCCTGGCCGCGAACCTCTACGACTTCGACCCGGCCACCGACCGCGTGCCGGCGGACCGGTTGCAGGAGCTGGACCGCTACGTGCTCGCGTGCTACGCGGAAGCCGTCTCGAAGACATTGCACGCGTACGAGCGCTACGAGTTCCAGGCGATCTCGCACACGATCGCCCGGCTGCTCACGGTGGACCTGAGCGCCTTCTACATCGACGTCTCGAAGGACGCGCTCTACACCCTCGGCGCACGCTCCGCGGCGCGGCGTTCCGTGCAGACCGCCATGTACACCATGGCCGACGGTCTGGCGCGCCTGCTCGCGCCCCTGCTGCCGGTGACGGCCGACGAGCTGTGGCGGCACCTGCCCGGCGAGCGGGCCGAGAGCGTGCACCTGGCGGACTTTCCGGCGGACTGGGAGGCGCTTGTCGACCGCGGCCTGCAGCAGCGCTGGAAGCGGCTCCTGGGTGTCCGCGACACGGTGAACGCCGAGATCGAGCGGCTGCGCCAGCAGAAGGTGGTCGGCACCTCGCTGGAGGCCCGCGTGACGCTGCGCTGCCGCGGCACGACCGCCGAGCTGCTCGCGGCCTGCGAGGACCTGCTGCCCACGCTGTTCATCACCTCGGCGGCCGCGGTGGAAAGCGACGCGAGCGTGCCGCTCGACGGCGAGGCGGGGGACGGACGGTGGACGGAGCCGGGCGGCGCTGCCCGCGTCGAGGTCGCGCCGGCCGCGGGCGAGAAGTGCCCGCGCTGCTGGCGCTACGTCCGGCGGCTCGCGCCGGCGGCCGGCTCCGCCGGCGTTTGCGAGCGTTGCGCGAACGCGCTGGAGCACGTCAGTGCCGGATGAGCGAACCGCCCGGCCCGCGCCGCCGCCGGCGGCCTGGCTGTCGACGAGAATCCTCGTGGCCGTGGCCGCGAGCGTGGTGGCGCTCGACCAGGTCACCAAGGCGCTGGTGCGGGCCTGGCTGCCGCTGTACGAGAGCGTGAGCATCGTGCCGCAACTGCTCGACTTCACCCACGTCCGCAACACCGGCGCCGCCTTCGGGCTGCTCAACGCGGTGGACATCCCGTTCAAGCCGCTGCTCATGTCGGGGATCGCGCTCGCGGCGCTCGTGGCCATCGGGGTCTTCGCCGTGCGCACGAGCCCCACCGAGCCGCTGGCGCGGCTCGGCCTGGCGCTGGTGTTCGGCGGCGCGACCGGCAACCTCATCGACCGCGTCACCGCGGGCTACGTCGTCGACTTCGTGGACGTGTACTGGCGCGGCTGGCACTTCTGGGCGTTCAACGTCGCCGATGCAGCGATCACGGTCGGCGCCTGCCTCCTGATTCTCGACACGGCGATCCTGAACCGGCATGTACCCACGTCTGCTTGAGCTCGGCCCCGTCTCGATCTACACGTACGGCGTCCTGCTGGCGGCCGCCTACCTCGTCGGCCTCTGGTTCGCGGCCGGGCGGGCGCGCGCGCGGGGACTCGACGGCAACCGCGTCACCGACCTCGGCATCTACATCATCATCAGCGCGCTCGTCGGCGCGAAGCTGCTGCTGGTCGTCGTCGAGTTCGACCATTTCCGGCGCGACCCCGCGGAGATCTGGACCGTGGTGCGCTCCGGCGGCGTCTTCTACGGCGGCCTGCTGCTGGCGGTCGGCGTGGCCTTCTGGCACATCCGCCGGCACCGGCTGCCCATCTGGACGACCTGCGACGCGTTTGCGCCCGGCATCGCGCTGGGCCAGGCGGTGGGCCGGCTCGGCTGCCTGCTGGCCGGCTGCTGCTACGGCCGGCCGACCGAGCTGCCGTGGGGCGTCACCTTCACCAACCCGCTGGCGGCCGCGAACGTCGGCACGCCGCTCGACGTCAGCGTGCATCCGACGCAACTCTACGAATCCGGCGCGGCGCTGGGCATCCTGGGCCTGCTGCTGCTCATGGAGCGCCGGGGGCCGTCGTTTCCCGGCCGCACGTTCTGGACCTATCTCCTGCTGTATCCCTGCGCCCGCTTCGGCATCGAGTACTTCCGCGGCGATCCGCGCGGCATGGTCCTGGACGTGCTGTCGACCTCGCAGTTCGTCTCGCTCCTGCTGGTGCCCGTCAGCATCGTCATGCTGCTCAGGCTGCGCCGGTCGTGGCACCCCGAACCGACCCGCGAGCAGGCGCGCGCGCGTGCCGCGTAGCCCGTGGTCCCGCCGTCTGCCACCGAGCCGGAGCTGGTCCGCATCGAGGTCACGGCCGACGACGCCACCCGGCGGCTCGACCAGTTGCTGGCGGCGCGCCTCGCCGGCCAGACCCGCTCCAGGCTGCAGCGCCTGATCAGGGAGGGCCGCGCCCACATCGGCCGGAAGCCGGCGCGGGCCAGCAGCGCGGTCAGGCCGGGCGACGTCGTCACGCTCGAGATTCCGCCGCCCCGGCCGGCGCTCCCCAGGCCGGAGGCCATCCCCCTCGACATCGTGTACGACGACGCCGACCTCGTCGTCGTGGACAAGCCTGCCGGGATGGTCGTGCACCCTGCGGCGGGGCACGCGGAGGGCACGCTCGTCAACGCCCTGCTCCACCACGTCGCCGACCTCAGCGGCATCGGCGGGACGCTGCGTCCCGGCATCGTGCATCGCCTCGATCGCGGCACTTCCGGGCTGATCCTGGTGGCCAAGCACGATCGGGCGCACAACGAGCTCGCCCGCCAGTTCCGGGAGCGCGAGGTGGAGAAGACGTACGTCGCACTGGTGTGGGGGCTGGTGCAGGCCGGGCGGCGGATCGACCTGCCGATCGGCCGCGACCCCGACCAGCGCAAGAAGATCTCGACGCGCTCGCGGCGGGCGCGGGAGGCCGTGACGCGCGTCGTGAAGGCCGAGCATCTGCGCGGCGCCTCGCTGCTGCAAGTCACGATTGCCACCGGCCGCACGCACCAGATCCGCGTGCACCTGAGCGCCATCGGGCATCCGGTGATCGGCGACGCCGACTACGGCGGGAGGCGGCGTCACGTGCCGCCGCACCTGCGCGCGGTGCGCGCGCTCGAGCGGCCCTTCCTGCACGCCGCCAGGCTGGTCTTCAGCCACCCCCGCGACGGCCGCCGCGTGACCGTCCGGAGCGACCTGCCGCCCGATCTGCAGACCGTCGTCGCCCGGCTCAGGTCACAAGCCGCGCCCCCCGCGGCGCACTGAAAGCAAGGCGCGCACGGCGCGCCTCGGCGGGAGCGGCGCGGGGCGAAGGGGTCCCCGCAAGCGGACGCCGGGGGTTCGGGGCGCAGCCCCGTCTGAGATGGAAGCCAGGAGGAGTTGGAATGGAGGAGCGTTCAGCCACCGCGATCGACAGCCGCACGATGCACGCGGGCCGCGTGTTCACCATCGTCAGCGACCGGGTGCGGCTGCCCAACGGCCGGGAGACCACGCTGGACGTGGTCCGGCACAGACCGTCCGTCATCCTCGTGCCGATGCCCGACCCGGCGCATGTCGTGCTGGTCCGGCAATACCGCTACTGCATCGACCGCTGGATCTGGGAGCTGCCGGCAGGCACCCTCGAACCGCACGAGGACGTCGAGACAGCCGCGCGCCGCGAGTGCCGGGAGGAGACCGGCCGCGACCCGGGTCGCATCGAGCGCGTCGGCGCCTGCTATCCGACACCCGGCTACTGCGACGAGCTGATGGTGTTCTTCCGCCTGACCGAGCTGAGGACGCTGGCGACGCCGGCCGCGCGCGACGAGGACGAGGTGCTCGAGCCGCGCGTGTTCACGCTCGAGGCCGCAAGGCAACTGGCGCGAGCCACCGACGTCGCCGACATGAAGACCGTCGTAGGCCTCTCGCTCGTGTAGGCGGCCCGGCCGGCCCCTTGCTGCACGGTCCCGTGGACGGGCGCGTCATCCGCCGCGGCGCGGGCCGGCGGCTTCGCGCCCCGGGCGGGAAGCAGCGCGAGCTCCAGCACCTCGTCGATGGCCGAGACGTAGTGCACGGAGATCTCCTTGCGCAGGTCCTCGCTCAGATCCTCGTTCACGTCCTTCTCGTTCTGCCGGGGCAGGACGACCTCGAACACGCCGAGCCGGCGGGCCGCCAGCACCTTCTCCTTGATCCCGCCGACGGGCAGGACGTGCCCGGACAGCGTGATCTCGCCGGTCATCGCCAGGTCGCCGCGCGCCGGACGGCCGGTCAGCTCCGACACCAGGGCCGTCACCATCGTGACGCCGGCGGAGGGACCGTCCTTGGGTATCGCGCCCGAGGGCACATGGAGGTGGATCTCCGCGTCCTTGTAGAAGGCCGCATCGACACCGTAGCGCGACACGTGCGCGCGGAACCACGAGAGCGCGGCGCGGGCGGACTCCTTCATGACATCGCCCAGGTGGCCGGTGAGCGTCAGCGAGCCGCTGCCCGCCATTCTGCGCGCCTCCACGAAGAGCACGTCGCCCCCGACCGGCGTCCACGCGAGCCCCAGGGCCACGCCGGGGTTCTTCGTGCGCTCCGCGACCTCCTCGTCGAGGTGCTTCGGGGCGCCCAGCATGGCCGTGACGGTCTCGGGGGTGACCTCGACCGGCGTCGCGTCGCCCTCGGCGCGGCGCCGGGCCACCTTGCGGCAGATGGCGCCGATCTCGCGCTCGAGATTCCGGACACCCGCCTCCCGCGTGTACCCGCGAATGATGGCCCGCAGCGCCGGCCGCGTGAACGAGAGCTGCTCGGCGGTCAGGCCGTGGTTCGGCACCTGCCGCCCCACCAGATGCTCGACGGCAATCACGAGCTTCTCGTCGTCCGTGTAGCCGGGCAGCTCGAGCACCTCCATGCGGTCGCGCAGGGCCGGCGGAATCGGATCGAGCACGTTGGCCGTCGTGATGAAGAGCACCTCCGACAGATCGAAGGGCACGTCGAGGTAGTGATCCCGGAACGTGTTGTTCTGCTCGGGATCGAGCACCTCGAGCAGGGCCGAGGCCGGATCGCCGCGGAAGTCCATGCCGAGCTTGTCGATCTCGTCGAGTATGAACACCGGGTTCCGGGACTCCGCCCTGCGCAGCCCCTGGATGATCTGGCCGGGCAGCGCGCCGATGTACGTGCGGCGGTGCCCTCGAATCTCCGCCTCGTCGCGCATGCCGCCGAGCGAGACGCGGACGAACTTGCGGTCCAGCGACACCGCGATCGACTTCGCCAGCGACGTCTTGCCGACGCCGGGCGGCCCCACGAAACAGAGAATTGGCCCCTTGACCTCGGGATTGAGCTTGCGCACCGCGAGGTACTCGAGAATGCGATCCTTGGCCTTGACCAGATCGGAGTGATCGGCGTCGAGGACCCCCTTCGTGCGCTCGAGATCGATGACCTCCGGCGTGCGCGCGTCCCAGGGCAGGGCGACCATCCAGTCCAGGTAGGTGCGGGAAACCGTGTACTCCGCGGCCGCCGCCGGCATCTTCGACAGGCGGTCGAGCTCTCGCAACGCCTCCTTCCTGACGGCCTCGGGCATGCCGGCCGCGTCGATCTTCTCGCGCAGCTCCGCGATCTCCTTGGTCTGATCGTCGCCCTCGCCGAGCTCCTTCTGGATGGCCTTGAGCTGCTCCCGCAACAGATACTCGCGCTGGTTCCTGCCGACCTCCGACTGCACCTGCGATTGAATCTTCGACCCGAGCTCCAGCACCTCGAGCTCCTTGATCAGCAGGCGGTTGAGATCGTCCATCCGGGACCGGATGTCGAGCGTCTCGAGCACCTGCTGCTTGGCGGTCGTGGGCAGCGTGGTCAGGCTCGACGCAATGAAGTCGGCGAGCTTGCCGGGCTCCGCGACGTTGGCCGCGAGCGACTGCAGATCGTCCGAAAGCAGCGGCGACAGCGAGACGACCTGCTGGAAGTTGTTCTTGATGTTCCGCTGCAGCGCGTCGATCTCGAGACGGTCCTCCCCGCGGGCCGCCTCCTCGGCCGGGCTCACCCTGGCCGTGATGAACGGATCGGAGGAGACGACGGCATCGAGGCGGACGCGGGTCACACCCTGCACGATCAGGCGCAGGCTGCCGTCGGCCAGCTTGAACATCTTGTGGATGTGAGTCAGCGTGCCGACCGGAAACAGATCCGCCTGTCCGGGGGCGTCCAGCGCCGCGTCGCGCTGGGTGAACACACCCACCAGCTTGTCGCCGGCCAGCGCCCGGTCGATGAGCTGAATCGAGCTCTCGCGGGCGACGGCCAGCGGCATGAACGAGTTGGGAAACAGGACCGTGTCGCGCAGCGGAAGAATCGCCAGCTGCGACGGCACGGAAACCGGCCGGTCGGCGCCGGCCGGCCCCTCGCCGCTCGCCGGGTGCTCAGGCTCGCCGCTCACGCTACCAGTGAAACACGCCGGCCCGCGTCCAATCAACCGACGACGTCCGCGAACAGCGACGGCACCGTCCGCCGGCCGGCCAGCATGCGCTCGCGCTGGCGCGCGATCTCGCGGACCTCCTCGCAGCTCCTGCAACGCACCGCGAACGGCAGCGCCCGGAGCCGACGCTCGGGAATCTCCTCCCCGCACTCGTAGCAGTAGCCGTAGCGACCCTCGTCGAGGTGATCCAGCGCCGTGCCCACCTTTTCCAGTGTTTCGGCCTTCATCTGCAGCAACGCGAACTCGATGTCGTCCTGAATCTCCGCCTCGGAGGTCTCGGCCTCGTCGCGCACGTTCTGCAACGAGGCCGCCGCATGCTCGTTGCGCACGTCGCGCATCTTGTGCTGCAGCTCCTCGATGATCTCGAGTCGGCGCTCCTCGAGCATCCCCTTGAGCTCCTGGTAACGATCCTGCCGCATCGCGCTGTTCGCCTTGGCTCTCATGATGACGGCTCCTTCCGTCATTGCTTCCATCCGTCCGGCCGCTCCGTAACCATGCACCAGAGCTATGCAAAACCGATGCCTGCCCTGATCGGCCGGATTCCACCCGCAACCTGCGTCATCGCCGTACACCGAAACCGAGCAGACTGGAAGAGCGGGAGGGGTGCGAGAGGGGGAACGGTCGTCCTTCGTCAGGGCCCGCCGCTGTTCCGGTCCGGCAGTTGTCGCGCCTGCATCAAGCTCGTCTTGTACCGCTTGTACCGGCGTCTCTGCAGTGACGTCCTTGCATTCCGTGACTCCCTGTACCCTTAGACGAAGGAATCTCGCGGCAGGTTTCGCCTTTTCTGGACAATGTCCACGTCCATGGACACCGGCTGCCGGCAAAAGTGGAGACTGTAGACTGATGGGCGGTGCCATGATCGAGAGGTGTCCACTGTGCCGGCGGCGCCGGGCCGGCCGCGCGTGTCCCGCCCTGGGCCACCGCATTTGCGCCGTCTGCTGCGGCACGAAGCGGCTGGCGGAAATCGACTGTCCCCGCGACTGCCGCTACCTGGTCTCGTCCCAGGCC
>CAZMWA010000208.1:0-3055 GCA_964569405.1 uncultured Vicinamibacteraceae bacterium | reverse complement strand
GCGATTCGGGGAGGCCGTCGTATCGGTTGGGCGACGTCATGCACGGGCGGACGCCGGGAGACGCCCGCCGGCCGGACAGCGTGATGCGCCCGTCACGCCGTCCGGCCCCGCGCCAGAGGAGTGGCCTGTGCGGCTCGCACTGGACAGATAATCGTTGGAGCGTCCACGCCGCGCGACACGGCGGTCACGCGCGTTTCGGTTCCCGGGTTGCGGCCGCGCCGGCCTGGCGCAACGGCGGTGCCTCCGCCGCACAGACGGCGCGCGGGGCCGCGAGCCGTCTGCCGGCGAAGGCGCTGGAAGTCCGGCGGTGTGTCCATCGTGCCTCCATTTCTTCCCGGGCCGGTCAAGCCTCGCGTCGCCCCGGTTCTGGGTGCAAGATACGATGTCCCGGGGCGCCTGAGAACTAGGGATATCCCCAGGTTCTCGGATCGCGACCGCTCGGGTACACATCTGACTGCAGGCATGCAGAAGACGCGCGACGCCGACCGGGAGCAGTTGCGCGAGCAGTCCCTGCGTGCGCTGGAGGCGGCGCGGGCGCGTTACGAGAACCTGTACCAGGACGCGCCGGACATGTTCGCCTCGGTAACCGTCGACACCGAACGGGTGGCGCAGTGCAACGCCACGCTGCTGCGCGCGACCGGTTACCGCCGGGCGGAGGTGCTCGGGCGCCCGATCCGCGAGCTGCACGATCCGGCCAGCGCCGCCGCGCTCGGCCGGGCGCTGGAGACGGCCCGCGCGGACGGCCGGGCGGGAGACGTGGAGCTTCGACTGCGGCGTCAGGACGGCAGCCTGCTGGACGTCAGCCTCGGCATGGCGCTTGTCCGGGACGAGCGCGGCAACTACTACTACCGGTCCATCTGGCGGGACGTGACCGACCGCAAGCGGGCCGAGGACGCCCTGCGGCGGAAGCAGGCGGAGCTCGAACGAAGTCAGGCCGAGTTGCGGGCGCTGGCGGGGCGGCTGCTGACGGCCCAGGACGACGAGCGGCGGCGCATCTCGCGCGAGCTGCACGACGACGTCAACCAGCGGCTCGCGATGCTGACGCTCGACGTCGAGTCGCTGCAGGCCGGGGTGCCCCGCTCGCCGCGCGCGACCGCGGAGCGGCTCGGAGCCATCCGCGACCGGCTCGTGGAGCTGTCGGACGACGTGCATGGCCTCGCCTACGGCCTGCATCCGTCGGTGCTGGATCACCTGGGCCTGCAGGCGGCGCTGCGGTCCCACGTGGCGGACCTGCGCCGCCACGGATCGATTCGCATCGACCTGCGGATCGGCGATCTGTCCGAGCCGGTTCCGCCCGCGGTGGCGGCGTGCCTGTATCACGTGGCGCAGGCCGCGCTGCGCAACGTCGTCAAGCATGCCCGCGCCAGCCGGGCGACGGTCGACATGACGCCGGCCGACGGCGGGATCCGGCTGACGGTGTCCGACGACGGCGTCGGGTTCGCCGTGCCGGCCCGCTCGTCCGAAGGGCTGGGGATCGTGGGGATGCAGGAACGGGTGCGGCTGGCCGGCGGGCGCTTCGAGCTCGCCTCGCAGGTCGGGGCGGGGAGCCGGGTCACGGTGTGGGCGCCGTTGCCGGGCGCTGCGGCCGGCGGCGAGGGCGGCGCGGAATGACGAAGACGGCGGGGAAGCGGCCGCGGGTTCTGCTGGCCGACGACCATACGCTCGTGCTGGAGGGCCTGCGCCGGCTCCTCGAGGACCAGTGCGAGCTGGTCGGCATGGTCGAGGACGGCCGGGCCCTGGTGGAGGCGGCGCCGAGGCTCGCGCCCGACGTTGTGCTGCTCGATATCTCGATGCCGCTGCTCAACGGACTCGACGCGGCGCGCCGGCTGCGCACCCTGGTGCCCGACACCCGGATCATCTTCCTGACGATGCACGCCGATCCGACCTACGCCAGCGAGGCCTTCGAGGCGGGGGCGGCCGGCTACCTGCTGAAGCGCTCGGCCGCCTCGGAGCTGAACGTCGCCATCGCCACGGTCCTCGCCGGCCGCAAGTACCTGACGCCGCTCATCACGAGCGACGCGCTGCGGGCGAGCGTGCCCCGCTCGGTGGCGGTGCCGCCCACCCTGGGCAGGCTGACGCCGCGCCAGCGGGAGGTATTGCAACTGGTGGCCGAGGGCCACACCGCCAAGGGCATCGCGGCCCGCCTCGGCATCTCGGTCAAGACCGTCGAGTTCCACAAGGCGAGCATCATGGATCGGCTCGGGGTGCGGACGGCGTCGGAGCTGACGAAGTACGCGGTGGCGCACGGCTTCACCGAGCTGCCGTGAACTGGCCGCCTGCCGTCTGCCGGACCGGATTCCCGGACCGACCGCAACGCTGCCGATGGCAGCTCGTCGCTCCGGGATTGCAGGCGCCGTGCGTGGGGAGAAGCCCGGGCCGGAGAAGGCCCGGGCTTCCCGTATTTCCGCCGTCGCGCGTCGCCGGCTGCTACTCGTCGAGGGCGAAGACGAACAGCCCGTTGCCCCCCACCGGACGCTTTTCCTCCGGCATCAGATCGGTGGGGATCATGCCTTGCCAGCTCGCACCGCCGGCGCCGACGGGCACCGCGACGTACTGCCGGCCGTCCACCGCGTAGCTGATCGGGAACCCCTGGATCGAGGTCGGCAGGCGCCGGCTCCACAGGATCTCGCCGTCGGCGGCGTCGAAGGCGTAGATGTAGCGATCCCAGCTACCCGCGAACGCCAGCCCGCCCGCGGTGGTCAGCGCCGCGCTGTTGATCGGGGTCTTGAACCGTTGCCGCCACAGGACCTCGCCGGTGCGGATGCTCATCGACAGCAGCTCGCCGAGCTGGCCGGGGCTGTCCGGATGGAAGTGGTTGGTGCGCCGCACCGGACCGGTGCCGCCGCCTCCCTCGACCCGCTCGACGGGGCCGAACACGCCGGTCTCGCAGTTGAGGTTGATGGGGATGACGAATGCCTCGGTCTCCGGGTGGTACGACATCGCCCGCCAGCTCTTGAAGCCGGCCGTGCTCGGGCACCAGAAGACCTCCTCGTAGAGCTCGGGGATCATCCCCTCCCGGTGCGTGACCTCGCCGGTCTCGGGATCGACGTCGGCG
>CAZMWA010000207.1:0-6942 GCA_964569405.1 uncultured Vicinamibacteraceae bacterium | reverse complement strand
GTCATCGAATGACCGCAAAGGCGCGCCGTGCGCGCCTTTGCGGTCATTCGATGACGATGAGCACCTTGCCGGACTCGACCGAGGCGCCTTCGGCCACCGCCACCTCGGCAATGCGGCCGGCGCGCGGCGCGGTCAGCTCGTTCTCCATCTTCATCGCCTCGACCACGACGACGCCCTGGCGGGCCTCGACCTCGTCGCCCGGCGCCACCAGCAGCCGCACCACCTTGCCCGGCATCGGGGCCGTGACGTGCTGCCCGCCGTTCCGGTCGCCGCCGCGCGCACCGAGCCCCGTCAGCCGCGCACGGCCAACGTCGACGAGCGCGCGCACCACCGCGCCGCCGACGTGCACGTCGACGGCGCCGTCGGCATCGACGCAGCGGACGGTGCGGCTTCCGGAGCCGCCCTCGACGAGCACCAGCGAGAGCGTCTCCCGGTCGATCCGGCGGGCGTCGACCACGCGCGTCACGCCGCCCCACGCGATCCGGAACCGCGCCGGGTCGGACCCGAGCCGCTCCACCGCGACCCGGTGGCTGTTCCCGTCGATCTCGATCTCGATGGTAGTCTCAGCCATTCAGCGCCGCAATCCCCCGAGCCGCGCCGCCTGCTGCCACGTCGTGCGCCGGGCCCCGCCCGGGCCGCGCGCCGAGCGGCCCGCCCCGGCGTCGAGAACCGTCCGTACCGCCGTCGCGAGCACGGCGATCTCCTCGGCCTCCGGCGGCGGCGGCACCAGCGCGCCCGGGGGGCGGGCGGCCAGCGTGCGGTCCAGGAAGCCCGTGTCGAAGTGCGCGGCCGCGAAGTCGGGCCGGCCCAGGATCCACCGGAAGAGCGGAATCGTCGTCCGGACACCGCCGACCTCGTACTCGGTCAGCGCCCGCCGCATGCGGTCGATTGCCTGGGCGCGCGTCTGCCCCCAGGCCACCAGCTTCGACAGCATCGAGTCGTAGTGCAGCGGGACCTCGAACCCCTGCGCCACGCCGCTGTCGTTGCGGATGCCCGGGCCGTCCGGCGTGCGCAGGCTCGTGATGCGGGCCGGGCTGGGAATGAACCCGGCCTCCGGGTCCTCGGCGTAGACCCGGCACTCGATGGCGTGGCCGTCGGGCGTCAGCATGCGCTCCGCGTCCAGCGCCAGCTTCTCGCCGCGCGCGATGCGCAGTTGCCATTCGACGAGATCGATCCCGGTCACCATCTCCGTCACCGGGTGCTCCACCTGCAGCCGCGTGTTCATCTCGAGGAAGTAGAACTGCCCGGCGTCGTCGAGGAGGAACTCGACCGTGCCGGCGTTGGCATAGCCGACGCCGCGGGCCAACGCCGCCGCCGCCGCCGCCAGCGCCCGCCGCGTGGCCGTGTCGACGACCGGCGACGGCGTCTCCTCGATCACCTTCTGGTGCCGTCGCTGAATCGAGCACTCGCGCTCCACGAACGGCACGACCTGTCCGTCATCGTCGCCGAGCAACTGGACCTCGATGTGCCGCGCGACCCGTATGCAGCGCTCCAGGTAGACCGTCGCATCGCCGAACGCCGACTGTGCCTCGGAGCGCGCCGCCCGCACCGCGCCCGGGAGCGCGTCCGGCCCGTCGACCAGCCGCATGCCCTTGCCCCCGCCGCCGGCCACGGCCTTGACGAACAGCGGGTAGCCGATGCGGTCCGCGGTGCGGATCATCTCGTCGGCGGTCAACCCCTCGGGCAGCGGACCGTCCGTCCCCGGCACGACCGGCACGCCGGCCTGCTGAGCCGCCCGGCGGGCCGCGGTCTTGCCGCCCATCAGCGCGATGACCTCGGCCGCCGGCCCCACGAACCGCAGGCCCGCGGCGCGGCAGGCCCGCGCGAACTCCGCGTTCTCCGCCAGGAACCCGTAGCCGGGGTGCACGGTATCCGCGCCGGTGCGGCGCGCCGCGGCGACCAGCTTGTCGATGTCCAGATAGCTCTCGGCCGGCCGATCGGCGCCCAGTCCGACCGCCTCGTCCGCGTAGCGCACATGGGGCGCGAGCCGATCGCTCGGCGAATACACGGCCACCGTGGGCACGCGCATGTCGCGACACGCGCGCATGATTCTGACGGCGATCTCGCCCCGGTTGGCGACCAGAAGTTTCACGAGCGTTCAACGCCAGCCGCGGCGTTCATAGAGGAATGTTGCCGTGCTTCTTCGGGGGATTGGTGTCGCGCTTGCCCTCGAGGCTGCGCAGCGCGGCAATCAGCCGGGGCCGGGTGGTCCGCGGCTCGATGACCTCGTCGATGAAGCCGCGTCCGGCCGCGACGAACGGGTTGGCGAGCTTCTCCCGGAACTCCCGCACCCGCTCCTCGCGCCGTGCCGCGGGGTCCGCGGCCGTCTCGAGCTCCCGCTTGTACAGAATGTTGACGGCGCCCTCCGGCCCCATCACCGCGATCTCCGCCGTCGGCCACGCCAGGTTGACGTCGGTGCGGAGGTGCTTGCTCGCCATGACGCAGTACGCCCCGCCGTACGCCTTCCGGACGATGACCGTCACCTTGGGGACGGTCGCCTCGGCGAACGCGAACAGCAGCTTGGCGCCGTGGCGGATGATGCCGCCGTACTCCTGCTGCGTGCCGGGCAGGAACCCCGGCACGTCCTCGAACGTGACGAGCGGAATGTTGAAGGCGTCGCAGAAGCGCACGAAGCGCGCGCCCTTCACGGACGCGTCGATGTCGAGCGTGCCGGCCAGATGCGCGGGCTGATTGGCGACGATGCCGACCGACTGTCCCCCGAGCCGCGCGAAGCCGACCACGATGTTGCGCGCGAAGTGCCGCTGCACCTCCAGGAGCTCGCCGTCGTCCACCACCGCGTGCACCAGCTCCAGCATGTCGTACGGCTGGTTCGGCGCGTCCGGAACCAATGCATTCAACTGCTCGTCCGCGCGCTCGATCGGGTCGGTCGACTCGACGCGCGGAGCATCGTCGAGGTTGTTGCTCGGCAGGTAGCCCAGCAGCGTGCGGATCAGGGCGAGGCATTCCCGATCGTCGGCGACCGCGAAGTGCGCCACGCCGCTCCGCTCGTTGTGCGTCATCGCGCCGCCCAGCGCCTCCTTGGACACCTCCTCGTGCGTCACCGTCCGGATCACCTCCGGACCCGTGACGAACATGTAGCTCGATTCGCGCACCATGACGTTGAAGTCGGTGATCGCCGGCGAGTAGACGGCCCCCCCCGCGCACGGGCCCATGATGGCCGAGATCTGCGGAATCACCCCCGAGGCCAGCGTGTTGCGGAGAAAGATGTCGGCGAAACCTGCCAGGGAGAGCACGCCTTCCTGGATGCGCGCGCCGCCGGAGTCGTTCAGCCCCACGACCGGCGCCCCGTTCCTGACCGCCAGGTCCATGATCTTGACGATCTTCGAGGCGTTGGTCTCGGACAGCGAGCCGCCGAACACCGTGAAGTCCTGGGCGAACGCATACACGAGGCGGCCGTCCACGAGCCCGTGGCCGGACACGACCCCGTCGCCGGGAATGAGCTCCCCGTCCATCCCGAAGTCGCGGCAGCGATGCGTGACCAGCTTGTCGATCTCCCGAAAGCTGCCCGGATCGAAGAACAGCTCCATCCGCTCGCGCGCCGTGAGCTTGCCGGCCGCGTGCTGCCGTTGCCGGCGCCCTTCGCCGCCCCCGAGCTCGGCCCGGCGCTCGTAGTCCTCGAGAACCTGTCGCGTGTCCATACGTCTTCGTGCCCGGTTGCCTATGCCTTCGCCGCCTGGGCGTGCTGCCAGTCCGCCAGGAACTTCTGCAGGCCGATATCGGTCAGGGGGTGCGTGAACAAACCATCGATGACCTTGGCGGGACAGGTGCAGATGTCGGCGCCCAGCGTCGCCGCCTCCACGACATGCAGCGGACCGCGCACGCTCGCCACCAGCACTTCGGTGGCGAAATCGTGCCTGTCGTAGATGTCCACGACCTGTCCGATGAGGTCCATGCCGGACGTTGCGACGTCGTCGAGCCGGCCCACGAACGGGCTGACGTACGCCGCGCCGACCTTGGCGGCCAGCAGGGCCTGGGCGGCGGAGAACACGAGGGTCACGTTGACGCGGATCCCATCGCCGGTGAGACGCTTGCACGCGGCGACCCCCTCCCGGCCGAACGGGACCTTGACCACGATGTGCTCGTCGAGCAGGGCCAGTCGGCGCCCCTCGCGGACCATCTCGTCGGCAGCGGTGGAAACCACCTCCGCGCTGACCGGCCCCTGGACGAGCCCGCAGACGGCCTTGAGAATCGCGTCCGGATCCCCGCCCTCGCGGGCGAGCAGCGACGGGTTGGTCGTCACCCCGTCCACGATGCCGAGCGGCAGCAGCGCCTCGATGTCGGGAACGTGCGCCGTGTCGACGAACAGCTTCATCTCTCCAACCTCACCATCACGCCGGCTCCGCGGCGACCACGTCGTTCGCCAGCGATCCGACCCCGGCGACCTTCACGACGATCCGGTCTCCCGACTGCAGGGGACCAACCCCCGACGGGGTGCCGGTGGCGATCACGTCGCCCGGCAGCAGCGTCATGACCGAGGAGACGAACTCGACCAGGTAGCCGATGTCGAAGATGAGCTCGCGCGTGTTCGACGCCTGGCGCCGCTCGCCGTTGAGCCACGATTCGACGTCGAGCGCGCGCCAGTCGACCCCCACGGCCACGGCCGGACCGACCGGGGCGAACGTATCGAAGCCCTTGGCGCGCGTGTACTGCACGTCGCGCTTCTGGAGATCCCGATCCGTCACGTCGTTCACGCAGGTCAGACCGAGTATATAGTCCGGCGCGTCGGCGGCCGCGATGCCGCGCGCGCGGCGGCCGATGACGATGCCGAGCTCGGCCTCGTAGTCGACCCGGCCGGCCCCGGCGGGCAGGACGATGGCGCCGTCGGGCCCGACGACCGCCGACGGCGGCTTGAGGAAGATCAACGGCTCGCTGGGCAGCACCTTGTTCATCTCCCGGGCATGGTCGCGGTAGTTGAGACCCACCGCCACGATCTTCGACGGCTCGAGAGGCGCCAGTATCCGCAGATCGGCCGGATCGACCGGGGCGCCGGCGGCGTAGCGGCCGAACAGGTCGCCCTCGAGCTCGTTCCAGTCGCCGCCGGCGTGCAGCACGTGCAGGCGCCGGCCGGCGCGCTCCGCCCGGTAGATCCAGTGCGCCGCATCGTTCATCGCGCTTGCTCCCTGACCCGCTCCGACGGCGGGCCGACGTTGGGCGGCACGGCGTCGTCGACGGCCTGCACCGCGTACTCGTAGCTCACCCCGGCCTCCACCGCCGCGTCGCGATAGGTCGTCGCCACGACCGGCTCGGCCGTCAACGGGCGGAGTGTCGCATCTGGGCCGCGGCCGCGCAAGACCAGGTAGCCGACGACGTCGTCCTCGGCGTTCGCGCGCCAGGCCAGGTTGACGCCGCCGGCGGCCGCGATCGCGGCGAGGCCGGCCGGCGCGGCCGGCGCGAACGTGTCGACCAGCTCGCGGCAGGCAGCCTCCGACGGCGCGCTGCGCACGTCGACGCCGTCGATCTCGTCGACCGACCGCACGACGAAGCAACGCTCGACGCCGAGCGTCGGCCGCGCTTCGCGATACGCGGTCCCGGCCAGCGGCGCCGCATGCAGCGGCCTCGGAACGTGCGTGCCCGCGGCGTCCGCGGACCCGGCGGCAGCATACACCTCGTAGCGGGTAGGGGTGCGCGGGGGCAGCAGCGGCCGCGACGGAAGCTCCGCATCGATCGCCGTCCGCTGCACCGGCAGGCGCGCCGTGGGGGGCAGCGGCCACGCCAGCGAGAGCCGCGCCTCGTCGTACGTCACGAGAGGAGGCGCGGGCGGCGCGGGCGCGGGCCCGAGCGGCACCGTTGCCGGCTGCGACGGCCGGCTCTCCCGTCCGCGGCCGGAGAGCGCCAGGGCAACGTACGTGCGCACCCGCGTCCGCGGCAGCGGCGGGCCGAGCAGCGGCCCGGCGACCAGCCCTGCGGGGTCGTCGCTCATCTCCTCCGAATCGTCGTCCTCGCCGATCGCCGCGGGCGTCAATTCCTCGACAACGGTCACCCGATCACCCTGGGCCGGCAGCGCGTCGCGCCCCGCCGCCTCGTCATCCGCGGCGGCGGCGCCGGCCGGCCGGGCGACCTCCAGCCTCGCGACCAGCGTGGCGGCGTCGAGCCAGTCGTCGAACGCCACGTCCGTCCCGTCGTCCGACGGCAGCGCCGTCCGGGCGTACACCTCCACGCGGCCGAGATCGGCGGGCTCTGCGCCGTCGTTGTCGGCGGACGGAATCGTCAACTGCACGTAGACCCGATCTCCGAAACGTTCCGCGGACAGATCGGCGACCGGGGCGGGCACGATCAGGCGCGGCGGCAGCGGGTCGCCCCGCACGCCGCACGCCGCGGAGAGCACGGCGCAGAGCAGCCCGGACAGACCGGCTCGGACACGGATTACAGAATGTATCGCGATAGATCCTCGTCCTTCACGATGTCGACGAGCATCCGGTCGACG
This sequence comes from uncultured Vicinamibacteraceae bacterium, assembly GCA_964569405.1. Taxonomy (GTDB): domain Bacteria; phylum Acidobacteriota; class Vicinamibacteria; order Vicinamibacterales; family UBA8438; genus JAAXGX01. The sequence continues at coordinate 497 of CAZMWA010000207.1, read as the reverse complement.
TAGGCGCCGTCGATGACGACCCGTTGCTCCAGCATGTCGGGCGCATCGAACGAGACCTCGTCGAGCAGCTTCTCCATGACCGTATGCAGCCGCCGCGCGCCGATGTTCTCCGTGCGCTCGTTGACCATCGTCGCGAACTCGGCGATGCGCCGCACGGCCTCGGTCTCGAATGTCAGCTCGAGACCCTCGGTGGCCAGCAGCGCCATGTACTGGGTGACCAGGGCGCCTTTCGGCTCCGTCAGGATGCGCACGAACTCGTCCGTGCCCAGCGCCTCCAGCTCGACCCGGATCGGAAACCGCCCCTGCAGCTCGGGAATCAGGTCGGACGGCTTGGCCATGTGAAACGCGCCCGCCGCGATGAACAGGATGTGATCCGTCCGCACCATGCCGTGCTTCGTGCTGACCGTGGTGCCCTCGACGATCGGGAGGATGTCGCGCTGCACGCCCTCGCGGCTGACATCCGGTCCCTGAACCCCCTCCCGCCCGCAGATCTTGTC
>CAZMWA010000206.1:0-2638 GCA_964569405.1 uncultured Vicinamibacteraceae bacterium | reverse complement strand
ACGCGGTCGTAGATCGGCTCGTCGAGCACGCCGTCGAGCTGGAGGGGCTCAGCGAGCCGGACGGCGCGGACCGTCGCCCGGCCGCCGGCGTCGCGGGTGATCGTGGCCGGCGGCAGCGGGGCGGGCGGCCCGTCGATCACGGGGCCCGCAAGCTGGAATCCCGCCGGCGGAGGCGCGACCTGCTGCGGCTCCGCGGCCGCGGGCTCCTGCTGCGCGGCCGCCCGCGCGGCCGTCCCCCACAGCACACCACCGCACAACAGGAGCGCGCCGGCGAGCCTTGCGGTCCGTCGCGTGCGAGCCGCCTTGCCGTCGGGTCGATCCAGCGACATGCAAGTGGTCGACATGCAAGTGGAGTCTACTGACGAAGGGAGGTCACTCGTGATGGACCCGACTGGCTGGCGGCCGCGCGCCGCCGCGCTGCTCGCCGGTGTCGCCCTGATCTGGGCGGTGTCCCTGTACGGGCTGCTCGTCGACGAGCGCCTCGTCCACGCCCTGGCGCTCGTGCCGCGCCGCGTCGACGGCCTGCCCGGCATTCTCGGCGCGCCCCTGGTGCACGGCTCGTTCGCCCACCTGCTGGCGAACACCGTCCCGCTGCTCGTTCTCGGCGGCATGGTGGCCATCCGCGGCGTCGCCCGGTACCTCGCGACCACGCTCGCCATCGTCGTGCTCGGCGGCCTGGGTCTGTGGGCGCTCGGCCGCGACGCGGCGCACGTCGGCGCCAGCGGCCTGATATTCGGCTACTTCGGCCTGCTGGTCGGCCGCGAATACTACGAGCGCCGGCTGCCATCCGTCGCCGTGTCCATCCTGGTCGCGGTGTCGTACGGCGGCATGCTCGCCGGCGTCCTGCCGCGAGACGACGGGGTCTCCTGGGAGGCGCACCTGTTCGGCCTGCTCGCCGGCTGGCTGTGCGCCCGCGCTGCGAGGCGCAACGCCCTCGGCTGAACGACCGGGCAATCCGATGGGCGCCTGCCTCTTCCCGGCGCCGGATCCGACCCCGGCTACGGCGTGCCGCCGCTGGCCGGGCCCGCCGTGTCCCTGCCGTACCTTCCCTTCCACTCGTCGACGTGCGTCCTGTCCGACAGCGGGACATTCGTCCGGTACGCCGCGCGGGCGATCGCGTGGGCGGCGACCGGGGCCGTCGCCAGCAGGAAGATGACCGTCAGCACGGCGATTGCGGTCTCGGCCGTGCTCCTGAAGTACAGGGCCGCCGCGCCGAACACCAGGCCGACGCCCAGCGTGCCCGCCTTCGTGGAGGCGTGCATGCGAATGAGCACGTCCGGCAGGCGCAGGATGCCGAGTCCGGCGACGAACAGGAAGAAGCCGCCGGCCAGCAGGCACGCGGCAACGATGAGGTCCAACCACGGCATGTCACCCGCCATCGGTTTCATCCACCCTCTCGGCGCCCCCCCTGTCGCGGTTGCGCAGCTCGGTCGAGCGCTCGGCGTACCAGGCGAAGGCGACCGTGGCCAGAAAGGCCACCAGCGCCAGCGCCACGGCGATGTCGAGAAAGTCGGGCTCGGTGTGCGTGATGGCCAGGAGGCCCGCGATGGCGATTGCCAGCACAGTGATGAGGTCGACCGAGACGACGCGATCCGGCAGGCTCGGTCCCCTGATGAGGCGTACGAACGAGGAGACCACCCCCAGCACGGTCAGGGCCATGGCGGCGTTCACCGCCCACGCGACGATCTGCGACTGCGCCTCGGGACCCGTCACTGCATGGCCTCCCGGATCAGGCGTTCGAAACCCTGCTTGATCCGCCTGCGCGTTGCGTCCGGATCGTCGAGGAACATCTCGTGCACGTAGAGCGTCCTGCCGTCGGGGCTGACGTCGAGGCTCAGCGAACCGGGCGTCAACGAGATGAGATTCGCCAGCACCGTGATCTGCAGCGGGTCCTCGATGTCCAGCGGCACGGCCAGGATGCCCGGGCGCGATCCGTGCCCGGGCGTGATCACGTCCCACGCGACCTGCAGGCCCGAGACCGTGAGCTCGTACAGGAAGTAGGCCCCCAGGCGGGCCGACAGGAGCACCCGCCTGAAGTAGGCGGCCTGCCCGAACATGGGGCTCGACAGGCTCAGGGCCGCGAACGCCAGGAGGAAGCCCGCCACGAAGGTCCCCGGATCGAAGGTCCCCATCAACGCGCACCAGCCGCCGGCGAGCAGCAGGTTGATTTGGAAGAGTCTCATCGACTGCTCCCGCCGAGCACGGCTTCGACGTAGGTCGAGGGGGCCATCAGCTCGGTGGCGGCGCGTTCCGCCAGCAGGTAGAGGGGCCGGGCGTACAGACCGATCGCCACCGTGATGATCGCGAGCGTGGCAATGGGAGCCAGCAGCAGCCACCGCCGCGGCAGCGCGACCGGGGGCGGCGGCCCGGCGTCGTCCGGGCGGGCCTTCCAGAAGGCGTTCAGCCAGATCTTGGTCATCGAATAGACGGTCAGCAGACCCACGGTCAACGCGACGCCCGCGATGACGAACTCGTCGCTTGCGATGGAGGCCTGGATGAGCAGCAGCTTCGCCCAGAAGCCGGACAGCGGCGGGAAGCCGGACAGAGAGGACGCAGGCACGAAGAACTGCGCCGCGAGCAGCGGCCTGTCGCGGTAGAGCCCGGCGAGGGTGTGAAGTTCGGTGGATCCGGCGAGCCG
>CAZMWA010000205.1:0-6201 GCA_964569405.1 uncultured Vicinamibacteraceae bacterium | reverse complement strand
ACGTTGGGCGGCGGGGGCGGCGGCGGCGTCCCCAGCAGGTTCTCCAGAATCCACTTGCCGCGCAGCACCGGCGAGGTCCGCGTGGCGTAGGACGTCACGGTCAGGACGCTCCCGTGGCCGAGCACGCCCGCCCGCGGGCTGCCCGCGGGCAGGGCGACGCGCCGGAAGTGGTCGCCGAGGATGCCCGGCACGCCGTAGTGCGTCGCGACCCGCTCGTTGAGGAACGTGTAGTCCGCGGTGAGCAGGTCGGTCACGCTGCGGTCCTCGTCGACGACGCTCCGGAACAGCAGCTCGGTCTCGGTGCGGAAGCCCTGGCGCAGGTTGTCGTCGAAGTCGGGGAAGGCGCGGGCGTCGGGGGTGACCGCGTCGAGGTTCCGCAGGTGCAGCCACTGCGACGCGAAGTTCGTGGTCAGCGTCCCGGCGCGCGGGTCGGCGAGCATGCGCCGCACCTGGGCCCGCAGCTCGCCGGGCGCGCGCAGGCGGCCGGCCGCCGCGGCGTCGATCAGCTCGTCGTCGGGCAGGCTGCTCCACAGGAAGAACGAGAGGCGCGAGGCCAGCTCGAGGTCGCCGACGCGGTACGCGGCGCCGGGCGCGATCCCGGCCGGGTCGCGCTCGATACGGAACAGGAACTCGGGACTCGCCAGCAGCGCGCGCAGGGCGGTCTCGACGCCGGCCTCGAACCCGCCCTCGGCGTACCCGTCGCGATAGAACCCGGTGAGCTGCTCGAGGTCCGCGAAGGTGACCGGACGCCGATAGGCGCGCCGGGCCAGCGAGGCGATGATCGCGACGGCGCACGCCTCGGCCTCCTCCGCGGCCGCGGCGTCGGCCGGACGGCACGCGAAGATGCGCTCGCGGCTCGGCGTCCCGCCGATGCCGGTGGGGTTGAAGGGCCCGGCGATGGAGACCGTGCGCACCGCCGGCTGCTGCCGCGGGTGGCGGTCCATGTTGAAGTGGGCGTCGTAGGGCTGGCGGGTCGTCTCGAGCAGGGCCGAGTTCTTCTTGATGAACGCGGCGCCCACCCGGTGCGGCCCCGCCGTCACCGGCACGCGGACGTTCAGGTGGTTGTCGATCCCCTCGTCCGCGTAGTAGGTCGCGTTGGCCTGAATCACCGTGTTCGTGCTCGGCGCCATGGTGAACAGGCCCAAGCGCTCGCCGTCGAGGGTCAGCTCCACCTCGTGCGGCTCGGTCAGCCCCTCGACGTTCTCGTTGCGGTTGCGCTGCAGGCGAATCTGCAGCTCGTACTCGCCGTCGAACGGGAAGACGTGGTCGACGACGGTCCCTCCGCGGGTCCCGAACGGCAGGCCGTCGACGTGATCCTCCTGGGTGCGGTCGGCCGGCACGACGACCACCCGGCTCCCGGGGGCCGGGGCGCGGCTGCCGACGGCCAGCTCGCTGACGGTGCGGGCGGCCGCGAGATAGCGCTCCAGCAAGGTGGGCGACAGCCCCCCGGTGTTCACGTTGTCGAACCCGAAGGCGGCGTCGTCGCGCGGCAGCAGCGCGGTGACGTCGATCTCGAGGGCCAGCAGGTCGCGGATGGCGTTCTGGTACTCCGTGCGGTTCAACCGCCGGAAGGTCTCGGTGCGGCCGGGGTCGGGATTGTCCCGGGCCGCGGCGTCGAGGGCGGTCTCGATATGCGCGAGCAGGCGCGCGTGGGTCTCCGCGTCGGGACGGGGGCGCGGCCGGGGCGGCATCGCGCCCGCCCGCAGCTTGCGGACGACCTTCTCCCACACCTCGGCGTGCGCGGCGACGTCGGCCAGGTCCACGCCCTCCAGCGACAGCCCGCCTGTCTGCAGGCGGTCGCTGTGGCAGGTGACGCAGTAGCGGTCGATGACTGCCCGCTCCGAAGCGGACGATTCGCCGCCGGCGGAACCGGCCGAAACGGCTTGCGCGTCCGCGCCGGCCGGCGCCAGGGCGAGACACGCGACGAGGACGAGAGCGCGCCGGCCGAGCCGACCTCCGGGCATCCGTTCCACGCCTCCGGTCATTCAGGCCTCCAGCATGCGGGCGGTCCGTCCCGCGCGTATTCTACCCTACTTCCCTACTTCGCTCGCGCCGGATCGTCCCGATGGGCGCCGGCCGTGGATGACGAGGCGTTGGATCCGGCTGCGGGTTCCGGTAGGCTGAACGCAACGGTAGAGGCCGTCGATGCGCGGTGGGGAGATTATCATGCCGAACCGATACGCGGCGTTCGCGAGCGCGGTGTCCGGTCTCGCGGTGCTGATCCTCGCGGCGGGCCTGAGCGCCCAGCAGAACGAGACGATCACCCGCGAGGTGCGGCCGTTCGTGCCGGTGACCGACGCGATGCTGCTGGACCCCGACCCCGAGGACTGGCTGATGGCGCACCGGACGTACGACCTGCAGGGCTACAGCCCGCTGGCGGACATCAACCGCGACAACGTGCACGAGCTGCAGCTCGTCTGGATGCGGGCCATGGACGACGGGCCGCAGCAGGTCCAGCCGCTCGTGTACGACGGCGTGATGTACATCGCCAACAACGACGACCACCTGCAGGCGCTCGACGCCACCACCGGCGACATGCTCTGGGACTACCGGCGCGAGGCGCCCGCCGACCTGCGGCAGTACGCCACGCTGGGCAACCGCACGCGGCACCTGGCCCTCTACGGCAACCACATCTACCACCTGACGGCCGACGCGCACCTGGTGGCCGTCGACGCGCGCACCGGCGAGCAGGCCTGGGAGAGCGAGCTGGCCGACTACCGCGACGGCATCACGCACTCGTCCGGCGCGATGATCATCGACGGCAAGGTGCTCACCGGCCGGACGTGCAGCCCCGCCAGCCTCCAGGCGCGCTGCTTCATCTCGGCCCACGACACGGACGACGGCAGCGAGCTGTGGCGCGTGTACACGGCGGCCGGCGCGGACGATCCCGGCGGGCAGACCTGGGGCAACGTGCCGACCAGCAGCCGCGTGCACGTCTCGCCGTGGGGCACGCCGGGCAGCTACGACCCCGAGCTCGGCCTCGTCTACTGGGGCATCGCCGTCCCCCTGCCCTACCCCCGCATCGTCCGGCGCGGCACCTGGGACGTGGGCGACAGCACGCCGTGCGAGCTGTACTCCAACTCCACGGTGGCCATCGGCGTCGACTCGGGCCAGATGGAGTGGTACTACCAGCACCTGCCCTGCGACGACTGGGACCAGGACTTCGTGCAGGAACGCACGCTGGTCGACACGGTGGTAAATCCCGATCCCGACGCGGTGATGTGGATCAACCCGCGCCTGGCCGGCAGCGCCGAGGAGCGCAAGGTCGTGGTGACCATGGGCGAGCCCGGCGGGCTGTTCGTCATCGACCGCGCGACCGGCGAGTTCCTGTGGGCGACGCCGCTGCCCTACGAGAGCACGGAGCGCTTCGTCATCAGCGACATCGATCCGGCGACCGGCCGGGTGTTCATCAACATGGACCTGGTGGCGCGCGAGATCGGCGACCAGTTCATCATCTGCGGCCACAACGTGAAGGGCTGGTGGTCCTGGTCGTACAGCCCGCAGACCGGCATGCTCTACATCCCGATCAACCGCTCCTGCCTGAACCAGACGGCGAACGACCAGTCGATCTCGGGGGCGAGCCCCCGCTTCACCCAGCCCGAGCCGGGCTACGAGGAGGAGGGCGACCTGACCGAGGTGCGTGCCGTCGACATCGCCACCGGCCGCGAGGTGTGGCGCTACAGCCAGCGCGCGCCGAACGCCGGCTCGACCCTGGCCACGGCGGGCAACGTCGTCTTCCACGGCGACCTGAACCGCCGCTACCGCGCCTTCGACGCGGAGACCGGCGAGGTACTCTGGGAGACGATCCTGGGCAGCCAGATCACCGGCTTTCCGGTCACGTACCGCGCGGGCGGCCGGCAGTACCTCACGGTGCCGGTGGGCGGCTCGTCGATCTTCCGGCTGACCAACTACGCGGCCGAGATGGAGGCGCCGCTGGGCAGCAACGTGCTCGTCACCTTCGCGCTGCCCGAGGAGCCTGCGCCGTAGAACGGCGCGGACTCCGCAAGGCGCGCACGGCGCGCCTCGGCGGTAGCGGCGCGGGGCGATGGGGTCCCCGCAAGCGGACGCCGGGGGCTTGGGGCGCAGCCCCATCTGTTATGGAAGCCAAAGGAGACAACGGAATGCGGACAGACTGGTTGTCGCTGGCCGGCGCGTGCGTCCTCGGCGTGGCGCTCCTCGCCGGAGGAACCGTCTCTGCGCAACAGGGCGCGCCGGGCGGCGAGTGGCGCAGCTACGCCGGGGATGTGGGCGGCTCGAAGTACTCGCCGCTGGACCAGATCGGCCCCGGCAACGTGCACGACCTGCGCGTCGCCTGGCGCTGGCGCTCGGTGGATCACGAGCTGGCCGACCGCGACCCCGAGCTGCAGTTCAATCCGACGCTGCAGGCCACGCCGCTGATGGTCGGCGGCCGCCTGTTCATGGGCACGAACCTCGGACAGGCGGCGGCCATCGATCCCGCCACCGGCGAGACCGCGTGGGTCTACGCGGCGCTCGAGGACGGCGCCGGCCGGCCGCGCGGCGGCTCGACGCGCGGCGTGAGCTACTGGCACGACCCGGCGCGCGACGACGAGCGCATCTTCATCATCAGCGGCGAGCACCTCGTGGCGCTCGACGCGACGACGGGCGATCCGCTGCGCGAGTTCGGCGCGGGCGGCATGGTCGACCTGACGGAGGGCGTCCCGCACCTCGAGAGGTACAACTGGACGGCCGCCCCGCTCGTCTGCCGCGACACGCTCATCGTGGGCATCTTCACCATCGATCAGTTCGACCGGCGCGAGCAGGCGCCCGGCCTCATCCGCGGCTTCGACGCCGTCACCGGCCAGCTCCGGTGGACGTTCAACACCATCCCGCGGCCGGGCGAGTTCGGCCACGAGACGTGGGAGGACGGCTCCTGGGAGCACACCGGCGCCAGCAACACCTGGACCGTCGGCGCGGCCGACGAGGAGCTGGGCTACGCCTACCTGCCGACCGCCACGCCCACCCACAACTGGTACGGCGGGCACCGGCCGGGCGACAACCTGTTCGCCGAGAGCCTGCTCTGCCTCGAGTGCGAGACCGGGCGCCGCGTGTGGCACTTCCAGATGATCCACCACGGCGTCTGGGACTACGACCTCGGATCCACGCCGATCCTGGCGGACATCACCGTCGACGGCCGGCCGATCAAGGCCGTGGCGCAGGTGAGCAAGCAGGCCTTCACCTACGTCTTCGACCGCGTCACCGGCGAGCCGGTGTGGCCGATCGAGGAGCGGCCCGTGCCGCAGTCCGACGTCCCCGGCGAGCGGCTCTCCCCCACCCAGCCGTTCCCGACGCGGCCCGCGCCGTTCGACCGGCAGGGCTTCACCGAGGACGACCTGATCGACTTCACCCCGGAGCTGCGGGCCGAGGCGCTGGAGATCTTCCGGCAGTACCGCTCGGGGCCGCTCTTCACGCCCCCCTCGGTGCGCGACGAGTCGCCGGGCGGCACGCTGGGCACGCTGCAGGTGCCGAGCTGGGTGGGCGGCGCCAACTGGAACGGCGCGGCGTACGACCCCGAGACGCAGATGCTCTACGTGCCGTCGATCACCGCCCCGACGATGATCTGGCTGCGCGAGGCGGACCCCGACGTGTCGCCCTTCCGCTACCTGCAGGGCTCGCCCAACGTGTACCTCGACGGCCCGCGCGGACTCCCGCTGATCAAGCCGCCGTGGGGCCGCATCACAGCCATCGACCTCAACACCGGCGAGCACGTCTGGATGACGCCGAACGGCCCCGGGCCGCGCGACCACCTCGCGCTCCAGGACCTGGCGCTGCCATGGCTGGGCGCCCCGGGACGCGCTGCGCCGCTGCTGACCCGCACGCTGCTGTTCCTGGGCGACGGCTCGAGGTCCATGCAGGTGCTGCCGCCCCACGCCGGCGGGCGGATGTTCCGCGCCTACGACAAGGCGACCGGCCGCGTGCTGTGGCAGACGGAGCTGGAAGCCGGGACGTCCGGCGCGCCGATGACGTACCTGCACGACGGCAGGCAGTACATCGTCGTCGCCGTCAGCGCGCGCGACCGCGACGGCGAGCTGGTGGCCTTCGCCCTGCCTGAATAGCATGTGGTTCGCGGTGGATGTCCATAGCCGTTCCGTGGTGTTCATAAAAGACTGAATAACAGGGATTTACAGCACGATAGCGAATCCGGGGCCGGCTGGGCAGGCGCTGTGAAATGCGGTCCATTCC
>CAZMWA010000204.1:0-10235 GCA_964569405.1 uncultured Vicinamibacteraceae bacterium | reverse complement strand
CGGCACCATCTACCGCGCCCTCGACAAGCTGTTGGTGCTCGACGGCGAGCGCATCTCGTACCGCGCCCTCGACGTGGAGCAGATCGGCTCGGTCTACGAGACGATGATGGGCTCCGGCTCGAGACCGCCCACGGGCTGTCGGTGGCCATCAAGGCGCAGAAGAAGCAGGGCGCCCCCACCACCGTCGACCTCGAGGCGCTCCTCGCCGAGGCGGGCGGCCGCCGTGCGCAATGGCTCCGGGAACGCACCGACCGCACGCTCACCGACACCGTGCGCAAGCCCGTGGCCGCGGCTGAGACCGTCGCCGACCTGCACGCCGCCCTGCAGCCCGTGATCGACGCCGCCGCCACGCCCGATCTGGTGCCGGCCGGCGCCCTCGTCCGGCAGCCGAGCGAGGCCCGCCGCCGCTCCGGGTCGCACTACACCCCGCGCGAGCTGACCGAGCCCATCGTCCGCACCACGCTGGAGCCGATCCTCGCCCGCCTGCGCGGCCCCTCCAGCGTGCCGCCCCGGCCCGAGGCCATCCTCGACCTCAAGGTCTGCGACCCCGCCATGGGCTCCGGCGCCTTTCTGGTCGAGACCTGCCGCCAGCTCGGCGACGCGCTCGTCGAGGCTTGGCGGGCCCACCTGGCCGCCCCCGAGCTGCCGGCCGGCGAGGACGAGGTCATCGTGGCCCGCCGCCAGGTCGCCCAGCGCTGCCTCTACGGCGTCGACCGCAACCCCATGGCCGTCGACCTCGCCAAGGTCTCCCTCTGGCTGGCGACGCTGGCCAGACAGGAGCCCCTGACGTTCGTCGACCACGCCCTGCGCCACGGCGACTCGCTGGTCGGCCTCTCGCGCCGCCAGATCGAGGCGTTCCACTGGGACGCCTCCAGCAAGTACTCGCAGCAGGGCTTCGAGACCATCCCCGTCCGCGAGCAGGTGGCCAAGGTCGCCGAGCTGCGCCGCCGCATCCGCGACGCCGGCGCCGGCGTCACCGATTGGGACCTGCGCGACTGGTGGGACGAGGCCCGCTTCGAGCTCGACAAGGTGCGCCTCTTCGGTGACCTCGCGACCGCCGCCTTCTTCGAGGCCGGCAAGCCGAAGGCCCGCGAAACCAGGCGCGCCAAGTACGCCGGCGCCGTCCTCGACGGCCGTGCCGACGAGTTCCGCGGCATTCTCGCCGAGCGCCGCTGCGACGACCCGCCCCTCGCGCCGTTCCACTGGGAGCTGGAGTTCCCGGAGGTGTTCGAGCAGGCGAATCCGGGGTTCGACGCCATCGTCGGCAACCCGCCGTTCCTTGGCGGAAAGCGAATCAGCACGAATCTGGGCGACGGATATCGAGACTGGCTGGCGACACTGCACGCCGAGTCGAGCAGCAACGCCGACCTCGTGGCCCACTTCTTCCGCCGCGCGGACCGTCGTAGACCTCCCGGAGGAGCAGGTTCGGCGGCTCGGCTGATGCTCGCGATGGTAGTCGCCTGGTCGCGCCCGGGAAGCTCAGGCCGGACCGCCCGCCACAATCCGGCGCCAGAGCGCCCGACAACGAGCAGGCAGGTCGTCCAGGTCGGCGGTGACGTCGGCGATGAGCGTCTCGCGGTCCGGGCCGGCGAGCAGTTGTTCGATGTCCCAGGCGTCCTGGGCGCCGCCGGCGAAGAGCTTGAGGAGGACGAGGTCCTGTGCCCGCGCGGCCGGCAGGCGCGTTCCGCCGGCGAACGCGGGCTCGGCGCGCTCGAGGAGCCTCTGCTGCCAGCGGTGGCGGCCCACGACCAGGTCGACCGGCTGCTCCCCCTGCTGCTCGAGCCGGATGACGCCCGCAAGGGGGTCGTCGGCGTCGCCCCGCGCAGCAGACACCTGCACGCCCGCGTCGGCCAGCGGCTGCCACCACGCGCTGTCCAGCGGGGCGTCGGCCAGCGTCAGCAAGTCGATGTCGCGGGTCGAGCGGCCGACGCCGTGGACGGCCAGTGCGGCGGCGCCGATCAGGGCGTACGCGACGCCGGCGCTGTCGAGAGTCGCGGCGACGCGCTCGAGCAGGCTCAGCCGATGAGCCGTTGGATGCATCCGCTCGGTTGGCGGGTCGCCTGGCGGCGCCGCTCGATGAGGCGGATTGCCGTCCGCCGGTCGAGGCCGTGGGTGGCGCGAAACGCCTCCAGATCCTCGTCGCCGAGGCGGAAGGCCAGCTCGAGGCGCTCGGCGAGCGGCATCGTCCGGACGGCGTCGGCGTCGCGCCGGCGGAGGGCCGACGCAACCGACTTGGCAACCGACCTCACAGGGCGAGTATACCCGCGGGACGGTGGCCTGACCGGCTTTGACAGGCGCGCCCCGCGAACGTAGCCTTGCCGCGAGAACGGTGGTAGAGGGTCCGCGATGCGTTTGAGAATCACGTCGGAGCCGCAGGTTGCGCTGCCCACGCCGGTACGGAGGATGCCAGCAGGCCGCGGCCGGGGCCGCACCGGTCGCGCAGGTCCGTTCGCGCTCGGCCTGCTGATGCTGGCCGCCGCCTGCGCCTGTGCAGCATGCTCGGGCGGCGAGACGGCCGCGCTGGCGCCCCCGGCCGCCGTCCAATCGTACGACCTGGTGATTGCCGGCGGGTGGGTCATCGATCCGGAGAGCGGGCTCGATGCTGTGCGGCACGTCGGGATCCGCGACGGCGCCGTGGCGGCGCTCTCGGAAGCGCCGCTGGAGGGTGGGGCGGTCGTCGACGCCGCCGGGCTCGTCGTGGCGCCGGGGTTCATCGACCTGCACGCGCACGGGCAGGATCCCGCGAGCAGCCGCTACCAGGCGCAGGACGGGGTGACGACGGCGCTCGAGCTCGAGATCGGCGCCTTTCCGGTGGGCCACTGGTATGCGCGGCGGGGCGGGGCGTCGCTCATCCACTACGGGGCGTCGGTGAGCCACCAGGGCGCGCGGCTGCGCGCGCTGGGCAGCGCCGTGGCGCGCGCCAACCCGGACGGGACGTTCTCGCTGGGCGAGAGCGGCAACAGCGCCCTCTACCGCGCGGCGACCGACGACGAGCTGGCCCGCCTCGGCCAGCTCATGGAGCGCGGCCTCGAGGAAGGCGGCATCGGCTTCGGCTTCGGGTTGAGCTACACCCCGGGCGCGAGCCACCGCGAGCTGCTGCGCCTGTTCGAGCTCGCGGCCCGCTACGCGGCGCCGGCGTTCATCCACCTGCGCGGGTCGGGGGCCTTCCGGCGCGGCGGCGTCCTGGCGCCGTTCCAGGAGGTGATCGCCAACGCGGCGATCACCGGCGCGGCGCTCCACATCGTCCACATGAACAGCACGGGCGGGGGGCGTGCGGAGGAGGCCCTCGCCATGATCCGCGGGGCGCGCGAGCGCGGCGTCGACGTCACGACCGAGGCCTACCCCTACACGGCCAGCGCCTCGCTCATCGAATCGCCGCTGTTCGACGGCTGGGACGACCGGCCGGCCGAGGCGTACGGCAGGCTGCAGTGGGTCGAGACGGGCGAGCGGCTCACGCGCGAGACGTTCCGCCATTATCGGCGCCGGGGCGGGTGGGTCATCATGCACGGCCGGTCGGAGGCGATCAACGAGTGGATCGTCAGCCAGCCCGACGTCATCGCGGCCAGCGACGGCATCCCGTTCAGCGAGGGCCGGGCGCATCCGCGGGGCGCCGGAACGTTCGCCCGCATCCTCGGCCACTACGCACGCGACCGCGGCGCGCTGTCGCTGACGGACGCCGTCCGCAAGATGACGCTGCTGCCCGCCCGGCGGCTGGAGGCCATCGTGCCGGCCATGGCGCGCAAGGGCCGGGTGCAGGTCGGCAGCGACGCCGACCTGACGATCTTCGACCCCGCGCGCGTCATCGATCGCGCGACCTACGACGCGCCCGATCGCCCGTCGGCCGGCATCGAGCACGTGCTCGTCGCCGGCACCTTCGTCGTCCGCGACGGCACGCCGGTCGACGGCGTCCAGCCCGGCCGCCCGCTCTTCGGGCGGCACCTGGCGGCGGAGTAGCTGAACTGAGACAGGACGGGTCTGCGCCCGGCGCGGCCTGAACGCAGCCGTTGAGCGCATGGAATGTATGAATTAAATAAATATGTATAGTATGATGCGCCCATGGGTCGATCGTGGCGCTTCACGGGATCGGCGGTCGGACACCGGATTCCACTGCGACGCCGGGCACGCCCTGAGTGCACCCGCCGCCCGGCGAAGTTCCCACGTCTGGGCCGGGTAAGGGCAGACAGGCATCACGATCTGTGTGCGCAGTGCCATCGGGCAGCACGCGATCGTTCAAGAATGCGGTGCCGTCGGTTGGTATGGAGGGGCGGCCGCTCATGACGAAGGCCGATCGGATCCGGTCGCACGTCGGGCAGCAATACGTCGAGCCGGCACGTCGCCGCGGCGACACGACGATAACCGTCATCGCGGGAGCCGTCCTTCGCGACTTGCAGTTGGGGGGCGACTACGCCGCAAGTGTCTGTTCCGCGCTGCGTGCAAGGAAGTTCCTGAAGGACAACGATCTCGAGTTGGTGAAGGCGGTCGGACCGAAGTCGATGGTGAGCACGACGACCGCTTTCACCTACCGGCTTCTCCAGCGGGCCGAGTCAGGCCGGCGCGGGTCGACGCGAAGCGCCGTCTGGGAGCTTCTCGGCGCCGGCCGGGACACGTTCGCGGCGCTCGGCGGCGGCGAGCGTTGGCTGCGTGAGGAAAGGGAGTCGTTCTACCTCGGCGAGGACGTCAACGACGAGGTTGATCCACAAGGACGCTCGCACTGATGTCCCGGATCTACTGGGACACGATGCTCTTCATCTACTGGCTCGAGGAGCATGCGACGTACGTGGACAGGCTGAGGCACATCCTGACAAGGATGGAGGCGCGGGGCGACCAGCTCTGCTCGAGCGCGTTCGGCGTCGGAGAGCTGCTCGCGGGCGCCATGCGGCGCGGCGACCGGGAGCTGGTCGACGCGATTCGGAGAGTCATGCAGCCGCCGCACGTCGAGCTGCTTCCCTTCGATGCCCAGACCGCCGAGCACTTCGGAGATATCCGAAGCCGCTGCAGAACGAGCCCGGCCGACTCGATTCACCTGGCGTGCGCTGCGGCCGCCGGCGTCGATCTGTTCCTGACCAACGATACCCGGCTCACCCGGCTCGATGTGCCGGGCATCCGGTTCATCGCGGGCCTCGACGCTCCCGTTCTCTGACCTGTCCTCGGGTCGCCGGCAGCCGTCAGTGCGCCAGCGGGTGCGGGCGGACCTGGAACTTGACCAGGTTGCCGCGCGTGCCCTTGCCGCCCTCCATGTGCCACACGGCGTTCGTGCCGTAGTCGGCCCACACGCCGCGTCCCTTCCAGCCGGCGTCCGGATCGTCGATGCGCCCGTCCATGCCGCGCGAGTAGAAGCCGAGCGGGTACGGCACGCGCAGGATGACGAACTCCTCGGCGTCGGGCAGGAAGGCGAGCAGCGAGTCGGAGGTCGACCCCGTGGCGATCGGCACGTTCGCGCCCAGGCCGAGCGTGTCGAACTGGTCCACCCAGTTGTAGTAGTGGAAGTCGGCGCTGCCGTGGTCGGTCACGCCCTGCATCTGCGGGCCCGGCGTGGCGTAGAGGGTCCAGCCCTCGGGGCAGTGCTGGCCGGTGGCCTCCGGCCCGTTCAGCACGCGGCAGCGGCCACGGTCGAAGCGGGCGACGTGGCCGCTGCCCGAGAGCGCGGTCCACACGATGCCGCTGGTGTCGATGTCGATGCCGCGCGGCGAGTAGCCCTGCACCGGCGCGTCGGGGTTCTCGAACGGCGGCTGGTAGTACTCGGCCACGCACGTGCGCGGCGGGTCGTCGCCGAGCTCGAGGCGCACGATCTGGCCGGGCACCCCGCCCGACGCGGCCCACACGACGCGCTCGGCGGTCGGGTCGGGCACGATGCCGTACCAGCCGCGGCCGAGCTGGCGGTCCCGCGCCGGGTCCGGCTCCTCCCGCAGGCCGGTCCAGGCCCCGATCCGTCCGTCGCCGGTGGTGTCGACGATGGTCGGGCACCAGCCCTGCGACGCCTGCGCGTCGCGCGTCTCCAGGTACTGCTTCGTGTTGATCCAGCCGATGACGTCGCGGACCGAGCTCAGGTACAGGGTGTCGTCGTCGTCGAAGCCGAACTGCAGGTGATGGGTGTTGAAGCAGGTGTCGATGAGCTCCACCTCGCCGGTGGCGGGGTCGTAGTACGCGACGTGCCGGGCGGCGGCGTCAATCGGGTAGTGCCTGGCGAAGGCATTGTCGGAGCCCTCGCGGCACCAGGACGGGTTGCCGGGACCGCGGATCTGATGCGTCATCCAGACCCGGCCCCGGCCGTCCATCATCGGGTTGTGCGGGTTGCCCGGGTTGTTCCAGAGCATCTCGTCGCCGTAGTAGAAGGACGGGTTCGGCATGTCCTGCGGCATGTACGAGACGAAGTCGCCCTCGCCGGGCGTCTCGCGGACCGGCACCGCCACCTCGCGGGCCTCGTGGGCGGCCGGATCGACCCAGGCGAGCTTGTCGTGGGCGAACTCGACGCCATACACCGGACCGCCCGCGTTCACGTGCGGGTCGCGCTTGTCGCTGGCGATCTCGTCGTGGATGTAGGAGGTGTCGCCGCCCCATTCCCACATCGTCAGCACGACGTCGCGCTCGCGGCCCTGCGGCCGCGGCGGCGCCTCCGGCACCTCGCCCGCCGTGATGCGGTCGGTCCAGTCGGCGTAGGCGGCGATGCCGCGCTCGCTGCCGAAGCGGTTCATGGCCGCGGCCATCCGCCCCGCGCGCTGGCCCGTCACGATGCGGTGCGCCCAGGCCGCCTCGGTGGAGTCGAAGTCGGCGGCGTTCGGTATCTCGCGCGTCGCCAGGTTGCCGAGCTGGTGGCAGAGCTGGCAGCCCTGCTTGAGCGTGTCGATCCAGTGCGCCTGGGTCCGCATGCCGGCGCCGATGCCGTTGCCGTCGGGGCCGGTGCCCGGGAACTCCGTCTTGTCGGGCACCGCCATCAGCGAGTACCAGTAGTTTGCCGGGTAGACGGCGGCGGCGTCCCGCGGCGTCGCCGCGGGCGTGGCCGTGAGGTCCAGCGTCTGCCCGGGCCGGGCGCCGACCCGCGGCGAATCGACCAGGCCGTAGCCGCGCACCCAGACCGCGTAGGTTGCATCCGGCAGGTCGGGCAGGACGTAGCGACCCGCGTCGTCGGTGACGACGATCTTGCGCAGGCGGGTGGCCAGGTCGTCCGTCTCGGCGATGACCCACACGCCCGCCTCGGGGCCGTTCGGGCCGCTGACCACGCCACCGATATCGTCGGCGTCAATCGCGACGGCCTGCGCCGCGGCGGCGGGAGGACTGCCCAGGACCAGGGCGGCGGCGCCGAGTGTGAGAACAGCGAGGGTTGCGATCGATCGGCTGGCTGAAGCTGGCATCGGTTCCTCCCGCGGACGGGTGTCGTCAAGTGCAACGCGGCCATTCTATCGCCCTCGGCCACGATCCGGCAGCGGCAGCCACCTGCGGCGGGCCGTCCGGATCCGTGCCGGAACGGCGTGGTCGGGAAGTCGTTAAGAAAAAGTAAGGAACTGTTAAGCCACTGTTAAGGTCCCGGCGGCGCACCCTCCGCTAGATTGACCGGATGCCTGATGGTCGTCGCATCGTATCCGTGTTCGTGTGTCTGCTGCTGATTGTCATCGGTCCGGCCGGCGCCGCCCGCGCCCAGGGCGGCGGCGCCGTTGCCGGCGTCGTCGTGGACGAGACCGGCGGCGTGCTGCCCGGGGTGATCGTCGATCTCGACTCCGGAAACTCCGTGCTGACCGCGGCCACCGATGCCGCCGGGGAGTACCGCCTCGAGGGGGCGCCGGCGGGACCCGCCACGCTCACGTTCCGGCTGGTGAACTTCTCGACGGCGCGCCAGGCGGTGACGGTGCCGGCGGCCGGCGAGACGCTGGCGGTCGACGCCACGCTGACGCTGGCGCTCACGGCCGACGTGGTGGTGACCGGCCGGCGCACGTTCCGCAACATCGCCGACCTGGACAACCCGCGCGAGAACCTGGTGGGCATCGCCAACGCCGCCAGCATCGGCGCCATCACGGCGGCCCAGCTCGAGGCGCGGCCCATCATGCGGCCGGGCGAGGTGCTCGAGGCCGTGCCCGGCCTGATCGTCAGCCAGCACAGCGGCGAGGGGAAGGCCAACCAGTACTACCTGCGGGGATTCAACCTGGACCACGGCTCGGACTTCGCCACGACGCTCGCCGGCGTGCCGCTGAACGTCCCGGCCGCGGCCCACTTCCACGGCTACTCCGACTCCAACCTGATCATTCCCGAGCTGGTCAGCGGCGTGCAGTACAAGAAGGGGCCCTACTTCGCCGAGGACGGCGACTTCTCGGCAGCCGGCTCGGCCAACATCAACTACGTCAACGTGCTCGACCGCCCGATCGTGAGCGTCAGCGCGGGCGGCCAGGGCTGGGCGCGGGTGATGGGCGCCGCCTCGCCGCGGGTCGGCAACGGCAACCTGCTGGTGGCGCTCGACCTGTCCCACAACGACGGGCCGTGGGTGCTGCCGGACGACCTGCGCAAGGCGAACGGGATCGTGCGCTACAGCCGCGGCGATACCCGCAACGGCTTCTCGATCACCGGCATGGGTTACACGGCCGACTGGAACGCCACGGACCAGGTGCCGGTGCGGGCCATCGAGTCCGGCTTGATTTCCCGCTTCGGCGCCATCGATCCGACTGACGTCGGCCGCACCTACCGGCACAGCATCGCCTTCGACAGCCTGCGCTCGACAGGCAGCGGCTCGTTGCGCGTGACGGTCTACGGCCTGCGCTACGGCCTGAATCTCGTCCAGAACTTCACCTACTTCCTGGCCAATCCGGTCGATGGCGATCAGTTCGAGCAGGAGGACCGGCGGACCGCGGCCGGCGCCAGGGTGAGCTACCGGCGGCTGGGCCGCTTCGCCGGCCGTCCGGTGGAGTCGATGGTAGGCGTGCAGCTCCGCCACGACAACGCCGGCCGCATCGGGCTGTACGACACGGTCGCGCGGCGGCGCACGAACACCGTGCGCGAGGACGCGCTGGTGCAGACGTCGGGCGGCCTGTTCGCGCAGAGCGAAATCGAGTGGAGCCCGGTGTTCCGGACCACGCTCGGCCTGCGCGGCGACCTGTACGGCTACGACGTCACCGCCATCGACCCCCGCAACTCGGGCGACGGCTCCGACGGCATCGTCAGCCCGAAGCTCACGGCCGTGCTCGGCCCCTGGGCCGATACGGAGTTCTACGTCAACTGGGGGCACGGCTTCCACAGCAACGACGCGCGCGGGGCGACGCTGACCGTCGATCCCCGCACGGGCGAGCGGGTCGACACGCTGACGCCGCTGGTCACCGCCCGCGGCGCCGAGGTGGGCGTGCGGACGGTGCGCGTCCGCGGCCTGCAGTCGACCGTGGCGCTGTGGTACCTGGGCTTCGACTCGGAGCTGCTGTTCATCGGCGACTCCGGCGTCACGGAAGCGAACCGGCCGAGCCGGCGCTGGGGCGTCGAGTGGGCCAACTACCTGCGGTTCAATCCCTGGATGACCGGCGAGGTGGACATGTCGTTCACCAACGCGCGGTTCACGGACTTCGACCCGGCCGGCCCGTTCATCCCGGGCGCGCTCGACCGGGTGGTGGCGGCCTCGCTGACGGTCGAGCCCGCCCGGCGCATCTTCGGAAGCGTCCGCCTGCGCCACTTCGGTCCCCGGCCGCTGGTCGAGGACGGCAGCGTGCGGTCCGCGCCGACCACCATCTGGAACGGCGAGATCGGGATCACGCTGAGCGCGCAGTTGCGCCTCTCGGTCGAGGGATTCAACCTGTTCAATTCGGAGGTCGCGGACATCGACTACTTCTATGCGTCGCGGCTCCCGGGAGAGCCAATCTACGGGGTGGATGACATCCACACGCACCCGTCCATCCCACGGACGGCGCGCGTCAGCCTCCAGGTCGCGTTCTAGCGGGGGGTGTCGTTGGTCCGCAACCGGACCTCGCCGTCGTCTGCCTGGATGCGCAGCGCCGGCCCGCCGCCCTCCAGCGTGGCCTGGTAGCGGGCGCCGCTCTGCTGCAGCGTCACCGGCAGATCGTTGCGGAGGATGGCGCGCGACGACACCTCGGCGTCGATGGTCAGCGGTTGCGATCCGGCGAGCTCCAGGTCCAGATCGCCGCGTTCCAGCGCTATGTCGGAGTCGCCGTCGATGCGGGCGTCGCTGAGCACCACGTTCGTCCGTATGGCATCGATCAGCACCGATCCGCTCAGGCGCGTCAACAACGCGCGCGTGCCGCGCTCCACGT
>CAZMWA010000203.1:0-5772 GCA_964569405.1 uncultured Vicinamibacteraceae bacterium | reverse complement strand
ACTCGCAGCCGGATGTCAGCTCGTGTACCTCCGACAATCGCGCCGGTATCGACAATTGCAATTCGTCAGCCATCCGCTCGGTCCTAGTTCAGACGGGGCTGCGCCCCGAACCCCCGGCGTTCGCTTGCGGGGACCCCTTCGCCCCGCGCCGCTCCCGCCGAGGCGCGCGGTGCGCGCCTTGCGGAGTCCTTGGCGAAACCCCGCCGCCTCAGTGGCGGCGCAGCACGAGGCACGTCATGTCGTCGGCTGCCGGCGCCCCCGCCGAGAACGCGTAGATCGACGTCCAGGCGTGGTCGACGATCTGCTCCGGTGAGCGCTGCGCCGCGCCGTCGAGCGTGGCCTCGAGCCGCTCCTTGCCGAACAGCTCTCCCTCATGGTTGACGGCGTCCGTCAGCCCGTCGGTGTACAGGAACATCGTCTCGCCCGCGTCCAGCCGTTCGCGGCCGGCCGTGTACGGGAACTCGTCGATGACGCCCATCGCCACCCCGCCCGTGGCGGGCAGCAGCCGCCGGCTGTCGTCCGCCCGCACGAGCACGGCCGGCTCGTGCCCGGCGCAGACATAGTCGACGACCCCGTCCTGCAGGTCGACGATCGCCAGCACGCACGTCACGAACAGGCCCATCGGGTTCTCGTTGCACAGCCGCTCGTTCGCCGCCCGCGCAATCGCCGCGACGTCGGCGGTGCCCGCCGCCGCCGACGTGATGGCGGCCTGCGCGGCCGCCATGAACAGCGCGGCCGCGACCCCCTTGCCCGACACGTCGCCGACGGTGACGAACACCCGGCCGCCCGCCGGCTCGAGCAGATCGACGAAATCGCCGCCCACCTGCTGCGCGGGCGTCATCCGCGCATACGCGCCGTACGCGCCGAACTCCGCGGTCCCCTCGCGTACCAGCGCGGCCTGCACGGACTTGGCCATCTCGAGGTCCTGCTCCATCGCCTCGTGCGCCAGCCGCAGGCTCCGGTTCGTCGTCTGCAGCTCCGTGGTGCGCTCGGAGACGAGCGTCTCGAGCTGCTCCTCGCGCATGAACACCTGCGCCGTCATGTCCGAGAACACCCGCGCGAGGCTGCCCAGCTCGTCCGTGCGGCGCTGCACGGCCTGCAGCGGGGCCTCGTCCGGCGGGCGGCCGCTCTCGACCTCCCGCGCCGCCGCCGCAATCACCTCGATGGGACGCGTCACCCAGCGCGTGCCCCACAGGGCGGCCACCGCCGTCAATCCGAGTAGCGCGAACGCGATCGCCGTCGTGTTCACGGCCTCGAGACGCACCGTCTCCGCGATCTCGTCCAGGCTGACGGCCAGCGCCAGCCCGCCAATCGGAATTCCGCCGGCGTTGATGATCGGCGAGGCGACCCAGATGCCCCGGTCGTCAGGCGCGAGCAGGCTGAGCTGCGCGGTGCTGACCACGCGTCCCTCGGCCATCGACTGCTGCACGAGGCCGGCGGCCCGGCGGCCGAAGAGGCGCGCCGCGTCGCCGCTGCCGCCCCCCGTCTGGCCGGCGCGCGGCGCCGCGGCGGCCAGGTCCTCGTCGAGATTGACCACCCAGAGCGCCTCGAGGTTGCGCGATTGCACCAGCAGGTCCGCCTCGCGCTGGTAGACCGAGTACAGCAGGTTGCCCGCGCCGCCCTCGATCGGCAGCCCCACCTGCACCAGATACGGGGCCGTGGCCGTCCCGGCCACCGTCACGTACTTGTACAGCGCCCCGTCCGACGGCCGCGGCGCCGTGGGATGGTCCACCACCCGCGCCTCCCCGGCCAGCAGCGGCTCCAGCGCGTCGGCGTGCAGCAGCCCTGACGGCGCCCCGCCGGTCAGCGGCGACGGCTCGCTGGTATGGACCACGGCACCGGTCCCGTCCACGATCCGGATCTCGCCGATGGCGGTGGTGTCCACGATCCGGCGCAGCCGCTCGCTGACCTGCTGCGTCGTCCACTCGGCGTCCGCCGCGGCCGCCGCGAAGTAGTCCAGCAAGGTTGCCTGCACCGCCATGTGCTGGCCGAGGATGCCCTCGATGACCGCGGAGACGTCGGGCCGCTGCGTCGCGTAGACGTTGGTCAGGATCTCCTGCTCGCCGAACGCCAGGGCGTTGCCCACCTGCACGATCCGCGGCCGGTCGACTCCGCCCACCCCGACGTACTTGTAGACCTCCTGATCGATCTCGCGCACCTGGGCCGGCTGCGTGATGAACTCGTCGCCGTCGAGCGGCGCCGCCAGCAGCACGTAGAACTTCGACGCCTGCGGCTGCACGGCCGGGTCGGGGTCGAAGCGGAACGGCACCAGCGCGCCGCTCTCGTCGCGCACGTTCGTCAGATAGGCGAACGCCTGCTCGTCGGTGATCCAGAACTCGTCGAGGACCGTCGCGGCGGTGATCGCCTCGAGCGTGGCGATCACCTCGTCCGGCGACTGCCCCGCCGCCTCGGCCGCCGCCACCAGGTGTGCGGCGATCCGCGCCTGGGCCGCCATCTGTCCGTCGAGCGTGGCGTCGAGCGTGCGCGCCACGTTCGCCAGCGAGATCTCCCCCATCTCGGCGAAGCTGGCCGACAGCAGCTCCACCAGGTGGATCGCGGCGCTCTCCGCCTCGTCGCGGAGCGCGGTCGCCGCGTTGAACAGCAGGGTGGCCGACGTGGCGGTGATCGTCACCGCCAGCAGCACCGCCAGCGCGAGGAAGCCGCGCACGGCCAGCCGCACCTGCCGCGACCGAATGCCTGGAAGTGGGAGCGCCACGGTAGCCACGGAGGATCGACTCATCTCTACCTGCCCTGTGCAGGGGCGGCCCTCAGAGCCGCCACATGATCCACAGTTGCACCAGGTTCTCGTCGATGTCCACGCCGAGCTTGTTTCGCCAGTACTGATACTCGACGCCGATGAACAGTTGGTTCGCGCTGCCCGTCAGCGCCTTGCCGATGTCCCAGCCGAACTGCGGCTGAGCCAGAATCCAGTCCTCCACGACCCCGCCCAGCTCGTCGGTGGTGGCGCCGATGTACTCGGCATGGCCGGTGAACCAGAACGCCTGCGTGCCGATCTCGAAAGCCGCTCCCCAGTTGACGTCCACCATGAAGCTGTCGCTCGTGCGGGGGGCGCCGCCCTGCGCCACGCCGTTGTTGGCGTCGATGAACGCGGTCACGTCGGTGTTGAAGAACACGAAGCCGGGGACGTTCCAGGCGAGCCTCGCGCCCGGCAGGTACTTGAAGAAATCGGCGTCGCCGCCGAAGTTGATGCCGCCGATGAGCTGGACGTCCCGCAGCGGTCCGGCGCCGACCTGCCGCCGGGAGATCCTGCTCAGGCTCAGCGTGGGATACCACTCGCCGTAGAAATCGACGTCGTTGAAGCCGTCCGGACGGCTGTCGTCGAGATAATCGATGAAGAAGAAGCTCTCGCCGAGCGACCAGGCCCCGGCGTGCTGAATGGTGAGGATGGAGCTGGCTACCCCGTCGCCCGAGAACGGATTGACGAGCTTGCCGTACTGGTAGTGGAACTCCATCTGGGCTGAGGCCGCGGCGGGCGCCGCCAGCACCAGCGCCGAGGCGACCGCGGAACGGACCAACGATCGCATACGCACAATAGAAAAACCTCCGACCTGCAGTCTAGCACGCGCGGCTCGCGGCCCGCCGTTTCAGGATCCCCAGCCGTAGTCGAGGCGAACGTAGTAGTACCCGCCGTTGATGCCGAACGGGGTGAACGCGCTGAATCGGTTCCCCTTGGCGCGCGCTATCGGATTCTCCTGCGGGTCGTTGCCGAAGACGTTCTGGCCGCCGACGGCGAGCGTCACGGACTCGCCGAGCGGATGCAGGGCCTCCACGTCCACGACCGCGTCGCCGTGGTAGACGTGCAGGTCGCGGGAGTCGAACCACTCGTCGTAGTAGCTCAGCCGCGCCAGCAGGCGCCAGCGGCCGAGCGCCTGGCGGACGGTGGCGCTCCAGCGCGTGCCCGGGATCGCCTCCTGGAGCTCGCGGACGCGCAGGGCGTCGAGCACCTGCGGATCGAAGCGCGTCACGGCCGTGGCGGTGTGGTTGAACAGGACGCCCAGCGTCGTGCGCCCGCCGAGTCGGGGCGGCGCGTACGTGGCGATCAGGTCGAGGCCCTGCGTGCGGGTCTCGAAGTGGTTGGTGAAGAAGCGGAAGTTCTGCAGGTTGCGCGCGCTCGTCACGCCCTCCGCAAGCAGACCGTCGACCTCTGCCGGGGCGAGCGCGAAGAGCTGCGTCAGCGCCAAGCGATCGGCGAGGCGAATCCGGAAGTAGTCGGCCGTGACGCTGAGCGGCCCGGCGTCGAGCACCGTGCCGACGGCGTAGTGGACGGAACGCTCCGGCTGCAGCGGCTCGCCGCCGCGAAGCTCGGCCACGCGCGACGTGGACGGGATGGTGCCGTTGTTGACCAGGTCCATCAGCTCGTGGTCGTACTCCGTCGAGACGTTGAACGCGTTCTGCTGGCCGGGCGTCGGCGCGCGGAAGCCGCTGCTCGCGCTGGCCCGCAGCGCGAGCGCGGCGGTCAGCCGATAGCGTCCGGACAGCTTGCCGTTCGTCGTGGCGCCGAAGTCCTCGAAGTTCTCGAGCCGGAGCGCGCCGCCCACCGTCCAGGCCTCGTCCTCGCCGCGCACCTCGACGTCGCCGTAGAGCGCCGTGTTGGCGCGGCTCCAGGCCCCGGCGGCGATCGGGCTGAAGCCGGGAAAGCCGTTCGACCCCGCGCTGAAGCCCTGCGCGGCGTACGGCCCGATGCGCCAGGACGCCTCCTCGCCCAGCCCGATCTCGAACCGCTCGTTGCGCCACTCGGCGCCCCCGGCCAGGTGCACCCGCTCGTTGAGGGGATAGCTGATGTCGACGTTCAACCCGACCTCCGCCTGCCGGTAGAGGCCCGGGTCGAACGCCGTGGGCGTGGCCGGACCGAGCGACGCGTTGACGGTATCGTGGATGAAGAAGTCGGCCTCGCTGAAGCCGGCGCTGGCGCTGGCGTCCCAGAGCACCCCGCCGCCGAGCTGCCCGCGCGCGCCGGCCACCAGCGACGCGTCGCGCACCTCGCCCCCGAACTGGGGCGTGAAGCCGCCCGGAAAGCGCTCCTGGAAGGAGAAGCAGGCCGGATCGGCGAAGACCCGCGCCAGGGCGGCCGGTGCGGGCCGGCCAGCGGCAACCGGCACGGCGGGGCAGCCTGCCGACCCGTCCGCCACGCCGTCCCGTGCGTCGAGCGCGTCGCCGATGAGCAGGCTGCGCCCGCCGTCCGCGCTGAAGACCGCGGCCCGCGTATTCGGATTCCGGAAGAAGAACCCGCTGGCCACGCGCCGGCCGGCGTAGCTGGCGTGGCCGTAGGCCTGCACGCCCGCCGCGAACAGGTGGCCGAAGTTGCCCCACAGCTTGAGGTTGTCGTCGATGCTGGGCGAGCCCCAGATCTGCGCGGGATCGGCCACGGCGTCGTTGCCCGCGGCGATCAGCAGCGCGGCGTCGTCGCGCTGGATGCTGCGGCTGGTCGCCCCGGCGTTGCCGTACTCGAGGCTGAGGTTGGCGAAGCCGGTCCGGCCGAGCGGGAGGCCGGCGTTGGCGGCCACGGTGTAGGCGCCGCCGTCGCCCGCGCCGTAGCCGCCGGTGTGCAGCTCGACGCTGCCGCCGGACCGATCGTCCTTGAGCAGGAAGTTCAGCACGCCGGCGATGGCGTCCGAGCCGTACTGCGCCGCCGCGCCGTCGCGCAGCACCTCGATGCGCCGCAGCGCGATGGCCGGGATGGCGGAGATGTCGGGCCCCTGGGCCCCGTCGGCCACGCCGTTGCCAATCCAGGTGATGACCGCGCCCCGGTGC
>CAZMWA010000202.1:0-3550 GCA_964569405.1 uncultured Vicinamibacteraceae bacterium | reverse complement strand
GGAGCATATTGGCCATATTCGACCGAGGAGCAACGCCGTCAGGCGGGATGCATCGCCGCTCGAATGCAGCGGGGCCTTTCGCCACGGGCTGCTAACAGTCCGTGCCAGCTTCCTCGTCTACGGTGCGGGTGCGGTACGCCGAAACGGACACGATGGGCGTCGTGTACTACGCCAACTACTTCGTCTGGTTCGAGGTGGCGCGCTGCGATCTGCTGCGGGCCGTCGGGGCCACCTACCGCGAGCTGGAGGCGCGCGGCGTGCTGCTGCCGGTGATCGAGGCGCACTGCGAGTTCCGGGACCCGGCGCGCTACGACGACGATCTGGAAATCGCAACCACCGGGGCACTGCTCTCACCCGTCCGGGTCGAGTTCCGGTACGAGGTCGTCCGGCAGGCCGATCGCGCGCTGCTCGCCACCGGACGCACCGTCCACGCGGCCGTCGACGGCCGGGGGCGGCCGCGGCGCCTGCCGGCCGACGTGCGGGACGTGCTGGCGTGAACGCGCTCGTCACCGGCGCCGCGGGCTTCATCGGGTCGCATCTGGCCGAACGCCTGCTGGCCGAGGGAGCCAGGGTCGTCGGCCTGGACTGCTTCACCGACCACTACGCGCGCGAGCTCAAGGAAGCCAACGTCGCCGCCCTGCGCGCGCGGCGCGGCTTCCGCCTCGTGGAGACCACCATCCAGGCGGCGGACTGGCCCGCGCTGCTGGCGGGCACGACCCACGTCTTCCACCTCGCGGCCCGGGCCGGCGTCCGCGGGAGCTGGGGGCGCGACTTCGGCGCCTACACCGCCTGCAACGTCGAGGCGACGCAGGTGCTGCTGGAAGCCTGCCGGTCCGCGGCGCTCGAGCGCATCGTCTACGCCTCGAGCTCGTCGGTCTACGGCGCCGCCGAGCTCCCGATGCGCGAGGACGCCCGCCTGCAGCCCGTGTCTCCGTACGGCGTCACGAAGCTGGCCGCGGAACACCTGTGCCACCTGTACTGGGCCGGCTACGGCCTGCCCGCCGTGTCGCTGCGCTACTTCACGGTGTACGGCCCGCGGCAGCGTCCCGACATGGCCTTCCACCGTTTTCTCGCGGCGGTCCTGACCGGCG
Organism: uncultured Vicinamibacteraceae bacterium; assembly: GCA_964569405.1. Taxonomy (GTDB): domain Bacteria; phylum Acidobacteriota; class Vicinamibacteria; order Vicinamibacterales; family UBA8438; genus JAAXGX01. The sequence continues at coordinate 2,459 of CAZMWA010000202.1, read as the reverse complement.
CGCCCATCGAGCTGTACGGCGACGGCGCCCAGACCCGCGACTTCACGTACGTCGACGACGCCGTGGCCGCGACGATCTCGGCCGGCCTGCGGGGCAGGCCCGGCGGCGTCTACAACGTGGGCGGCGGCGCGCGGGTATCCCTGAACGACGTGCTGGCGTTGATGGCCCGTTGCACCGGGCGCGAGCCGAGCGTCCGCCGGACGGCGCCCCCGCAGGGCGACATGCGAGATACGTACGCCGACACGGACCGCGCTCGGCGGGACCTGCGGTATGCTCCATCTGTTACGCTGGAACAGGGGATCGCGGCGGAGTACGAATGGCTATGCGGAGCAACGGGACGGGACGGCAACGCCGGCGGCTGAGGCGGTCGCTCGCGACGGTTCTGGGGTGCGCTCTGCTCGCCGGGGCGTGCGGCGAGGAGCCGGTGGAGATCCCGCTGGCGACGGTCGGGGCCGACAACCTGCTCTTCGACCGCGGCAACCGGGCGCTGGAAGAAGGCGACTGGCGAACGGCCCGCGAGTACTTCCTGCAAATCCGCGACAACTACCCGCAGAGCGCGCTGCGCGCCGAGACGCGCCTGGCCCTCGGCGACACCCTGGAGGCGGAAGGGACCATCGAGTCGTACATCTCCGCGCTGTCGGAGTACCGCGACTTCCTGGCCCTCTACCCCACCCATCCCCGCGCGGACTACGCGCAGTACAAGCTGGCCATGGTCTACTACAGCCAGATGCGCCGGCCCGAGCGAGACCAGACCGAGACGCACAACGCCGTGACCGAGTTCGAGCTGTTCCTGCAGCGCTACCCGGGCAGCCGGCTGATCAACGACGTGCGCGAGAAGCTGCGCGAGGCCTTCGACCGGCTGTCGGAGAACAACTACGTCGTCGGCAAGTACTACCACGGCAGGAAGTGGTACCCGGGCGCGATCGACCGGCTCGAGACCATCCTGGCCGAGGATCCCGGCTACACTGCGCGCGACGCCGTCTACTACCATCTCGCCGACTCGCTGAGCCGCACGGCGCGCGTCGACGAGGCGCTCCCGATGTTCGAGCGGCTGCTGGAGGAGTTCCCCGAGTCCGAGTTCATCGAAGACGCCACCGAGCGCATGGCGGAGCTCAGGCAACGGGCTGCCCGGCAGGAGGCCGCCGCCAGCAGCGCCGAGAACCGTACCGAGAACCAGGCCGCAAATCCCTAGCGGACTTCGACTACCGGGAGGCGTTCGAGAGCCTCGACCTCGAGGCGCTCAAGGCCGATCTCGAAGCGCTCATGGCGACCTCCCGGGATTGCGGTCTGGATTGAAGCCAGCCATGCACGAGACGCATGCCGGTCGGCATCCGGCGATTCGTCGTGCGGCCGTCGCGGCCGCCGTCTTTCTGGGAACCGCCGCCGTGAGCGCTCAGAACGGCGCCGCTGACGGGGAATGGCGCGTGTTCGGGGCGGACGCCGGCGCGACCCGCTATTCGCCGCTCGACGAGATCCATGCCGGCAACGTCGGGGATCTGGAGGTGGCGTGGCGCTGGAGCGCACGCGACCAGGGCACGCCTCCGCCGTCCGGCCGGACACAGATCAGCCCCATCGTGGTCGATGGGGTCCTCTATACCACCATCGGCAACCAGCGCAGCGTGATCGCCCTCGACGCCGCGACCGGCGAGCCCCTCTGGAACTGGCACCCGGGCGACAACGAGCGCAGGTGGGACGACATCATCGAGCCCGTGGCCCGCAGCGCCGGGCGCGGCGTGAGCTACTGGACGGACGGTGCGGGCGACGCGCGCATCTTCGTGGTGACGCCGAGCTTTCAGTTGGCGGCCCTCGACGCCCGGACGGGGACGCTCGTGGAGGACTTCGGCGCGGCCGGCGTGGTCGACATGATGGACGACCTGCGCTGGAGCGAGCGGCCGGCCGCGGAGCGAGCCGGCCGGGTGGCCAACACGTCACCGCCGGCCATTCTCGGCAACGCGCTCGTGGCGTCCATCTCGCTGCATACGGGCAGCATTCCCACCCGGGCGTCGCCCAATGAAGTCTGGCCCATGAACATGCCCGGCGACGTGGTGGCGTACGACACGCGGACGGGCCGGATGCTGTGGCGCTTCCACACCGTCCCGAAGGAGGGCGAGTTCGGGGTCGAGACCTGGCTGCAGGCGGACGAGGCCCTCTGGGACGTGCCGACCGGCACGCACGATTGGGTGCGGGAACGTCCGGAGCTGCTCGACGCCTCCTGGAAGTACACGGGCAACGTCGGGCACTGGGCCCCCGTGACGGCGGACCCCGAGCTGGGCCTGTTCTACGTGGCCACCGAGACGCCCACGAACGACTACTACGGCGGCTACCGGCCCGGGGACAACCTCTTCGGCAACTCGGTGCTGGCGCTCGACGCCGAGACCGGCGAGCGGGTGTGGCACTTCCAGCTCACCCATCACGAGCTCTGGGACTACGACATCCCTGCCGCTCCCATCCTTGCGGAC
>CAZMWA010000201.1:0-3433 GCA_964569405.1 uncultured Vicinamibacteraceae bacterium | reverse complement strand
ACGTGGTAGACCCGCCGTACATGGCGCCATAGTAGAGGCCGCCGAACAGGATGAAGGCGCCGACCGGGTCGATGCCGAAGGTGAGCGGCAGCAGCATCGATATCGCCAGCGCCGGGCCGACGCCGGGCAGAACGCCCACGGCCGTCCCGAGGGTCACGCCGATGACCCCGAGCAGCAGGTTGACCGGCGCGAGCGCGGCGCCGAAGCCGACCGCGAGGTTGTCGCCGAGCTGTGCCAGCGCTCCCATGTCACGGCCCGAGGAGGCCCGCCGGCAGCCGGAGCCCCAGCAGGAGGCTGAACACGGCGTAGACGGAGAACGCGACGACCAGCGCCGCGAGCAGGTCGCGGCCCCAGCGCCGGCTGCCCAGCAGGCGCGCTTCGAGCGTGATGAACGCGGCCGTCGCCGGCAGGTATCCCAGCGGCTCCAGCAGCGCGATGTAGGCGAGAAAGAGGAGCACGCTCGGTGCGGCGGCGCGCCAGTCGGCGGCAGAAGGAGCGGTGTCGGCAGCCGGGGCGGGATGCCCCGGATCATCGCCGAGGCGCTGGCCGAGCGGCTCGCGTCGCACGCGCCGTGCCGTGGCCTGGTCGGCAGCCGCGCCGGCCTGCGCGTTCGCCACGCGGGAGGAGGGCGCCCCGACGGTCCCGCGCGCCCGGAGTGCCGTCGACAGGGCGACGCCCACCAGGGCGATGCCGATGCCGATCGGAAACACGCGCGGCCCGACGGCGGCATAGCCTCCCTCGGGTTCGGAAATGAGGAAGGCGGCCACCAGGTAGCCGGCGCCCAGAGCGAGGAGGCCTGCGCCGAGGCGGCGCTCGTCCATTCCGGTTCGTTCTCGGGACCGCGCGTCGGTCGGCGCCCGCTGCCGCGCGTTCGGCATGCTCCGGCGGCGCTCGTCCATTCCGGTTCGTTCCCGCGACTCCGCGTCGGACGCCGCCTGCTGCCGGGCCATCGGCGTGCTCCTCGGTCGGGCCAGCGGGGTCAGCGGATGAGCCCGATCGCCCGCAAGGTCTCATCGACGGTGGCGACCTCGCGCCGCAGGAACGCCTCGAACGCCGCGCCCGGCAGGAAGCTGTCCTCCCACTCGTTGGCGGCAAGGATCTCCTGCCACGCTTCCGACTCGCGCATGCCCTCCAGCGCCCGGATCAACCAGTCGCGGGTCTCGTCGTCGGTTCCGGGCGGCGCGGAGATGCCCCGCCAGTTCGACAGGACCACGTCGAGGCCGCTCTCGCGCAAGGTCGGCGTGACGCCGTCGCCGGTGCGCTCGGGCGACGAGACGGCTATCGGCCGCATGCGGCCGGAGGCGATGTACGCCTTCCACTCGCCGACGCCGGACAGGCCCAGGGTGACGTGGCCGCCCATGACCGCGGCGGCCGCCTCGCCCCCGCCCGAGTAGGCGATGTAGTTCACCTGCCGGGGATCGACGCCGGCTGCCTGGGCGATCAGACCGGCGAGAATGTGGTCGATGCCGCCTGCCGAGCCGCCGGCCCAGCTCACCGCCGCGGGGTCGCGCCGGAAGTCCGCCAGCAGTTCTTCGATGGTGCGATACGGCGAGTCGGCTGGTACCGTGACCACCTCGTACTCGTTGAGCAGGCGCGCGAGCGGCACGGTCCGGTCGATGGAGACCGGACTGGCGTTGGTGCGGATGGAGCCGAGCATCACCTGTCCGAACACCATCAGGTTGCGCGGGTCGCCGTCGTAACGGGTGACCATGTCGGCGAGCCCGATGGTCCCCCCGGCACCGCCCCGGTTGACCACTTCCACCGGGACGCCGAGGATGCCGGTCTCGGTCCACACCTGCTGGATCTGGCGCGCCGTCTGGTCCCAGCCCCCGCCGGGGTTGGCGGGCGCGATGAGCGTGAGCGCCCCCTGCGGGTAGCCCGCGGCGGTGGGCGCCAGCGCCCCGGGTGGGCGGTCGGTGGCCGGACCGCCCGCGCATCCGGCTGCGAGGAGCAAGATCGCCAGGAACGCCGCGCGCAGGCTGGATGACATCATCGGCTCGTCTCGTGTTCCGGGATCAGGGTACCGCGAGCCGGCAGGCTGCGTCACCCGGTGCCATGTCATCCGGTGGAAACGCTCCCGGACGTTGACGGGGCACGGCGGCAGCCATAGCATGACGGGCGTGACGGTCGGAAGCCGCATCCGAGCCGCGCCGGCGCAGTCGGCGCCTCCGGCCGCGGGTCTCCGGCCCGCACGGCCAGGTCCGGCGTGCCGCACCGTCGTCGACTCACTGAAGGGGGGATCATGCGTCTTACCAGTCTCACGGCATTCACCGCGTCGCTTCTCCTGATCGCCGTCTCCGTCTCGGCCCAGGACCGGATTCCGGCCGAGGGCGGCGACGTCGTCATCACGCCGATCCTCCATTCGAGCGTGCAGATCGAGCACGGCGGCACGGTCGTGCACATCGATCCGTGGACCGCCGGCGACCTGTCGTCGGCCAAGCCGGCCGACCTGATCCTGGTGACCGACGACCCGGCGCATCACCTCGATCCCGCGGCCATCGAGCAGCTCCGCAAGCCGGGGGCCCCGGTCGTCCTGACCGCGGCCGCCCACGCGGCGTTCGGTGACGGCGAGGTGCTCGCCAACGGCGAGAAGGGCGTCTTCGCCGGCGTGCCGGTGGAGGCGGTGCCGGCCTACGACATGACCCCCGGCCAGCCGTGGCACCCGCAGGGTGAGGCCAACGGCTACGTCATCACGCTGGGCGGGAAGCGGCTGTTCTTCTCCGGGGTTGGGGAGTGCGTGCCGGAGATCCAGGCGCTCGAGGACATCGACGTGGCGTTCATGCCGATGAACCTGCCGGTCGACCGCATGCGTCCGATCCCGGTCGCCGAGTGCGTCAAGACCTTCCGGCCGGAGCTTGTCTACCTCATCCACTACGACAACGCCACCGCGCGTTGGTTCGGCAATCGCGAGCTGCCCCGCCCGGACAACGTCGAGCAGATCGCGGGCACGATCCAGGCGTTGCGTGACGCCCTCGAGGGCGAGCCGATCGAGGTGCGCGACGGCGACTGGTATCCGCGCTAGGCGTCTGCGCCGTAGAACGGCGAGCCTTCCAGTCAGGCTTGGTTGGGCAGCAAGCGAAGCCGCAGGCCGGGAATCCGCAGGCGCGGCCGTCCGTCTCGAACGCGGGACGTGAACGTTCGACGCGGCCGGGTTGCGCGCGGCAGTGTCGCTCTCGCGTACTCCCCGCGTTCGGTAGGATGGATGCCATGCGGCGCCTGTATCATGCGGAGCCTGCCGACCGCGGGCGCGTAACGCGCACGCTCGTTGCGGCGCTGGAGGCCGAGGCGGACCTGGAGTTCGCCTGGCTCCACGGCTCGTTTCTCGGTGGCGGCGGCCTCCACGACGTCGACGTCGTGGAAGCCGCCGCCCCCGCGCACAGCGCCGGGGGGCCAGGCGAACTGCCGGTCCGCCTCGGCCTCCAGCGCCGCAACG
>CAZMWA010000200.1:0-35075 GCA_964569405.1 uncultured Vicinamibacteraceae bacterium | reverse complement strand
GCGTCAGGGGGGGGAGTACCGGGCCGGTCGCACGCAGCGGCGGCGTCCCCCGCGGGGCGGTCGCCGCCCAAAGCGGGCGGATCGCCTCGCCCGGCCGGGCGTTGGGTGACAGATGGCCAAAAAAGCCGGTGAGCCGGAGATTCTTCGCTGCTCGTTCTGCAACAAGGACCAGAACGACGTCCGCAAGCTGATCGCCGGCCCGACCGTCTTCATCTGCGACGAGTGCGTCGAGGTCTGCAACGACATCATCGCCGACGACAGCCGGTTCGAGACCCGCGGCGGCCGGTCGTCGCTCCCGGTGCCGCAGGAAATCAAGAAGTTCCTCGACGAGTACGTCGTCGGCCAGGAGCAGACCAAGAAGAAGCTCTCGGTCGCCGTCTACAACCACTACAAGCGGGTCGAGATCCAGAAGCAGTCGCGCAGCCGGCAGGACACCGAGCTCACCAAGTCGAACATCCTCCTCATCGGCCCCACCGGCACCGGCAAGACCCTGCTCGCCCAGACCCTCGCCAAGCTGCTGTCGGTCCCCTTCACCATCGTCGACGCCACGACCCTGACCGAGGCCGGCTACGTCGGCGAGGACGTCGAGAACATCGTCCTCAAGCTGCTGCAGGCGGCCGGCGGCGACATCGAGAAGTGCCAGCAGGGCATCATCTACATCGACGAGATCGACAAGATCTGCCGCAAGGACGAGAACCCGTCCATCACCCGCGACGTGTCGGGCGAAGGCGTGCAGCAGGCGCTGCTCAAGATCATCGAGGGGACGGTCGCCAACGTGCCGCCCCACGGCGGCCGCAAGCATCCGCACCAGGAGTTCTTCCAGATCGACACCACCAACGTGCTGTTCATCTGCGGCGGGGCCTTCGTCGGGCTCGACAAGATGATTCAGCGCCGGCGCGGCCGGAAGACGCTGGGCTTCAAGGCCGACATCCGCTCGGCCGAGCAGTCGAGCGTGGGCTCGCTGCTCTCGCAGGTCGAGCCCGAGGACCTCATTCGGTACGGCCTGATTCCCGAGTTCGTCGGCCGCCTGCCCGTGATCGGCACGCTGCACGAGCTCGACAAGGACGCGCTGATTCAGATTCTCACCACGCCCCGCAACGCCATCACGCGGCAGTACCAGAAGCTGTTCGAGTACGAGGGCGTGACCCTGCGCTTCGCCGACGACGGCCTCGAGGCGATTGCCGAGTCCGCGCTCGAGCGGAAGATCGGCGCCCGCGGCCTGCGCATGATCATCGAGGACCTGATGCTCGATCTGATGTACGAGCTGCCGGGGCAGAAGAAGGCGAAGGAGTGCGTGATCACGCGCGAGGCCGTGCTGGCCAAGAGCGCGCCGCTCACGCTCGTCGAAAAGGCCGGATGACGTGGAAATCTACGAAACGCTGCCGATCGTGCCCCTCCGGGACGTCGTCGTCTTCCCCCACATGATGATGCCGTTCGTCATCGGGCGTCCCTCGTCGACGCGGGCGCTCGAGCACGCGCTGACGAAGGACAAGCGCATCTTCCTGGCCGCCCAGAAGGACGCGGCCAAGGACGATCCGAGCCCGAGCGACATCTTCACCATGGGTTGCGTCGCCAACATCGTGCAGAGCCTGAAGCTGCCGGACGGCAACGTCAAGGTGCTCGTCGAGGGCGTCGACCGCGCCCGGACGGTGGAGTGGAAGGAAGACAAGGGCTTCTACCGCGTCGTCGCGAAGGTGCTGGCGCGGCCGGCCGACGAGGACGGCGACGTCGAGGGCACGATGAGCCGGGTCGTCTCGCTCTTCGAGCAGTACGTCAAGCTGTCCAACACCCTGCAGTACGACGCGATGATCGCCGCCGTGCGCGTGGACGACCCGAGCAAGCTGGCCGATACCATCGCCGCGCATCTGGTCGTGGGCGTTGAGGAGAAGCAGAATCTCCTGGAGATCATCGCGCCGCTCGAGCGTCTCGTCCGCATCGCCAGCATTCTCGAGATCGAGGTCGACAAGCTCCAGGTGGACCGCCGCATCCAGTCTCGCGTGAAGAAGCAGATGGAGAAGGCGCAGAAGGAGTACTACCTCAACGAGAAGATGAAGGCGATCCAGAAGGAGCTGGGCCGGAAGGAGGACCGCGGCAACGAGGTCGACGAGCTGCGCAAGAAGATCGAAGAGAGCAAGATGCCGCGCGAGGTCGAGGAGAAGGCGGCCCAGGAGCTCAAGCGGCTCGAGGCGATGCCGCCGATGTCGGCGGAGGCCACCGTCTCGCGCAACTACCTGGACTGGCTCATTGCCGTGCCCTGGTACAAGCGGAGCCGCGAGGGACGCGACCTCGGCCGGGCGGAGCGCATCCTCAACGAGGACCACTACGGTCTCGAGAAGATCAAGGACCGCATCCTCGAGTTCCTGGCCGTCCGCAGCCTGGTGCGGAAGCCGCGCAGCACCATTCTCACGCTGACCGGCCCGCCAGGCGTCGGCAAGACCTCCCTGGCCAAGTCCATCGCGCGCGCCACGAACCGCAAGTTCGTCCGGCTGTCGCTGGGCGGGGTCCGCGACGAAGCCGAGATTCGCGGCCACCGGCGCACCTACATCGGCGCCTTCCCGGGCCAGATCATCCAGATGATGAAGAAGGCCGGGACGCTCAACCCGGTCTTCCTGCTCGACGAGGTCGACAAGATGTCGATGGACTTCCGCGGGGACCCCTCGGCGGCCCTGCTCGAGGTGCTCGACCCGGAGCAGAACCATACGTTCCTGGACCACTATCTGGACGTCGAGTACGACCTGTCGCACGTCATGTTCATCTGCACGGCGAACGTGCTCCACACGGTGCCCCAGGCGCTGCGCGACCGGATGGAGGTGCTGCAGCTCGCCGGCTACACCGAGCTGGAGAAGATCGAGATCGCCAAGCGCTTCCTGCTGCAGAAGACCCTGAAGGCGAACGGGCTGACACAGAAGCACCTCAGCTTCGCCGACGACGCCTACGAAACGCTCATCCGGCGCTACACGCGCGAGGCAGGGGTCAGGAACCTCGAGCGCGAGATCGCCTCGATCTGCCGCAAGGTGGCGCGCAAGGTCGTCGCCCAGGGCAAGAGCTTCACGGAAGCGATTGCCTCCGAGCAGATCACGGAGTATCTCGGCGTCCCGAAGTACCGGCCGATGCTCGCCGAGCAGCAGAACGAGGTGGGCATCGCCACCGGCCTCGCGTGGACCGAGGCCGGCGGCGAGCTGCTGCTCACCGAGGCGATGCTGATGCCCGGCAAGGGCCAGTTGACGCTGACCGGCAAGCTCGGCGACGTGATGCAGGAGTCGGCGCAGGCGGCCATGAGCTACGTGCGCGCCAAGGCCGAGGAGTTCGGCATTCCGAAGAGGTTCACCCGCAACACCGACGTGCACGTGCACGTGCCCGAGGGCGCGATTCCGAAGGACGGGCCCTCGGCCGGCATCACCATCACCGCGGCCCTGGTCTCCACGCTCGCGCGCATCCCGACGCGACGGGAGGTGGCGATGACCGGCGAGATCACCCTCCGCGGCAAGGTGCTGCCGGTGGGCGGCGTCAAGGAGAAGGTGCTGGCGGCGCACCGCGCGGGGCTGAAGACGATCATCCTGCCCAAGGACAACGAGAAGGATCTGGCGGAGATCCCCAAGGGGGTGCTCGACACCCTCGATCTGTACATGGTCGACACGATGGACGAGGTGCTGCGCGTGGCGCTCGCCGAGCCGATGCGCCCCAACCTCCCCGCCGAGGGCGAGCCGGTGCAGCCCCCCCAGTCGGACCGCATCACCCACTAGGGCGCGCATGGCGCGCCTCGGCGGCAGCGGCGGGTCCCCGCAAGCGGACGCCGGGGGCTTGGGGCGCAGCCCCATCCAAATGAAAATTCTCGACGGAGCGTTCGTCACCAGCGTGGCGGACGGCGGCGTGCTGCCGGCCGAGCCGGGGGCCGTCGTCGCGCTCGCGGGACGCTCCAACGTCGGCAAGTCGAGCCTCATCAACACGCTGCTGCGACGCCGCGTCGCGCGCGCCGGCGCGAAGCCGGGCACCACGCGCCTGCTCAACGTGTACCGCGTCAGCGCCTCGCACGCAGCCGGCGGCGGCGCCTTTCGCTTCAGCCTGGTCGACCTGCCCGGATACGGCTACGCCCGCGGCGGCGACCGGACGAGGCGCGACTTCGACGCGCTGACCCGGCGCTTCTTCACCCGGCTGGTCACGGCGCCGGGCCGACCGCGGGCGGCAGACGCCGCGGCCCGGCTCGCCGGCACGCTCCTCGTGGTGGACATGCGGCACCCGGGCCTCGACAACGACCGGGCGGCGCACGCCTGGCTGGTCGACCAGGGCTGCCCCGTCGTGGTGGTGGCGACCAAGGGCGACCGGCTCTCGCGGTCCGGACGCACCCGCTCGCAGGGCGATCACGAGGCAGCCCTCGGGTGTCCTGTCCTGCCGGTGTCGAGCCGCACCGGCGACGGGATCGGTCCGCTGTGGTCCGCGCTGGCGCGGCTCGTCGCGGACGGTGTGCGCTGACGTGCCATGGCCGACCTGCTATAATTCGTGGATCGTGCTGGCCGGGAGGGGCAATCCGTGAAGCAGGGAATCCATCCGAAGTATCACGACGTGGAGGTGCGGTGCGCGTGCGGGGCGACGTGGCGCACCCGGTCGACCAAGGACGAGCTGCACCTGGAGATCTGCTCGAGCTGCCATCCCTTCTTCACCGGCCGCCAGAAGCTCGTCGACACCGAGGGCCGCGTCGAACGCTTCACCAAGAAGTACGGCAAGGTGACCGTGGCCGCCCGCCTGCAGCAGGAGGCGGCGCGCCGGAAGCAGGCCGCGATCCGCCGGGCAACGTCCTGACCCCTCCGCGTTGTAAAATTCTGCACTTCGACGTGTCGTTGGCTGCCACTCGCCGCTCCCGGCGAGTGTGACGGCAAAACCCGGCCGGGCGGGCTCCGCTCCGGGTATCGCATCCCGATGGGGATGCTTGCCGCCCGCTCCGTTCGATCTGCGCCGGCACGCCGGCGAGCCGCGTCGACGAAACAGGATTGAGGACAACAGATGGTGGAAAGCACCCTCGGGCCCCGCCCCGCTTCGGTTGCCGGCAGGCGAGCGACCGCGCTCATGGCGGGCATCATGCTGGCCGCGGTCGTTCCGGCGGGCGCACAGCCTCTCACGTCCCGGGTCGAGGGCACGGTGCAGGACGCGACCGGGCTCGTCATCCCCGGCGCGTCGGTGACGATGGTGAACGTCGACACGGGCGTCGCGCGGGAGACCGCCGCGGACGAGCGCGGCCTCTACCTTTTCCCGCTTGTTCCTGCGGGAACCTACACGGTGCAGGCGAGCGCGGCGGGCTTCACGACGACGGTGATCGAGGACGTCCGGGTCGCCCTGAACACGCCCACGTCCATCGACATCGTCGTCGAGGTGGGGGACGTGGCCGAGACGGTCGTCGTCACCGCGGCCGGACCGCAATCGCTGCTGAACGCGGCCAACGCGGAGCTCAACACCAACCTCAGCCGGGAGCAGGTCCGGGACCTGCCCCTGAACGGCCGCAACGTCACGCAGCTCGTGCTCACCCAGGCGGGCGTGACAGGCCCGTCCAGCGCGCGCACCGCGTCCATCAACGGCACGCGCGGGACCTTCAACAACTTCACGCTGGACGGGGTCAACAACCAGGACACGTTCATTCGGACGGACGCCCTGTTCGGGGAGATACCCGTCAAGGAGAGCTTCATCGAGGAGATCGGCATCACGACCGGCAACGCGGACGTCGACGACGGCCTCGGCGCGTCGCAGACGCATTTCGTCACGCGTGCCGGGGGCAATACGTTCGCTACCGAGGTGTTCGTCTATCACCGCAACGAGGCCTTCAACGCCACCAACTTCTTCAACAAGGCCGCCGGGCTGGAGAAGGAGCGGCTGCGGGAGCACGAGTACGGCTTCAACGTCGGCGGCCCCATCGTGAGGAACAGGGCGTTCTTCTTCTTCAACTACGAGGAAGAGCGAGTGCCGGGCACTTCGTCCGTGGCACGCACCGTCCTGACGGATCCCGCGCGCCGCGGCGACTTCAGCTACGTGCGGCAGGACACCGGCCGGCTGGCCACGGTGAACCTGTTCGACCTGACGGGCGTTGCCCCCGACCCGGCCATGCAGTCGCTGGTCGCCTCGACGCCCGGACCCAACGACGCCAGCGTGGGCGACGGGCGGAACACGGCCGGGTACCGCTTCAACAGCCCCGACGACTCCGACTCCCGGTGGCTGGTGTTTCGCGGCGACTACGTTCTCAGCCCCCGGCACTCGCTGAAGGGCACGTTCCACCGGTTCACCCTGGACACGCCGAACTCCGTGTTCAACGACATCGATGCCGTCTTTCCGGGGCGGCCCGGCGCGGGCCAGGGGTCGCGGCGCATGCTCGCGTCGTTCGGCCTGACGAGCTCGCTCGGCAACAGCGTCGTGAACGAGGCCCACTTCGGCTACCAGGGCTACCGGGCCTGGTTCGCCAACAACGAGACGTTCCCCGACGGCTATCGGCTGAGGTTCTCCGGGTTCACGAATCCCGTCCGGAATTTCCTGGACCAGGGGCGCGACGCCCGCAACATCGAGCTCAACAACAACCTCACGTGGGTCAAGGGGGCGCACACCCTCAAGGTGGGCGGGAGCGCGCGGTGGAGCCGGGTGAACACCTACAACGACGCGGGGCTGGTGCCGACCTACGATCTCGGCTTCGGCGTCGGCAACCTCGATCCGCTCGTGCCCGCGTTGTTCCCCGGCGGGATATCTTCCGACGAGCTGGACACCGCCTCGGACCTGCTGGCCGCGCTGGGCGGGTTCGTCGACGAGGCCTCGCAGACCTTCAACGTCGTCTCGAGGACGTCCGGGTTCGTGGACGGCGCGACGGAGCGGCAAATCCTGGGCCAGAGCTTCCTGAGCCTCTACGTGGGAGACACCTGGCGGGTCGCCCCGGACACGAGCCTGACCTTCGGCCTCAGGTGGGAGATGCACACCGTCCCGGACGAGACGCGGGGCCTGGCCCTGTTGCCTGTCGGCGGGATCGACGCGGTGCTCGACCCGGACGCGGTCGTCGACTTCGCCGGCTCGGCCGCCGGCAGGCCCTTCTACAACAGCGACCGGAACAACTTCGCGCCCAACATCGGCGTGGCGCGGCAGTTGACCGACAAGCTCGTCGTGCGCGGCGGATACTCGCTGAACTACGTGCTCGACAACAACCTGACGACGGCGTCGAACGCCTTCGGCAACAACGAGGGGTTGAGTCAGACCGTCGCACTACACGGGCTCGGCGGCACGGTCAGCGGCGGCGGGCTGGTGCCCGTCGACGCGCCCGAGTTCAACATCCCCCGCACGGCGCGCGACGGCATCCTGGCCGATCCTCTCGCCGCCCTGTTCACGTTCGACCCCGACCTGCGGACGCCGTACGTGCAGCAATGGAACGCCGGGGTGCAGTACCAGCTCCTGTCGGACACCGCGGTCGAGGTGCGCTACGTCGGCAACCGCGGCAACGACCTGTTCCGGGCCATCGATCTGAACCAGCTCCTGCTGCCGGACGCGTTCGTGGCCGACTTCCGGCGTGCGCAGCAGAACCTCGCCGCCAACGGGGACCCCCGCATCGGCGAGCCGCTGCAGGTCTTCCCGCTGCTGGGCCTCGGCGGCTACCTGCAGTCGGGAGGCGTTCAGAACTGGATTCGGAACGGCGAGATCGGGCAGTACATCGGCGGCTTTCTGGCCCCCAACCGGCGGTTCTTCTTCAACGGGGAAGGCGGCGAGAGCTTTGGCGCGGCGTTGCCGACAAGCTACTTCTACACCAATCCGAATACGTGGGTCGGCGACGTCGTCGGCAACCACGCCTTCTCGAGGTACAACGCGCTGCAGGTCGAGGTCCGCAGGACCTGGCGCGCGGGACTCACCGCCCACTTCAACTACACCTGGAGCCAGGTGAGGACGGACTTCGCCGGCACCCAGGCGAACTTCCGCGCGCTCTTCGACAACGCCCAGCCCGAGCTCGAGGTCATGCGTCCCTGGTTCGACATCACGCACACGCTGAACGGTCTCTGGGTGTGGGAGATACCCGTCGGCGAGGGGCGGCGCTGGATGGACCGCCGCAACGCGCTGAGCGCGGTCGTCGGCGGCTGGGACCTGAGCGGGTTCGTCAGAATCCATTCCGGCGAGGCGATCAACCTCGTCTCCGGCCGGGGCACCATCAACCGCGGCGGCACCCGGGCGATGACCAACACGGTGCATCTCACGGGCATCGGCATCAACGAGCTGCAGCGCCGCACCGGCGCCTACCGCCTCGAGGACGGCGGCGTGAGCCTGTTCGATCCCGGCCTGCTGGCCGAGGGCGGCGGGCTCGATCCCGCCCTCTTCGAGAATCCGGCCATGCTCGAGGCGGGGACGCTGCCGCTGTCGCCCGTCAGCGGGCCGTGGTACGCCACGCTCGACGTCGGGCTCCGCAAGAACATCCCGCTCGGCTTTTCGTCGTCGGCGCGGTTGCAGTTGCGCATCGACTTCTTCAACGTGCTCAATCGCACCAACTTCAACGTCGGCAGCATTTCCGGCGTCGGCGGCCTGGGCGTCCACAACCGCCACGATCCGAACGACACGGAGTTCGGCCTGATCAGCTCGGCGTTCGCGGCCCGCGAGATGCAGGTCGGCATGAAGCTGACGTTCTGACTACTTCCTGATGCTGTAGAGCTTCGAGGCGGTGCGGATCAGCAGGCGGTCGCCGACGATGGCCGGCGAGGCCATGGCCATCTCGTCGAGGCTGTTGGTCCCGATCACCTCGTACTCGCGGCCGGCCCGGATCACGTACGTGTCGCCCTGCTCGCTCAGGGCGAAGATCTTGCCGTTGTAGGCCCAGGGCGACGACGTGAAGCTGGCGCCCACCCGAATCCGCTGGCGGCCGTAGACCGGCGCGCCGGTGCCCGCGTCGTAGGCCTCGAAGAACCCGCGATCGAGCAGGCTGTAGTAGATGCCGCGGTAGATCAGCGGCGAGGTGTTGTAGTTGCCGGCCTGGGGCTGGTACCAGGCGACGAACTCGTTCGACTGCTCGCCGTCGCCGAGGGAGATGTCGCCGCTCGCGCCGGGCCGAATGGCGTACGCCGGCCGGTGCTCGTCACGGAAGTAGCCGGAGTTGACGTAGACGAGCCCCTGGCTCGCGAACGGCGTCGGGATGGCCGCCCAGGACATCCGGCCGTCCATCTCCCACAGCAGCCGGCCGTCCAGGTCGTAGGAGCGGATGCGGTTGACCCCCGAGGTCACGATCTCGGTGCGCAGCTCGTTCTCCCACACGTAGGGCGTGGCCCAGGTCGACACCTCGTCGCGGGGCGTCCGCCACAGCTCCTCCCCCGTGCGCCTGTCGAGCGCGGCCAGCCACGATTCCTCCTCGTTGTCGTACAGGACGAGCACGCGGTCGCCGTGAACCACGGGCGAGGAGGCCGAACCCCACTCCGACCGGGTGCGCCGATCCGGAATCAGCACCTGCCAGACCTCGTTGCCCTCCATGTCGAAGGCATAGAGGCCCAGGTCGCCGAAGCGCGCGTAGACGTGCTCGCCGTCGGTGGCCGGGGTCTCCGACGCGTAGGTGTTCTTCATGTGGCGGGGAAACGCGGGCCGGCCCGACTTCACGGCGCGCTGCCACAGCACCGCGCCGGTCTCGAGGTCCAGGCAGTAGACGCGCCAGTCGTGCTCCAGGGGCACCGGCTCCGGGCGTCCGCGGGGGGCGTACAGGCCGGGCTTGGGCTGCTCGAACTCGCCCACCGCCGTGACCGTGGTCAGGAACACCCGCCCGCCCCAGACGACCGGGCTCGACCAGCCGAGACCCGGAATGTCGGTCACCCACTCGACGTTCTCCGTCGTGCTCCATCGCTCGGGCAGATCCGGGTTGTCGGCCACGGCCGCGTCCAGGGTGGGGCCGCGGAAGTGGGGCCAGTTGTCGTTGGCGGCGGCGGGCGCCCCCGGCGCGAGCAGCAGGCCTGCCGCCAGGAGCCACACGACGAGTACCATCCGTTGCATCGGTCGACCTCCGGTTCGAGCGCGGTCCGAGGGAGAGATGGCGGCGGGGCCCGGCGCCTCGCACGCCAGACCCTGCCTGCCGGTGACGCAGGAGTCTAGCGGCCCGGCAGCATGATGTGCGCCGAGGACGTGCCGACTTCCATTACGTAGGCGCCGGCCTTGAGGTACTCGCCCCCGCCCTCTTCGTTGTCCGGGATCCCGAGCGACTCGCTCGTGGCGAACGGGACGGCGATGGTCATGTGCAGCCGGATGGCCGTCATGTCCTGCCCGCTCACCGTGTAGTAGACGCTGCCGAACTTCGAGAGCTCGCGCGTGCCGTTCTCCTCGGCATCGGCGCGCATCGCCGCGATCTCGTCCTGCGTCTTGCCCGACATGTTCCACGCCCGGTTCTGCTGGATGCGGGCGATGTTGTCCATGTCCGTGCACTGCACGCTGAACGCGCGGCCGGGCTCGTCGGAGCGGTCCCAGCAGACGAGGTTGTTGGTGCCTTCGCGGAGCACCTCGTACTCGCCGTCGTTGTCGAGGCGAATCACCGTCGCGTCGTCACGCAGCAGCGGCGGGGCCGCCATGACGGCGGTCTTGATCGCGATCTCCTTGGCCTCCATGTCGAGATCGTCCTCGACGGACTGCGCAGCCGCCGGCAGCGGGGCCGCCAGCGCCAACAGGCAAACGCCAAGCACCATTCGTTTCATCGGTTGCCTCCAATGCCCACGTGCACGCGCGGCCAACCGGGCCGCGCCACTACATCATCGCACGTCGCGTGCCGCGGGCGAGCGTCGATTGCGATCATCCGCGCAGATTCGGACTCGCTGAGCTGACCGCGGTTCACGCCAAACCGAGGAAGACCAGAATCGCACGGTTGAGACGCACGATCTCCGCACCCTCCAGGCGGCCGATCCGCTCTCCGAGTCGTCTCTTGCTGACCGTCTTGATCTTGTCCACCATCACACGAGACACAGTGTGCAGGCCGTTGCTTGCGCTTGGCGCGATCGGAAGCCTGAACAAGGGCGCTTCCGTCTCGTCCGTCGTGAAGACGCAGACCGTGATGGATTCGGTAGCGTCGAACCCATCGTGCTGAACGATGACGGCTGGGCGCGGCTTGCCGGCGTACCTGGTGCCGGACACCGTCCAGATTTCACCGCGCGTCATTCCGCGCCGCGGTCGGAGATCGCGTCAATGAACGCCTGGTCTCCGTGTTCCCACGCACTGTGGGCCACGGCGCGGGATTGGCGATGAGCCTCGGCGCGGAAGTCCGCCGTTCTGGTATCGGGCACCCAGATCTGGACCGGCCTGAACCCGCGGGCGCGCATTCGTTCGCGATAGGCTTGCGCCTTGTCGTGCGCGTCAGCGTGCCCCGGCGATTCTCGTGGCGTGGTGGCTGCTCCCAGGTTACATGTAACCTATCCGAGTGGCTGCGGCAACGCAAGCCCGAGGGCGGCGCAATCGCGGCATCGTTTCACTGGGCGTAGCGGTAGTCAAGCACGCACGAGGCGCCCGCCATCTCGCGGAACCACACGGTAGCGCTCGCCCCGAACGAGTCAGTCAGCCGGACCGGCTCGTTCAGTGCGAAGCGCACCGGCTGGGTCTGGCCGTCGTTGACGGCGACGTTGTCCGCGTAGAGGTACGTGCGATCCAGCGTGTCGATGATCGGGTTCAGCCGCCCCTGAATGCCCGGCAGACGTCCCGTTCGGTCGGCGATAATCAGCGACCCCCCGTCTGCGGCGGCCTCCATGCGGACCTCCAGCGGCTCGTCGGGCTGATGATCGCGCGTCACGTGCGCCGCGAGTCCCTTCGCCGCGCACAGCACGGTCACCGGCAGCTTCGCGTAGAGCACGAAATCGGCGTGTCCCGAAGCGTCGGTGCGCGCCTCGCGATATGTCCGGTTGGGGTAGAGCATCAGCACGTTCACGTCCGGCAGCGGCCGGCCCGTGTTGCCGTGCCGAACCGTGATGCGGGCCGCCACCCCTTTTGCCTGCGGTGGGCTGGCCGCCGGCAGGACGACCTTGAGCTCGCGCTCGCCGATCAGCTCGAAGACCGGCCGCTCGCCAGCCAGCGCGAACGTCTCGTCCTCGATGACGGCGATGCCCTCGCCCCGCCGCTCGATAAAGCACCGCCGCCCGCCCGCGCCGGGCACGTCACCGACCGGGCACTGTCCCAGCCGCGACGCCAGCAGCTCGTTGCGCGTGAACTGGCTGGTGCGCAGGTCGTCGGTCGTCATCGAGTTGCACAGCCCGCCGGGCGAGTAAAGCTCCAGGCGATCATCGAACATGAACAGCCGTATGCGCGACCCCGACACCGCGTAGTCGCGATGTACCACCGCGTTGACCACCGCCTCGAAGACCGCGCGTTCGCTGAACTGCGGCACGTCAGCACGGGCCGGATCCTTGTACGCGGCCACGCGCCGGTTGCGGACCACGAAGCGCAGGGCGTCGCGTATCTGCCGGTCGAGGGGTCCCGCAACCTCCTGTGCGTCGATCTGCCGGCCGGCGTCCATCCGGAAGCCGCGGTAACAGACGGCCTGAATCCAGGCGTTCGGCAGCCACTCCCGTGGTTCCTCCGCCGCCAGCAGCACGCCCCCGACGGTGGCGCGAAGCCCACCGTGACGGTCGTCCTTGACGAACTTCAGCTTCGACAACGTCACTTCCGCGGGCTCATCCGCCCGCGAGCTCGCGTACTGCCGCCACAGCTCTGGCCTCAGGCTGTTGACGCCGCTGCTCCGCACCACCTGCGTATCGGTGGACGCGACGTCCGACTGTCCCCGCGCCTGCGCCAGCCGGCGGACCTCCGCCGCGTCCATCTGGCGCTTCTTGTCTCCCCGGCGCCGGAAATGCCCACCCGGCGACCGATGCACCGTCGCGCCCTCCGGCATCTCCACGACCAGCGCACCGCCGCCGGTCGGCGCCGGCGCCGGCACTCGGAACAGACTGAAGTCCAGCGGCGGCTTCACGCTGTCCGAGCAGACCTCCGTCACGAGGTCCGCCAGCGCATCCAGTTGTGCGGACGAAAGCCCCTGTGGCTGACGCTCGTCGGTCACGCCGAGGACGAGCCTTCCTCCTCGACCGTTGGCCAACGCCGCCAGGCCGTCGGCCAGGTCATCCCGCCTGGGACCGACAACCCGGTCGCCGCGGAAGCGAGCCTCCTTCAGCTCCAGAGCCGTGTCCTCACCGAGCGCGACCTGCCGCCACAGGCCTGGCCCGTCAAACACGTGCCGCCCGTTTCGTTCCACCGTCCCGCTCTCTCTCGCCGCCGTGGCCCCGCCGTCCCCCGGGCACCCAGTTCCCGCCACCCCTCGTGGGCGAACCGACGCGCCGATGAATCGGGCTCCACCCCAGTGTCTGGAAATACCGCGACTCGTCCGGCTTGACATACCGCCATGATTGCGGAACAACGAAGTCCGACAACTGCTTTCTCAGGACCTCCAAGTGAACATGCTCGTCGTACTCCCACACCTCGGAAATCCTCAAAGCGTACGCGATAGAACGACCCTCGTAGTAGGCATCGAATTCACGCCTCTCGACGCGTGCAAGTCCCTCCACCTCCTTCCACACCTCCTCTGGAGATCCGCTCCAGACATGTTCAACGCGAAAGCCGCCCCGCAGGCACCTCACTGGACTCGACACGTAGATGAATACATCGCGATTCTCGACGCACGGAATGCGACGCCGCAACTCGGCCCTCTTGAGCCCCTGAAACACCAACTCTGCGTAGCACGGCTTCAACGACAGTAGTAATGGTTTCGTTTTCATGACAACCTCGGAAATCCGCGCCGGAACACGTCCTCGAACACGTTCGCGGGTATTCGTTGCGGTGATTGCAGAATCAGCCCAACTTCGTTCTTCCTGAAGACTTCCCTTATGGCTGCCAGGGATATCGGCTCTCGAAAAGGGAATGTGTGGGAGAACAACAACGCCATGATCTCGGTAGTCACATTGCCATCGCACATGTCGTATAGATCGGCCCACTTCAGCACGCCGAACTTCTGGAACTTCCCAAACAGGACCTTGGGGGTGTCAACCGTTACGTCATCTAGGCGAGATACCGCCACGACCTGTTTTTTCCTGGGTCCACTCACATACCACAGTACCCGCCCCGGTGGTTTGATAATTCGATGCTGGGTCCTCCTACGGTAGTATACGTTCTGCCACCGCAACAAGACCTCGGCTTCGCCCCCGAAGAAATGGTCCGCGGACTGGCGTCGATCAAAGAGACCCATTGCATAGGCTGGACGTACCGGCACGATGAAGTACGTCTGATTAGTGCCGCGAAGGTTCAGCGGTGAGCAATGTCTCTCCAGATCCAGATCAGTCAGGGCGCGATACTTGTCCAGCGACGGTGGTGACAGTTCGCCAATCCTCTTCAGCACCGTCCGGCGGTCGAAACAGGCCGAAAAGCAAAACCTCACAAAATCATCACCGCACTCCGTGAAACCGGTCTCCAGAAGGGCGTGGCTCAGACCGGAAGTCATGGATTCGGAATCGACGCGAACGATACATAGATCCTGCTCCACAGCTCTGACCAGCATGTCCGTGGCGAGGAATCGACCAAACTGTCGTTGGTCCACCGTTTGAGTGATCCTGACCATCCGTGCGATGAGTCCATGGCTGGAGTCTCGGGCCAGAACGCGAATGGCGATGGGGTCGTTCTCCCGACAAAGGATTTCTACGGTAGACAACTTGGGATCTGCGAAGAAACGGTTCAGCTTCGTCTTGAAATTGCCCTTCCGTTCTCCAGCGTTCAGGAACAAGTCGAACGGGAAGCTTGAAAAATCGTCGTGGGTCCAGCGACGCCACGCGAGATCGACCCCGGCGACTCGACTTGGCCCGTAGGATTGTCGTTCCAGCAACTCGTGGTGCTGGATGATCATGTCAGCAGGAGACACGACCTGTAGTCCCGTCAAGGTGGAAATTCTCGTAGATTCCTTCAGGAGTTTCTCGTCTCTGGTGACGAACGTCCGCACCTGGGACGCCGCGGTCTTCGCAAGATGCTGGATGTCAGACTTCTGGCTTGGTGTACGGCCGGGCAGGTGCTTGGCCAAGACGGCGACAAAGTGATCGACGGATCGGGGATCATACTCGATCGTTGGGAATCCGCGCGCATGGTGACGGGATAGTTCTCGTTGTTTTGGACTCTGGTTTCTGTTAATCTCGACGTATATCTCGTCCGTCAGCAAGATGCGAACAGACTCTGCCATAAAATCCAACAGGAGTGACTTGGAGACCCTGGTTGTATCGTCGTCCGGTTCATAAAAGTCAAAGAACACTTGAGAATCGACAACGATGTCAACCGCCTCGTCGGACGTCTTGGCACGAAACAGTCCGAGGCGATCTTCAGGAGTCAGGTCGAGATACCATAGGGTAAGCCTCCGGCCGGGCGTTCGGGCGGGTTTTTCACCGAGCGGAAGGAAGCCCAAGGCAGGCCACACGTCGTTTGCGGGGTAGTCCCGACGACAGTGGAGCCTTATGCCGGTTTGCGTGGTGACCGCGACCTTGAGTGCGTCTACGAGGTGCCTTGCTATGCCCTGGGCGCGGAAGGCGTCATCGACGCAGAGGTGGACGACGCGGAAGCGGAACGGATTGGCGGCGTAAAGGAGGTAGCCGGCGAGCTGGCCTGCTGGGGTTTTAGCGCCGATGGCTGTACGCTGGCGGATGTACTCGTCGAGGACCTTTCGTGGGAGGAACCCGAGCGTTCGGTTGTTGCGCTTCATCAGCTCGTCGACATCGTCGGCGTCGGAGAGCGTGAGGGGTGAAACGGCGACTTGGGTGCTCATTCCTGGGGCCCTACCTGGGTTGCGCGCGTTGTGGCTTGGTCGTACCGCATCAGCAGCTTGGGGTCTTCCTGAAGCACCACGTCAGGGATCTTGCGGGTGACCTCGACGATCGTCGCGTAGTCCTTGGGCTGCCATGCGCCGGCGGAGGCCGGCGCGGACGGCTTCGAGCGTTTTTTTTTGGCTGTTCGTCATGGTGACGATACCGGTGCGGACGAGCGGCAAGAGGGGCGTGCGGTGGAACGTCGCTGGCTCTCAAGACGAGAAGACGTCGTCGAGGTCGATGTTCAGGCCGGCAAGCAGCGGCGAGTGGAGCGTCTCGCCTCGACCGAAGGTCCGGGTGACGGTGAGCGCGCCGCCGCGCCGGCAGTGGAGGGAGACGGTGCCCTCTGCCGGATCGACCAGCCAGTACTCCGCCACGCCGTGTCTCTCGTAGAGGATCCGCTTGTAGCCTCGGTCTCGCTCGGCCGTCGCCGGGGAGAGTATCTCCACCACCAGATCGGGGGCGCCCCGCACGTTGTCGCCACCGCGCAGCAGGTGCTCGCGGTCGCGCGAGACGAACAGGAGATCGGGTTGCACGACGTCGGTGTCGGCCAGCACCACGTCGCAGGGGGCGAAGAAGAACTCGCCCAGGGCGCGTTCCTCGATGAACTGCCCCAGCCTGCGCCCCAGGCGGAACTGCACCCTCTGGTGCTTCAGATTCGACGCCGGCGCCATGACCAGATCGCCGTCCAGCAGCTCGTAGCGCTCATCGGCCGGCGTGGTGCGGTAGTCCTCGTAGGTGAACCGGGCGACGGGTTGCGTGGTGCCCACGTGGGTGCCTCTCCCCTGTGCCGCGATGATCGCGACAACGCATGTTAGCCCATTCCGGGCCGTATACAATGCGGAGGCAAGAGCGGGCCGCCCTGGTGGCAGGCAGCGGCTCCGGGAGTCATGACGATGAAGAAATCCTGTTTCGCAATCCTGTTCCTCGTCGCCGGCGCGCTGGGCCTGGCCGGGCTGCCGGGCGGCACCCTCGGCGGCGAAACCGCGGCCGCCCAGGAGGTCGAGGTGCCGCCGGTGCCGAGTCCCGATCTGTACGCCGGCTCGCCGTATCTCCGCGAGCTGCGGAACTCGCTGGTCTACGGCGAGATCTGGGAGCGACCGCAGCTCTCGAAGCGGGACCGGAGCCTCATCACCATCGCGGTCCTGCAGGCGCTGACCCGCGAGGAGCTGGCCATCCACATCCCGCGCGGGCTCGACAACGGCCTGACGCCGGAGGAGATCTCCGAGATCATCCTGCACGTGACCTTCTACGCCGGGTGGCCCACCGGCGTGCAGGCGTCGCTGACGGCCGCCGCCGCGTTCGAGGAGCGCGGGCTGACGCTCGGCGACCTGCCGCGCGCGCCCGCCCCCGACAGCGAGGTGACGACGCCCAGCGGCCTGAGCGACGCGTACCGGGCGGTGCCGCGGCTCGGGGCGCTCAGGAACAGCCTGCTGTACGGCAACATCTGGGAGCGGCCGCTGCTGTCCAAGCGCGATCGCAGCCTCGTCACGGTGGCCGTCAACCAGGCGCTGTACGTGACGAACGAGCTGCGGCTGCACATCGACCGGGCGCTCGATCAGAACGGGGTCACCCCCCAGGAGCTCTCGGAGGTGATCCTGCACGTGAACTTCTACGCCGGATGGCCTGCGGCGGTCAACGCCGGCCGGCTGCTTACGGCGGCGCTGGAAGCGCGCGACCTCTCGTTCGACGAGCTGCAGTAGGCGTCTGCGCCGTAGAACGGCGCGGACGCCTGTAGGATTGGTTGGGCGCCAACCGGAGCCGCAGGCGACGATTGGCGGGCCAGAAGGCGGGACCGCACGGCGGCTGCGCCGCGCACCGGCCCGGCGCAGCCCGCGGCGCCCCGCCGCACGGCTCAGAACAGCGAGCGCGACTGGCAGCCGTCGACCGTGACGGACGCGCCGCTGATCCAGCTCGCCCGCGGCGAGGCCAGGAAGGCGACGACGTCGCCGACCTCCTCGGCCCGGCCGAAGCGGCCGAAGGGCAGGTTGAGCCGGACGAACTCGGCCATCCCGGCCGGATCCTCCTGCTGCCGGCGGTGCCACGAGCCGCCCGGGAAGGAGATGGAGCCGGGGGCCACGCTGTTCACGCGGATGCTGTCGCCGGCGAGTTGCTGCGCGAGCGCCTTGGCGAGGCTGATCTCGGCCGCCTTCACGGCGTTATAGGTCATGCGGCCGCCCGACTCGCGGCCCCAGATGGAGGCGATCATGATGATTGCCCCGCCGCCGGCGCGCCGCATGTGGGGCACGCTCAGGCGCGATGCTCGGATGGCCGGGTAGAGGGTCTCGTCGAACGCGGCGCGCCAGTCGTCGTCGGTGGCCTCCAGCAGACCGCCGCCGCCGGCGCGGCCGACGTTGTTGACGAGGATGTCGAGACGGCCGAAGGCGCCGGCCGTCCGGCCGACCACGGCCTCGACATCGCCGGGATCGGTCAGGTCCGCCCGCACGGCGAGTATCCGCCCGCCGCCGCCGGCCTCCCCTTCGAGCTGGGCGGCCGCCGCGGCCAGCCGCTCCTCCCCGCGGGCGCAGATGCAGACGCGGCACCCTTCGCGCGCGAGCGCCGACGCGCTGGCCAGGCCCAACCCGCGGCTCGAGCCCGTGACGAGCGCCACCTTGTCCCGCAGTTGCAGATCCATGACTCAGGCTGTCCGGTCCCGGCGATCGGCGTGCGGCGGGCAACCGCTCACGGCGGCCCGCCGGTCAGGTCGTTGAGCCGCCAGTCGAACGACTGATAGCGCAGCGTGAACTCGTTGGCCCGCAGGAAGGCCTGCTCGCTCGGGAACAGCGACGGCTCCACCAGCGTCAGGATGGCGCGCTCGATCGGCGCCCGGCCGGCGCCGTTCCAGCCGCCGCCGGCATGGGCCCCTATCAGATCCGCCTCACGCCAGCCCAGGATCGCGCTGACCCGCACCTCCTCCGCGATGCGGTCCAGCCGGACGTGGCGCGGGTCCGTCGCGAACTCCTCGACCACCGCCGCGAGCTGCGCCTCGAGGCGGCTGCCGGCATAGGCCTCGCTGCGCAGCCGGCCGCTGCCGACCGCGCCGCGACCCAGCGCCAGGAACAGGCGCGGATCGCCGAAGGCCGGCAGCACGCCGGTCTCGATGGCGTCGAGCGTCAGCATGCGTCCCGCAACGCGATGCGTGCGGCCGTCGAAGGCGCCCGGGATCTGGCGGATGCTGTTGGCCGGATAGCTCGCCGCGCCGCCGCGGATCGGATAGTGGTCGATCACGGTGCGCAGCACCAGCGCGTTGTACGCGTTGAGCCAGAAGGCCTTGCCGTCCGCCGGCGGCCAACCGGCAAACCCGGGCGGCTCGGCGGCGATCGACCGCACGAAGCGGTCGAGACCGGTGCGATCCAGCCGCAGCGCGGCGTAGTAGACCAGGCCGTCGCGCACGTACAGATCGAGGAGCCGGTCGAGCGCCTCGACGCCGGGCGCCGGCTGCGCCCGTCCGACCAGGCCCAGCAGACCCACGATCAACGCCGCACACGCCAGCCGCGACTTCAACCGCACGCTTGGCCTCCCCTGCCCAAAGCGGGCATGATACAACAGGCATCGGAACTGCAGGCGGAAGGCATGTTGGCAGCGGCTGCGCTCGGAATGGTGCTCTACGGTCTCTACTCGCTGGTCGGGGGCGCCGCGGATCTGCTCGGCTCGGGCCCGCTCGAGTGGTGGGCCGACCTCTGGCTCATGGTCGCCGGCGCCATGCTGGTCTGCGGCGCGATCTTCGTGCGCGCCTCGATGCCGGGCGGCCTGGCCCTGGCGGTGGCGGGGCTGCTGGCCCTGCAGTCGATCAGCCTGCACAACGCCGGCCACCTGTACGGGCAGGTCCTGCTCCTGCCGCAACTCCTGCGGCTGCTCTTCGCGGGCCTGCTCGTGGCGCTCGCCTGGTTCGGCTGGGAGTCGCCGGACGACGAGCCGTCGTCGGACCCCGGGCAGGAGTCGGCGCCCTAGGAGTCTGCGCCGTGGAACGGCGCGGACTCCCGCAGCCCGAAAACCTGCGCCGCCGGAGCGCGCGCGCGGTAGGATGGACCCGTGCCGCCGGCGGCGGCGCCGATATGGCTCAGGACGAGCACTACCTGAAGACGGAGCTCTACGAGCTGGTACGCCGGGATCCGGCGATCTTCGAGTTCCTGCAGGCCGGCTCCCTCGACGGCATCTGGTACTGGGACGTCACGCGGCAGGACCAGGAGTGGATGAGCCCCCGCTTCAAGGAGCTCTTCGGCTACCGCGACGACGAGATCCCCAACACCTCGGCCTGGTGGATGGCAAACATATTTGCCGAGGACCAGGCGGTGGCCCTCGACAACTTCGCCAGGCACCTGGCCGACCCCGGCCATCCGTACGACCAGATCGTGCGCTACCGGCACCGCGACGGGAGCACCGTGTGGGTGCGCTGCCGCGGCCTCGCGGTCAGGAACGAGGCCGGCGAGCCAATCCGCCTGCTGGGTTGCCACACCGACGTCACGGCCCTCAAGCGCGCGGAGGAGGACCTGCGCAGCCAGGCCGCCGAGCTGCGGGCCGCCAAGGACGCGGCCGAACGCGCCAACCGCGCCAAGAGCACCTTCCTGGCGAACGTCAGCCACGAGATCCGCACCCCGCTCAACGCGGTGGTCGGCACGGCCGAGCTGCTCGGCGACACGGCGCTGACGGCGATGCAGCACGAGTACCTCGACGCCATCCGCGAATCCGCCGACGCGCTGCTCGACGTCATCAACGACCTGCTCGACTTCTCGAAGATGGAGGCGGGCAAGCTGGTGACCGAGCGCCGCGACTTCCACCTGCGCGGTTTCCTCGACACGCTGCTGAAATCGCTCGCGCCCCGGCTGCGCAGGAAGGACGTCACCCTGCGGAGCGCCGTCGCCGACGACACGCCGGACGCGCTGGTGGGCGATGCCCGCCTGCTGCGGCAGATCCTGTCGAATCTCGTCTCGAACGCCATCAAGTTCACCGAGCGGGGCGAGATCGTCCTGCACGCGCGGCCGCTGGAGCAGGCCGACGGCGAGGTCTCGCTCGGGTTCGAGGTTGCGGATACCGGCATCGGGATCTCGCCGGACAAGCAGCAAGTGATCTTCGAGGAGTTCGTGCAGGCCGACGCCTCGACGACGCGGCGTTACGGCGGAACCGGGCTGGGCCTGGCGATAGCCTCGCGGCTGGTCGACGCGCTGGGCGGCCGGATCGGCCTCCGCAGCGAGCCTGGCAGGGGCAGCACGTTCCACTTCACGGCCCGCTTCGGCCTCGGCGCGGAGGGAGCCGGCGAGAAGCCTCCCGCTCGCGCCCCGGTCGTCGCGCTCCGGCCGCTGCGCATCCTGCTCGTCGAGGACAGCGTCCCCAACCAGCGCGTGGGCGTGGGCATGCTCGCGCGGGGGAAGCACGCGGTGCGCGTGGCCGGCACCGGCGCCGAGGCCCTCGAGGCATGTGCGGCCGAGCGGTTCGACGTCGTGCTGATGGACCTGCAGATGCCGGAGATGGACGGCTTCGAAGCGACCCGCGCCATCCGCCAGCTCGAGAGCGAGCGGGGCGCGAGCCGAACGCCGATCGTGGCCCTGACGGCGCGCTCGTCCCGTGGCGCGGACGCCCCCTGGCGGTCCGTCGGCTTCGACGGCTACCTGGCCAAGCCGTATCGTTCCCGCGAGCTCCTCGAAGCGATCGCCGCCGTCGTCGGGGCGGCCCCGGCGGCAGGCGCGCCGGTCCCGCAGGCCGATTCAGGGGCACGCGTGGACTGGGACGCCGCGCTCGAGAGCGTGGAGGGCGACCGCGAGCTGTTGCAGCGGGTGGTCGACGGGTTCCTCGGCCAGCAACCGTCCCTGTGCGCCGAGCTCCGCGCGGCGCTCGAGGCCGGTGATCTGCCGGTGGTGCAACGGGTGGCGCATACGGTGGGGGGATCGCTGCGCCTGTTCCACGGCGCGCGCGTGGTCAGCCTGGCCAACGATCTCGAGGACTGCTGCCGGGACGGCGAGTCCGGCCGCGTGACGACCTGCTGGCAGGCGCTCGATCGGGAGCTCGCCACGGTCGTCGCGGAGCTCCGCGACTGGATCCGCGGCCGCCCGTAGCAGGTAACGGAATCATGGCGTGCCTCCTGGTAGTGGACGACTCGACGGCCGACCGCGAGATGGCCGCGCACCTCCTCGCCGAGGAGTCCTGGCGCGTGCTCCGCGCCGCGGACGGGCGGGAGGCGCTCGCGCAAATGCGGGACCACGACGTGGACCTGGTGCTGACGGACCTCGTCATGCCCAATCTCGACGGCCTCGCGTTCGTGAAGCAGTCGAAGATCGATCACCCCCTCGTCCCCGTGGTCCTGATGACCGCCCGCGGCAGCGAGGAGATTGCGGTGCAGGCGCTCGAGGCCGGGGCCGCCAGCTACGTCCCGAAGAAGACGCTCGTGCGCGACCTCGTCGAGGTCGTCGAGCGCATCCTGGAAGCCTCCCGCGAGCGCAAGAGCTACACGCGCCTGCTGGGCAGGCTGCAGGCGGCGTCGTTCGTGCTGGAAAACGACCTGGAGCTGATCTCGTCGCTCGTCAGCTACCTGACGCAGATACTGCGGGACTCGGGCATGTTCGACGAATCGAACTGCCAGCGCATCTCCACCGCGCTCGACGAGGCGCTGACGAACGCCTACTACCACGGCAACCTCGAGGTGCGGTCCGAGATACGCCAGCACGACGCGCGCGCCTACCGCCTGCTGGCCGAGCAGCGCCGGCAGGCGGCGCCGTACCGCGACCGGCGCATTCTCGTGCAGGCGAGCCTGACGTCCGACGCGGCGCGCTTCGTCGTCACGGACGAGGGCCGGGGGTTCAACGTCGGCGCCGTCCCCGACCCCACGCTGCCCGAGAACCTCGAGCAGCCCAGCGGCCGCGGCATCTTCCTGATGAAGACCTTCCTGGACGACGTGCGGTACAACGAGGCGGGCAATCAGGTGACGCTGCTCAAGCGCCGCCCGGACTGACACACCGGCGCGTCGCCCGCAAGAGGCAACGGTACCGGGCGCGCTGTTCCGCGGGTCAGAACGAGGCGGCCAGCAGCTCGACGCTGTTGCGTGCTCGCCCGTCCAGACCCGCTCCGTCTCTCACGTTCCGTGCCTTCTCGCGGAGCCTTTCGTCGCCAGATATGAGAAATGCACGCTTCAGATAGTCGAGTGCGAGAACCGGATCCCGGTCGAGCTGCTCGGCGACCAGCTCGTAGTGATCGGCTTGTTCCCACAACGACTCCAGGTACTTCGTGAAACTCGTATCGAATTCGTTGTCGAATTCCACGTACTCCGTTCTAATGAAGTCGCTTGGCACTTTGGCGCCGGGAGACTTGACAAGCAGGGTCTCCTTTCCGAGCGCTTGAGCAACGCCGAGTTCGTAGTAGATGTTCATTTGCGTGGCGGCGGGTATGTCTTCGTGGCAGATGCCGACCGAGAGCGGGGTCGAAGCAATGAGCTTCCAGATCTTCATGAGGAAATCCCGACCGGTGACGCGGTCGCGCGCGTCTATCACGTTGTAGTTGACGTCCGAGCATAGTCGGGTGACGGCATCACGTATGGATTGGACGCCCGCGGGGATGCGACCGCCGATCCTGGTCATCAGGAAACAATGTCTCGGACTGCTTGGTATCCTGCTCGTCAGGGCATCCCCGTCGAGCGGACTGTAAAAGATCATCCGACTTTCTTCTTCCGTGCTACGGGGACGCCCTTGTAGGGACCAGCCGACTTCTTGTGGGAAATGATCTTGCCCGCGCTCCGATCGATCTTCACGTAGCGTCCGCTTCTCGGGTTCTTTACCTGGACCACGTCGCGTGCCCGTCTCGGGGATGATCTCCTGCTAGTCATTTTCTGTTCCCGATGTCGTCCGAGTCAGCGCTCGTGGGGCGCGTCCCGGAGATCCGTATCCGCAGGCCCTCACTACCTCAGCGCACGGACGACGACGACCGTCTTGTCGTCGCCGGGGTCCGGGTTCCCGCGCTCGAAGCGGGCCGCTGCGGCGCAGATGCGGCGCGCCAGATCGGCCGCCGGCGCGTCGTCATGCTCGGTCATCACCGTCCGGACGCCGGCCAGATCGAAGAACCGATCGGCTTCGTCCTGCGCATCGATCACCCCGTCGGTGCAGATGACGAGCCGACCGCCGCCGAGCGTAGCCGTCTGCTCCTCCCAGGCGGCGTCCGGGAAGAGCCCGAGCGGGGGGCCGCTCGATGCCAGCGTCGACTCCGCGCCGTCGCGCAGCAGCAGGGCGCGCGGATGCCCGGCGTTGACGTACGTGAGCTCGCCGCCGGGGCATGCGAGCACGCCGCAGAAGAGCGTGACGAAGCGGCCGTCGCCCCGGCCGTGCAGCAGCGCACGGTTGAGCTTGCGCACGAGCTCGAGCGGCGTCACGCCGTGCGCGGCCTCCGCCCGCAGCACGCCCTGGGCCTCGGCCATGAGAATCGCACCGGGGATCCCCTTGCCCGACGCGTCGCCGACGGCGAGCGCCACGCGATCGCCCGGCAGCTCGAGGAACCCGTAGAAGTCGCCGCCGACCTCTCCGCTGGCCAGCAGGTGCGCGCCGATGTCGGGGCCAGGGGGGGTGGGCACCGTCGCGGGCAGGAACGAGCGCTGGACTATCGCCGCGAGCTCCAGCTCGTGCTCGATACGGTGGTTCCGCTCGGCCAGCAGCCGATGGCGCTCGCTTGCGTAGCGGACGCTCCGCACGAGCAGATCGGCCGTCAGCCGATCCTTGACGAGGTAGTCCTGGGCGCCATGGTGGACGGCCTCCACCGCGACCTCCTCGTCGTCCACGCTGCCGAGCACGACGACCGGCAGCGTCTCGCCCAGATCCCGGATGGCGTCGAAGCCACCGTCGTCCCGGCCGGCCGCGCGCGACAGCCCCAACAGGATCAGATCGTGCGGGCGGACGCGCAACTCGGCGACCGCGGCGGCGGGGTCGGGCACCGCCGTGACCTGGAACGACGCCACCCCGGACTGCCCCAGCGCGGACAGCACGCGCGCGACGTCGCCAGGGTCCTCCTCAACGAGCAGCACGCGCGCGGACTGCGGCGCCGTCCGGCCGGACCGGCTTTCCTCGACCAAGGTGCCCGCCGCTACGGGAAGCTCTGGACCGCCTCCGCCTCCGAAACGAACGTGTCGAACACCATCTCGAGCTTGGTGGTCACGATGAGGTCCTGCACCCGCTCGTTCAGGTTGAGAAGCTTGAGCTGGCCGCCGGCGTTCACGACCGCGGCGCGCTTGGACAGGAGCCCGCCGAGCGCCGCGCTGTCGATCACCGACACGCCGCCGAAATTCAGGATCAGCTTGCTGCGGCCGGCCCCGACGAGGTCGTCGATGCGATCCCCAAGCGTCTCACCCGCCTCCCCGGCCAGCTTCCCGCTGAGATCGAGGATCGTGACCGGCCCTTCATCCCGCTGGTTGATCCGAAGCGCCATGATTGCCCCCTCTTCGCAAATGCTGACCCAAATGGCGCCGGAACGCAATACGGGCAGCCGGCTTCTCGCCGTCACCACGGCTCGCCGATGGTGCTCTCGCAGAACCCAGTGACAGAATCCAGTTCCTCGGAGTTGGCGGTCAGCAAGACACGTCCGCCAATCGCCTAGCCGTTGCCGCCCACGGTGGCAGCCAGCACGATCAGAATCTCGCTGGCGTTGAACCCGGCGTGGCTGATGACCGCCGGCAGGATGCTGCGCCTCAGCAGGAACAGGGCGCCCCAGATGGCGCCCAGCACCGCCGTGACGATGGCGGCATCCCAGCCCTGGATGTAGTGGCCGAGGCCGAAGACTATGCTGAAGACGGCTAAGCCAAGCCAGCCGCCGCCGAGGTGCTGCTCGAAGCGCCGCAGGATGAAGGCGCGCTGGATCTCTTCGCGCACGCCGCCCGCGACGATGGCGACGACAGCGAAGACGGCCGCATCGAGCGGCGAACGGATGAGCCCCTCGATCGGATTCTCGGACACGTTGCGGAGCCAGGGCCAGAACGTGTGGAGAAACTGGAGGCCGGCCCACGCCAGCAGCACGGTCAGCGGGATCAGCGCGAGGCCGAGAAACACGTCCGGCCTGCGCGGCCCGGAGCCCAGAAGGACCGCCAGCGGCCGCTCGCCGCCGCGCCACAGGAAGTAGGCGATCAGCCCGACGACCAGGGCGGCGTCGCCAAGCGAGAGCGTCACGACGTAGACCAGGCTGAGCTCGCCGCCGAGGCCGATCGACCCGATCCCGACCCGCGTGAGGACAACGGCCAGCGCCAACTGCGTGGGAAACCCGGAGCAAAGGACGACCTCCAGCGCGGCGGCGAGGCGCGGTCGGCCGGCGGTGAGAGGCAGGTGCCCGGATGGCGGCGGCGGTGCGGACGCCTGGGGCGAACCGGGACCGCCGAGCGCCCGTACGCTCGCTGACGGTCCGTCCTGCCGAGCTGGCGGAAGCATGCGCGCGACTCTAGCACAGACGCGGGAAACAGCGCCTCATGCCCGCTATATCTTGCGGTATCTGCAAGTGATGCGCCAACATATTGTGTCATTTGGCTTGACAGGGCGGCCATCAGGGGTGCAGAATGCTCGCCGTGAGGCGGGAGCAGAGAGCTTCTGCTTGAGGAGATTGGGGGGTCTTGGCAGGCAACCTGTCCCGTGCGTGCGGAGGGGAGGTGCGTCTGGAGGGTCGCCTACTCAGCGAACGTCGGCCGGTGCGAGTTCATGACGTCTCATAAGTGTGTGTGTGTGTGTGTGTACTGATCGTCAGTAGCCGATGGCGAGTTGCGGTTGGACGAGTGGAGGATAGCCATGCCCAGAGGGCCGAAGACTCACCACATCGTGCCCAACCCGACAGGAGGTTGGGACGTCACGCGTGGTGGTGCAAGCAGAGCGAGTAGCCATCATCCAACAAAGCGTGATGCCGTCGACCGTGGCCGCGCGATTAGCCGCAATCAAGGTACCGAACTCCGTATTCACAATAGGGATGGCCAGATCTCCGGTAGCGACAGCCACGGTGGCGACCCGTATCCGCCCAAGAGCTAGCGTCTCAAGACTAGACATTCAACACTACAGTTAGACTTCCGAGAGGTCCCCTACGCTGCCGACCCTGACTAGTTGGTTCACGGTCGTCGTACACCCTCATTGCACTCCTATGTCCAGTGCTTGGCCGAGTTCGGTAACACGAAGATCTTTGGATTGCCGCGGTCCTTGAGCGGTCGATTCGTGAGTCTTCCGAGCAGACGAAGAACGACCAAATACGCGGATTAGTTAATTAAAAGTTAAAACAAAATGGGTAGCGAGAATACACAGATAAAGAAGTCTGCAACTGAAGGAAACTTCAATCTTGCGCTCGGTTCTCACGAACTCCCGACGCTACCCGCGTCCCGTCCAGCCGCCGCGGCGGCACCCGACGATACCGCGCCCGGGCTGACGTTTGACCGCTTCTTCAGCCATCCGGGCGCCGACCCGTTCGACGAGATCGAGTGGGAGACGCGCAGCGCCGTGATTGCGAACGAGAAGGGCGAGACGGTCTTCGAGCAGCGCGACGTCGAGATTCCGAAGGCTTGGTCGCAGCAGGCGGCCAACATCGTCGTCTCGAAGTACTTCCGCGGGCAGCTCGGCACGGCGCAGCGCGAGCGCAGCGTCCGGCAGCTCATCGGCCGGGTGGTCGACACCATCACGGCGTGGGCTCGCAAGGACCGCTACTTCGCCGGTGAGGAGGACCTGCGGGCGTTCAGCGACGACCTGAAGCACCTGCTAGTGCGGCAGATGGCGGCCTTCAACAGCCCGGTCTGGTTCAACTGCGGCTTCGAGCCCGCGCCGCAGTGCTCGGCCTGCTTCATCAACTCCGTGGACGACCGGATGGACTCGATCCTCACGCTGGCGAAGACCGAGGGAATGCTCTTCAAGTTCGGGTCCGGCACCGGCACGAACCTCTCGCCCATCCGCTCGTCGCGCGAGCCGCTCGCCGACGGCGGGACGGCCTCGGGTCCCGTCTCGTTCATGAAGGGCTACGACGCGTTCGCCGGCGTGATCAAGTCGGGCGGCAAGACGCGCCGCGCCGCGAAGATGGTCATCCTCAACGCGGATCATCCCGACATCGTCGAGTTCATCAACTGCAAGGTCGAGGAGGAGCGGAAGGCGTGGGCCCTGATCGACGCCGGCTACGACGGCTCGTTCACGGGGACCGCCTACAACTCGGTCTTCTTCCAGAACTCGAACAACAGCGTGCGCGTGCCGGACGACTTCATGCGAGCGGCGCTCGACGGCGGCAAGTGGCAGACGCACGCGGTCAGAGGTGGCAGCGTCATGGACACCTATCGCGCCGGCGAACTGCTGCACATGATTGCCGAGGGCACCCATGTGTGTGGCGATCCGGGGATGCAGTTCGACACGACGATCAACGACTGGCACACGTGTCCGAACACGGCGCGTATCAACGCCTCGAACCCCTGCTCCGAGTACATGTTCCTCGACGACTCGGCGTGCAACCTGGCGTCGCTCAACCTGATGCGGTTCCTCGACCCGGGCACCGGCGAGCTCGACGTGGCGGCGTTCAGGGCGGCGGTAGACACCCTGATCACGGCGCAGGAGATCATCGTCGACAACGCGAGCTATCCGACCGAGTCCATCGCCCGCAACAGCCGCGACTACCGTCCGCTCGGCCTGGGCTACGCGAACCTCGGCGCCCTACTGATGTCGCGCGGCGTGCCGTACGACAGCGAGAGCGGGCGGAGCTACGCGGCCGCAGTGACGGCGCTGATGACCGGCGAGGCGTACGCGCAATCGGCGCGCATCGCTCGCAATCAGGGCGGGCCGTTCGCGGGCTACGCCCGGAACCGGGAGCCGTTCCTGCAGGTCATGCGGAAACATCGGGCCGCGCTCCGCGACGTCGACGCCGGCGAGGTGCCCGGCGAGCTGTACCAGGCCGCGACCGAGGCGTGGGACACGGCCGTGGAACTGGGCGAGGCCCACGGCTACCGCAACGCCCAAGCGACGGTGCTGGCGCCGACCGGCACCATCGGGTTCATGATGGACTGCGACACAACCGGCGTCGAGCCCGATATCGCGCTGGTCAAGTACAAGAAGCTCGTCGGCGGCGGCCTGATGAAGATCGTCAACCGGACGGTGGCGATGGCGCTCGGAAGGCTCGGCTATGCGGCCGAGCAGGTGCACGAGATCGTCGGCTACATCGACGAGCACGAGACCATCGAGGGCGCGCCGCACCTCGACGACGGAGATCTCGCGGTATTCGACTGCGCCTTCAAGCCGGCGCAAGGCCGGCGGTCCATTCACTACACCGGCCACATCAAGATGATCGGCGCCACGCAGCCGTTCATCTCGGGGGCCATCTCGAAGACGATCAACGTGCCGCAGGATGCCACTATCGACCAGGTCGAGCAGGCGTACGTCGATGCCTGGCGGCTCGGCGCGAAGGCGGTGTCGATCTACCGCGACGGGAGCAAGCGCACCCAGCCGCTCAACACGTCGCGCGCCGAGACCCCAGCCGAGACGGGGAGCGCGTCGCAGGAGCAGCCGCGACCCGTGCGCCGCAAGCTGCCCGACGAGCGCGATGCCATCACGCACAAGTTCGACATTGCCGGCCACGAGGGGTACATCACCGTCGGGCTGTTCGAGGACCGCGCGCCGGGCGAGATCTTCCTGGTCATGGCCAAGGAGGGCTCGACCATCTCGGGGTTTGCGGATGCGTTCGCGCAGGCGGTGTCGTACGCGCTGCAGTACGGCGTGCCGCTGCAGGTGCTGGTCGACAAGTTCAGCCACCAGCGGTTCGAGCCGGCCGGCCTGACGAAGAATCCCGACGTGCGCGTGGCGAAGTCGATCGTCGACTACGTCTTCCGCTGGATGGCCACCAAGTTCCTCTCGACGGACGCGCAGTATCGCGCCGGCGTCAACGTGCGCGACGAGCCGGACGCCGAGGACGAGGTCGAGCAGCTGACGCTGGCCGAAGCCGCGATGTCCCCCGCAGGCGTCGCCGTCGAGGCCGGTCCGCGCGTGGACCGCGCCACGGCGTACGCGATCCAGAACGATCAGGACGCTCCGCCCTGCTCGACGTGCGGCGCCATCATGATCCGGAACGGCGCGTGCTACAAGTGCGTAAACTGCGGCGCGACCAGCGGCTGCGCATGATGACGAGGTGGTCGCGCAGGCTGCAACAGCCGACCGGGCAGGCCCCCAGCCCGTACACGCAAGTTCTGCGATTTCGAGGAGCTGCACGACATCAGGATCACCACCCCTCCGGGCTCCCGCCGGCGGGTGTAGAGAAAACACCGGCGGTTCCTCACCGGCGCGTCAAAAGATCCAGCGTGCCACCGGCACTGCGAGAGGGCAAGCAATGAACCCAGACGACCCGCACGATTCTCCTCCACCACCAGTTCTCGAATACCACCTGCGCCGTGTTCTACGGCGCCAACTCGACCCGGACGTGGCCGAAATGCAGATGGCGCCGTATCGTGACAGGAAGCTGTTGGTGGGACCCGAGTCGCAGCTAGCCCAGGTACCGCGGCCTAGGCCGGCCAAGCATGAGGGTTCTGCCGAGGTTATCCCAATCTCGCGCGGTCGGCGACGGCGAGGCGGCTAGCGACTGGCGCCGCGCGGCGGAACGGGCTCCGGCGGCGGTATGCGCAGAACTTGGCCGCGGCCCACGAGCTGCGCCACCCAGGCGGCCACGTTGGCCGCGCGGCTCTCGCGCTCGAAGCGCTGCCGCACGAGCGGCCGCGCTTCGGCGAACGACGGCCGGCGCCCGCCGGCGGCGAGCTCGTCCAGGTGCTCCTCGTAGTGCAGGCGCAGCTGCTCCTCGGTGGGCGTGCTCAGGGGACCGAAGCGGGTCTCCACGTACGCGTCGCGCCGCGCGTCGTCCCGCAGGACCTGCCGCAGATCGTCGGCCGTGTACCCCACGCGCGCCAGCACGGTTGCCAGCTCCGCCGCCGACGCGAAGCGGGCAGCCACCGCGGCCAGCCGCCGCTCGATGTCGGCCGGCGGCGGATCGGCCACCACGTAGCGGTCGACCTCGTCGAGGATGAGACGCCGCTCGATCAGGTAGTCCAGCACCTCGTCCTCCCGGTCCGGGTCCGAGCCCGTGCCCCGGCCGGCCAGTTGCAGGTCGACGACCGCCCGCACGTCCGAGTGCATGATCACGTGGCCGGCCACGATCGCGAGGATGCGATCCAGCGTTTCGGCGTGCGCGGGCCAGGCGCCGGACGCCCCCAGCCATACCGCGCACGCGACGCCGAGAATCCGGGCGGCCCGCGCCGTTCCACGGCGCCGACTCCTAGAAGGCCTGGCCGATGCTGATGTGAAGCGCGGTGAGCGGTTCCCTCTCGCGGTCCGGGCCACTGCCAAGATCCTGGCGGTCGAGCTTGAATCCGAGATCGACCCGGATCGGACCGACCGGCGAGCGATACCGCACGCCGAACCCGGCCCCGCTTCGGATGCGCCTCAGGTTGAGGTTGCTCACCCGATCGTACACGTTCCCGGCATCGAGAAACCCCACGATCCCGAGATCGCGCGTCACGGGCGCGCGCAGCTCGGCGTTGAGGACCACCACGGCGTTGCCCCCCTGCGGGAATCCCGCGGCGTCAATCGTTGCGCCGGGCTGCCCGATCGGAATGCCCAGCCGGTCGAAGGCGAAGCCGCGCACCGTGGTGTCGCCGCCGGCGAAGAAACGCTCGCTGATCGGGAGCAGGGGGCGTTGCGGCTCCGCTCCCGCGTCCGCCGGCGCCAGGCCGCCGAGCGCCTGCGCCGCCGGCGCGGAGAGCCCCCGGAAGCCGACGGCCAGCCCGAGGCGGGCGCCCGCCGCCACGACCCCCCGCCGCGCGCCGGGGAGCCGGCGATAGGCGAACGCCTGCAGGAACGTCTTGGCGAAACCCACCTCGGAGCCGATGCCGCGGGCCGCGACCTTGCCGTCGATGCTGAACATCTCGCCCGCGGCCGGGTCGACCACGTCGTCGCGCGTGTCCCGCAGGATGCTGCCCGTGAAGGCGGACAGCCGCACCTTCTCGAAGAGCCGGTCGACGAGCGGCACGTCCTCGGGGTTGAGCTGGATGTTCGATGTGTCGTTCTTGCCCCACTGGTAGGCGGCGCTGGCGCTCAGCGTCGGCGTCACCTGCCGCCGCGCCTCCGCGTTGACGCCGCGGCTGAACAGATCGAAGCCCGGCCGGATGGCCTCCTCGACGAATCCCGTCACGAACAGGTCCCAGCCGCCGGCGAACGCGCGCGGCTCGGCATAGGTGCCCACCACGCGGTACTCGTTGAAGCCGAGCCGCCGACCGGGCTCCACCGCGGCCGGATCGAGCGGATCGTGCTCGCGGCGGAAGCTCACGCGCGTGAAGAGGTCGATCGAGCGGTTCTTGCCCCACAGGTTCCGCCGGCCGATCTGCACGAAGCCGCGCGGGGCGAACTCGATCTGCTCAACGGCCTGGCTCGCGCCGCCGGCCGGGTCGGTCCGCCGCCGCAGCCGCTGCGACAGCTCGAGGCCGCCGCCGTACCCGAGCCGCGTCGCCGGCGCCTCCTCGACCACGATCACGACATCGCGCCGGTTGCCCCCGCCATGGCTGAACTCCCGGATGTCGATCCGCCGGAACAGCCCGAGCGCGTTGAGCCGGCGGCGGGTCTCGGCGACCGCGGCCAGCCCGAGCGGCTGCCCCTCCTCCAGCGTGATCTCCCGGCGGATGCCCGCGCTGTCGATCTGCTCGTTGCCCACTATCAGCACGTGCTCGATGCGAATCTGCGCCCCCTCCGCAATCCGGAAGACCAGGTCCACCGCCTCGAGCCCGGCGTCGAAGCGCGGCTCGACCGTCACGACCGCACGCTCGAAGCCGGCGTTGAGATACAGGGCCAGAATGCGGTCGCGATCGCTGACCGCCTGCCGCGCGCTGTAGGGTTCGCCGACCGCGGAGGCGATGAGCTCACCTAGCTCCGCGTCGGTCCGGAACGCGTTGCCCTCGACAGTCAGCGACCGCACGGCCGTCCGCGCGCCCTCCGCGATGTCGATGGCGCAGGCCACCCGGACCGCCCCGGCCGGGCCGCCGGCGGCCCGCTCCTCGATGCGCGGCTCGACCCGCACCGTCGCGTAGCCGAGCTGCCGGTAGTGCTCGGCGATCCGCCCGAGGCTGGCGTCGAGCTCCCGCATCACCAGCGGATCGCCCGGTCCCAGGCTCACCAGCGGCTCGAGCACCGACCGCGGCACGGCCCGCTGTCCGGCGAACAGCACCTCGTCGATCTCGTAGAGCCGGCCGCGGTCGACGGTGAAGACGATCGACAGCTCCTCGCCCTCGACCTCGCGCGCGTGAGTCACCACGGCGTCACGATAGCCCCGGTCGTGCAGCAGCGCCGAGATGCGCCGCTCGGCGTCCTCGAGCAGATCCTCGTCGACGGAGCCCTCGCGCTCGATCGGCGCGAGCGACGCGAGATCGGCCCCGGCCACCTCGTCGCCCGCCAGCACGACCGTGATGCGCCGTCCCTGCCGCACGTTCAGGACGAGGTGGACGCGGGCGCCTCCGGCCACGGCCTCGATCTCGTGGCTCAGGCTGGCCTCGTAGTAGCGGTTGCGCCGCAGTTGCGCCTCGTACGCGCGCAGGCGGCGATCCACGTCGACGCCGTCGTACGGCGCCCCGGCCTCGAGACCGAGGCGGGCAAGTAGCAGGGGGTACATCGTCGCCGACGCGCCGCGCACGATGACGCGCTCGATCCGCGCCCGCACGTCCGCCTCCACGTCGACGTGGAGCACCCGCTCGGGGCCGCGGCCCCCGACCCGCGTCCGGACGTCGGCCAGCAGGAATCCGCGCTGCCGGTACAGACGCCTCACCGTTTCCGCCGCGGCGGGCGCCTGATCGAGGCGAAAGGACGAGCCGTGGGCGTCGCGGATGGTCCGTCGGACGCTGCCCGCCGACACGCCCGAGCCGCCCGCGACCTCGATGCGCTCGATGAGCTGCAGCGGCTCGAGCGCATAGCGCAGCCGGACGCCGTCGGCCAGCAGGCTGCCGTCGACCTCCACGCCGGCGAAGCGGCCGAGGCTGAACAGGTGCGTCACGGTCTCCCGCACCTGGCGCATCGACAACGGTGCGCCGACCTGCGTCTCGACCAGCTCCAGCGCACCCTCGTCGCGCAGCGGAGAGCCGCCGCTGTGCAGCTCCACCGCCACCACCGGCCGGCCGACGTACTCGTCGACCTCCGCGCCGGGCGCGGGCGCGGGCGCGGCGAGAGCCAGAGCCGCGAGGAGGCTCCGGAGCAGCGCCCCCCGGGCGGTCCGCAGCGCGACCCGGCGGCGGCCTACCCCCGGGCTCCTGGGCATCAGAACGCGTGCCGCACCCGGAAGTCGAGCGCGTAGGTGCGATCCTCGTTCTGGGAGAGGATCCAGGACAGGCGGTCGTTCTGGTCGTACTCGAGCACGACGATGATGTCCTGGTTCGCGCCGGTCAGCGTCCGGGACAGGGTGACGTGCGCCCGGTCGGAGATCCGCTTGCCGATGAGCAGCCGGGCGGTGGGCAGCAACTGCGCCGACTGCTGCGCCGACGGATCGACGAGCGACGGGGTGATCTGGAAGGTATCGACGCCGAACGACTCCTCGACCACGCGCCCGACGCCCGATGACAGCGGACTCGTCAGCAGCCGCGCCGCCCCGGCCTGGAACAGCTCCTGCCGCGACTCGTCCAGCGCGCGCAGCGTCCGCAACTCGGCCATCTGCGGGTCCCGGATGTTGCCCAGCAGCAGCGACATGATCTCGAACTCCGGCAGCGGGGGATCGGACGAGAGCTCGAAGGCGAGCCGCTCCATGGTGCCGACCAGGCCCAGCGTCACCCGGTACGTCTGACCCGGCGCCCGGACGTCGGTCTCGGCCTCGATGTCGAAGAACGGCTCGATGGCCGTCGGGCTCGCGAACCCGATGCTGCCCCGCGTCACGCGATAGCGGTTGCCCTCGAAGAACACCTCGCCGCGCTCGATCTCGGCGTTCCCGAACAGTTGCGGCTGCGCGTAGGTGCCCCCGAGGGTGAGCTCCGCGCTCGACACCACGCGGGCCGCGTTGTCGCTGATGCGCAGGCTCGACGGCGCGCTGATCCGCACGTCGAGGCGCAGTGGAAACGCCAGATCCGCCGGCTGCCGCGCCGGCAACGCGTCGTCGGGCCCGAAATCCAGCAGGCTCGTGCTCGGCTCGAACAGCTCCAGCAGCACCGCGTCGCGCACGTCCACGGACCCGGACAGCACCGGCGCGCCGGCGTTGCCGCCCAGCGCCAGCTCCGCGTCCACCAGCGACCGGACCCCCTCGGGAAACCGCAGCCGCAGGCCGCTGCCGGTCGCCGTCACGCTCAGCTCGTCGACCGTGTAGCCCCGCAGGCCGACCCGCCCCCCGAACTGC
>CAZMWA010000199.1:0-14182 GCA_964569405.1 uncultured Vicinamibacteraceae bacterium | reverse complement strand
CTCGTCCGGCACGGGCGCCCCGCTCGACGGACGCGACCCGACGGAGCGCTAGCGGTCTCCCGCGCGCGGCGGCAGGGGCCGGCGGTCGGCGCCGCCGGCTCCGGTCGGTTTCATCCAGCGGCGATCGGCATCCCCAAGGAGACCCAGGCAGATGGCACAACGGTGGCGTGAACTGACGGCAAAGGCGGGCGTGGCGGCGGCAGCGGCCGCACTGTGCGTCGTGGCGATGACGGCTCCAGGCCAGGCGCAGTCGGACGAGTTTCCGCGGGGCGCCGACGGCCGCCCGGACCTGAGCGGCATCTGGCAGGCGGTGAGCTCGGCCCACTGGAACATCGAGCCGCACGCGGCCTACGCGAGCCGGCTGGCGGAGACCGGCGCCATCGGCGCCGCGCCGGGCGGCCTCGGCATCGTCGAGGGCGGCGCCATACCGTACCGGCCCGAGGCGATCGCGCAGCGCCAGGAGAACTTCGAGAACCGCCGCACCGAGGATCCCGAGGCCAAGTGCTACCTCCCGGGCGTGCCGCGCGCCACCTACATGCCGTTCCCGTTCCAGATCGTGCAGGGCACCAGCAAGATCTTCATCGCCTACGAATTCGCCAGTGCCAATCGGGTCATCCACATGGACCCGGTGCCCGAGAGCCCGGTCGACACCTGGATGGGGCATTCGGTCGGCCGCTGGGACGGCGATTCGCTCGTCGTCGACGTGACCGCATTCAACGGGCAGACCTGGTTCGACCGGGCGGGGAACCATCACAGCACCGCCCTGCACGTGGTCGAGCGCTACACGCCGGTCACTCGGAATCACTTGCAGTACGAGGCGACCCTCGAGGACCCCAACACGTTCACCCGGCCGTGGCGGATCAGCCTCCCGCTGTATCGGCGCATGGAGGAGAACATGCAGCTCCTGGAGTTCCGCTGCGTGGAGTTCTCCGAGGAGCTGCTGTACGGCCATCTGCGGCGGCAGCCGTAGCCGGGAGGAAGCGATGATTCAGCGGTTCTTTACGGGACTTTGCGTTGCGGCGATCGTTGCCGGCGCGGCTGCGGCGGGAGTGGGGGCGCAGGACAGCTACGAGCCGCCGCGGACGCCGTGGGGACACCCGGACCTCCAGGGCATCTGGACCAGCAACGCGGTGATGGGCGTGCCGGTCGAGCGTCCCAAGGAGACGCTGACCGCCGAGGACATCGCGCGGCAGGAGCGGGCCGAGGCGCTGCGGCAGCAGGAGGAGCCCAACCGCGACGTGAACATCGTCTGGGACGAGCCCGAGACCGAACGCCGCATCGAGCTGGAGTCGCTGGTGGTGGATCCGCCGGACGGGCGCATTCCGATCACGGCGGAGATGCAGCAGGCGGTCGACGACTGGGGGCCGACGCACTACGGCATCGGCATCACTTCCTGGACCGATCTCGACCTCTGGGATCGGTGCATCACCAAGGGCTTTCCGACGGTGATGGCGCCGATGGGCTACAACAACGCCTACGAGATCATGCAGACGCCCGACTACGTGCTGATCCGCTACGAGATCATCCACGACATGCGGATCATTCCGCTGGACGGGCGGCCGCCGCTCCACGACAACATCCGCCAGCTCTGGGGCGACTCGCGCGGCCGCTGGGAGGGCGACACGCTGGTCGTCGAGGTGACCAACTTCTCCGACACCACGTTCGGCACGCAGCAGCCCCTCGGCTCGTACCGCGGCGGCGGGCGCGACATGCGCGTCGTCGAGCGCTTCACGCTGACCGACGACAACACCATCGACTACCGTGCCGACCTGGAGGATCCGCGCGCGTTCACCCGCCCGTGGACCCTCGCGATCCCGCTCATTCGGGACGACAGCTACGTCATCTACGAGTACGCCTGCCACGAGGGCAACTACGGCCTCGAGCACATCCTGAGCGCCGCGCTCGGGCAGCAGCCATAGTCCTGTCAGCGGACCTGCAGGCCCTCCTCGCGCTCCGTGTCGTTGAAGTGGGGGCCGAGCGCCGTGTCGGCGCCGAGTTGCGCGAGCAGCTCGACCGTGCCGGGACGCGAGACGAACGACATCCCGCCGCCCTTGTGGCCCTGGGCGATGCGGTACGGCGTGCGCCCCGCGAAGTCCTGTGCGTCGAGGTCGGCGCCGTGCACCGCGAGATACGCCGCGGCGGCCTCGGCGCCCACGAACGCGGTGCCGTGCAGGGCGGTGAAGCCGGCTTCGTTGGCCGCGTTGACGTCGGCGCCCCGCTCGACGAGGAACCGGACCGCGTCGCGTGCGGCCGCGAACGACCAGAACTTCTCGTAGCGGTCGCCGGCGTGGCCGAGGCCGGCCGCGACCATCAGCGGCGTGGTGCCGTCGTCCGTGGTCACGGTCGGATCGGCGCCGGCGTCGAGCAGCAGCTCGAGGAGGGTGACGTCCGCCTTGTGGGCGGCGACCCAGAAGGGGGACGCGCCGATCCAGCTCCGCGCCACGCCGAAGTTGTCCGGATCGGTGGGGCCGCGGTCGAAGCCGGACGCCTGCCCGTCGGGGGAGTAGACGCGCGCGCCGGCCTCGGGCACGCCCCGCCGGCGGTTCGGATCGGCCCCGGCGGCCAGCAGGTCGCGAACCAGATCCAGCTTGTCGGGCGGCTCGTACACCACCGCGTCGGGATCGTAGCCGAGCTGCCGGCCGCCGATCGCGAAAGCGGCGGCGAGCGGCGTGCTGCCGTTGCGCATCACGATGTCCGCAGCGGCGCCCCGCGCGAGCAGGAAGCGGGCAAACGGCACGCGCCCGCTCTCGATCGCGGCGACCAGGGGCGCCGGCCCCGGCCCGTCCCGGCCCGGCGGGACGCCCGCGTCCAGCAGCAGCGCGCCAATGGCCACGTTGCCCTGCCGCGCGGCGAACAGCAGCGGCGTGTAGTGGCCGTGCGACCGGGCGCGGACGTCGGCGCCGCGCTCGATCAGCGCGCGCGCGGCGTCGGCGTGGTCTTCCGCGATCGCCCACATCAGGGCCGTCTGGCCGGACCGGACGGCCCGCGCGTGCGGATCGGCGCCGCGGTCGAGGAGCATCCTCACGATGGCGGCGCTCCCCGAGTGCGCCGCGCGCATGAGCACGGTCTCGCCGTCCGCCGGGAGCGCCGCGGACGCGTCGGCCCCGGCCGCCAGGAGCCGCTCGGCCACCGGCGCGCTCCCGTTCTCCGCGGCGAGAAACAGCGGGGTGAGGCCATGGTCGTTGGCGGCGTCGACCTCCGCGCCCGCCTGCAGCAGCGTCTCCGCCGCCGCCAGCTCGTCCCAGTGGGCGGCCCAGTGCAGCGCGGTGGCACCGTCGGCCTCCGCGACGTTCACGTCGGCCCCGGCCGCCAGCAGCGCACGCACGGCCCGCCAGTCCTGGCGCTCGGCGGCGGCCACGAGCGGCAGGTCGTCGCTCGCTGCGGGGGCGGCCGCGGCCAGCAGCGCGACCGTGCCCGCGGCCAGCA
The DNA here is from genome assembly GCA_964569405.1 of uncultured Vicinamibacteraceae bacterium. Taxonomy (GTDB): domain Bacteria; phylum Acidobacteriota; class Vicinamibacteria; order Vicinamibacterales; family UBA8438; genus JAAXGX01. Next base: position 10,756 of record CAZMWA010000199.1, on the reverse strand, counting down.
TCGCCCGGCCCCCTTCGCGACATCTCGAGATCACGGCCAACTCCTTATGAATGCGGGATTTCCAGGCTACGATAGCCGAATCGGAAGCGGCTTGTAAACGGCTTGGCGTGTGGGTAAACTGGCTTGGTCCTATGTACAGATCGTCGAGCGGACTGCGGTGGGCGACGCCCGGCCTGGCGGCGGCCCTTTTTCTCGTCGGCGCCCTGCCGCGACCGGCAGGGGCGGCCACGGCGCCGGCGGAGGAGCGCCGCGAGCTGCTGGATACCTACTGCATCGCGTGCCACAACGAGCGGCTGGAGACCGCGGGTCTGGTGCTCGAGTCGGCGGCGCTCGACGCCGCGGACGTCGCCGCGAACACGGCCGTGTGGGAGAAGGTGCTGCGCAAGGTCCGCAGCGGCCAGATGCCGCCGGCAGGCCGCCCCCGTCCCGCCGCGGGTGCGGCCGGACGGTTTGCCGGCGAGCTCGCGTCCGCTCTCGACGCCGCCGCCGCGGTCGCGCCCGATCCGGGCCGCCCCGCCGTGCACCGCCTGAACCGCACCGAGTACGTCAACGCCATCCGCGACCTGCTGGCGCTGGAGATCGACGGCAGGGCGCTGCTGCCGGCGGACGACTCCGGCTTCGGCTTCGACAACAACGCCGACGTGCTGACGATGTCGCCCGCGCTCCTGGACCGCTACCTGGCCGCCGCCACCAGAATCGCGCGGTTGGCGCTCGGCGACCCGCGGCAGCGGCCGGCCAGCGCCAGGTACGACGTGCCCCGGCGCTCGAGGCAGGCGGAGCGGACCAGCGAGGCGCTCCCGTTCGGCACCCGCGGCGGGCTGTCCGTCCGCCACACCTTTCCGCTCGACGGCGAGTACGTCATCAAGGTGCGTCTGCGGCGGGACGGCGACTACGGCATCGCGGGACTCGACCGGGGCGACCGTCTCGAGATCCGTCTGGACCGGCGACGGATCAGGACGTTCACCGTCGGCGGCGACGAGGAGCTGAAGGGGCTGACCTACGACAGCCAGGAGCCGATACCGCCCGACCGGCCCGATCTGCTCCGGCGCAAGATCTACGACAACACCGCCGACGAGGGGCTCGAGGTGCGGCTGCCGGTGCCGGCCGGCACCCGCCGCGTGGGGGTGGCCTTCGCCCGCTACGCCGGCGTCGCGGAGGACGGCGGCCGACTCAGCCGGGCGCCGGCGGTGGAATCGGTCGAGATTCTGGGGCCGTACGAGGCGTCGCGGCCGACTGACACGCCGAGCCGGCGGCGGATCTTCACGTGCCGCCCGGAGCGGCCCGAGGACGAGGCGTCCTGCGCCCGGGAGGTCCTGTCCGCCCTGGCGCGGCGGGCGTTTCGGCGGCCGGTGGCGGCGGCGGACGTCGACGTCCTGCTCCGCTTCCATGCGGCCGGCCGGGCCGCGGGCACGTTCGACAGCGGCATTCAGGCTGCACTCGAGCGCCTGCTGGTCGACCCGGAGTTCCTGTTCCGCGCGGAGCACGACCCGCCCGGGCTGGCCGCGGGCACGGTGTATGCCCTGAGCGACGTCGAGCTCGCCTCGCGCCTGTCGTTCTTCCTGTGGAGCAGCCTGCCGGACGACGAGCTGCTGGCGATCGCCGAGCGCGGCGCGCTCGGCAGTCCCGACGTGCTGGAGCAGCAGGTGCGCCGCATGCTGGCCGACCCCCGCGCGGCGGCGCTGGTGGACAATTTCGCCAGCCAGTGGCTGCTGGTGCGCAACGTCCGCTTCGCCGAGCCGGACCGCGCGCTCTTTCCCGGCTTCGACGGCGACCTCAGGGAGGCCCTCGCGCGCGAGACCGAGCTGTTCTTCCACGATCAGTTCCGGCGCGACCGCAGCGTGCTCGATCTGCTGCGGGCCGACTACACGTTCGTCAACGGCCGCCTGGCCGCGCACTACGGGATTCCGGACGTCTACGGCGGTCATTTCCGGCGGGTGGCGCTGGAGGACGAGCGGCGGCACGGCCTGCTCGGCCACGGCAGCGTGCTCACCGTGACGTCGTACCCCAACCGGACCTCGCCGGTCCTGCGCGGCAAGTGGGTGCTCGAGAACCTGCTGGGCGCGCCCCCGCCCCCGCCGCCGCCCGACGTGCCGTCGCTCGAGGAGGGCTCGCGGACCACGCCGACGACCGTGCGCGAGCGGCTCGAGCAGCACCGCGCGAATCCGGTCTGCGCGAGCTGCCACGCCCGCATGGATCCGCTCGGCTTCGCCCTGGAGAACTTCGATCCGATCGGCCGCTGGCGCGACGCGGAGGCCGGCCTGCCCATCGACGCCAGCGCCGACATGCCCGACGGCTCGACGGTGGACGGCCCGGTGGCCTTCCGCCGGGCGCTGCTCGAGCGGCAGGCGGAGTTCGTCGGCAACTTCACCGAGAAGCTGATGACGTACGCGCTGGGACGCGGCGTCGAGCATCACGACGCGCCGGCCGTGCGCGCCATCGTGCGCGGCGCGGCCGCGACCGACTATCGCTGGTCGGACATCGTTCTGGGCATCGTGAAGAGCGTGCCGTTTCGGATGCGGAAGGTGCCGCAATCATGATCATCACCAGGAAGCACAACGGCATTCCGCGACGTTCCGCGAAGCTCCAAAAATCCTTGTAGATAAACGTTTCTCTGCTAGTTTGTTCCGCAGCGTTCCGCGTTCAGTGCGCCCCGTTCCGCCTTGAAATGTGGTATAGACATGGGGTAGCCGAAAGGGGGCGTTGATGGAGCGCATGACTGCACGGCGGCTCGACTCGCTGCGGCGACCGGGCCGGTATCGAGCCGACCAAACGCTGTATCTGATTGTCGAGCCGGGCGGCTCTCGCCATTGGGTTCAGCGCGTCGTCGTCAACGGGCGCCGGCGCGACCTGGGGCTTGGTAGCTACCCGCTCACGAGCCTGAGCGAAGCGCGGGATCGGGCGTGGAAGAATCGCCAGCTTGCCCGACGCGGTGAAGACCCGGCGCCGCGAGTGTCGCGCGTGCCGACGTTCCGTGAGGCGGCGGCGAAGGTCGGCGCCGCGGGCCAGTGGCGCGGGCGGACGCGCGAGATTCGTAGCGCGGCGCTGGACGCATACGCGGGCCATCTCATGGACCGTCGCCTTGACCGGATTGGGCGCGAGGACGTGTTGCGCGTGCTGACACCTATCTGGACCACGAAGGCGGCGGCAGCGCGTCGGCTGCGCGGCTGGCTGCGAGCCGTGTTCAGTTGGGGCCAGGCTCACGGCCACGTCGAACACAACGTCTGCGGCGAGATGATCGACGGGGCACTACCGAAGGCGAAGGTCATCAAGAGCCATCACAAGGCGCTGCCCTACCAGCAGGTGGGCGAGACGCTCGCGGCTCTCGACGCTTCGACCCGAGCGACGGCGACGGTCAGGGCATGCTTGCGCTTCGTCGCTCTGACAGCCTGCCGGGCCAGTGAGGCGCGGCTGGCTGCGTGGAGTGAGATCGACGTGGAGGCGCGCGAGTGGCGGATTCCCGCGGAGAGGACGAAGACGGGCAACGAGCATAGGGTGCCCTTGTCCAGCGCGGCCGTGGCCGTCCTGGAGGCCGTGAGGCCGTATCGCGGGCGGTCTGGCGTGGTGTTCCCGTCCGGCCGCGACCGCGCGCTGTCGCCGACCACGCTGTTGAACGCATGGCAGGTTGCGACGGGAACCGATACGACGGTTCACGGCTTGCGCAGCAGCTTCCGAACCTGGGCGGCCGAGCGGACCAACGTAACGCGGGACGTGGCCGAGATGGCGCTGGCGCATCGCGTTGGGTCCGACGTTGAGCGGAGCTATGCCAGGTCGGACCTGTTCGAGAAGCGCCGCGGCCTGATGGACCGATGGGCGGCGTTCGTGACCGGCGACGTGACCGGCAACACCGGCAAGGTTGTCCGCATTCACGGGGCGTGAGGACCGCGCGCGCGGGGCCGGGAGGCGCACCAGTCTTCGATTTCCTTCCGGCTCCATCGCACCGCTTTCGGGCCGACCTGAAAGGGCCGCGGGAAGCAGCCGCGGCCCATCATCGCGTATATGGCGCTCCTGCCCAGTTTGACCCGCGACTCGACTTCTCGGCGGGTAAGGAATTCGTCTTGTTCCGTATTGGTCTGTTCCATACCGGAAAGCGTTGCATGGGGCCGAACTGCTCGTCAAGTGAGCAATTGCTCGCCGCGAAACAAGTGCCAAGGGTATGCCACATGGCATACCCCTAGCGCTATCACTTTGACGCCATACAGGCGCCGGGAAGGCAACAGCCGGGTCGGGAGATTGCCTTTTGCTGTTACCGGCCGTTACTATGCGGACATGGCAAAGCCGAGGATTACTGAGCCCATCGCATGCAGGTTGCCCCTGGACGCTGCGGCCCGGCTCAAGGAACGGGCTCGGTTGCAGGGCGTTTCTACATCAACGTATCTCTCCATCCTACTCCTGGAACGAATCGACGGCGGCTCGGAGCCGACTACGACAGAGCAGGCCCGGCTGGTGGTGGCTGCCTGTCGTCGCGTGAGCGAGCAAGCGCGAACCACCAGTGCTGAATTGCTAGACCTGGCGGAGCGGGCCGATTCCATCGTCAAACGGCTTGCAGGTGCGCGTGAGGACTGAGGGGGAGATTAGCCCGGCCGGCTGGCATCCGGCCGGGCGCACGACGAAATCAGGAAGGTGCTTCCCGTGGAAGAGAATATCACGAAACCCGCGTTGGCGCTCGCCTACGTCAACCCGATCCCCTGGCTGCCGCTCAAGCTGGACGCCAAGCGCGGGTCAGACCGTATCCGGGCACGGATCTACTGCGACAGCCGAATCCCGTCCGGGCTGCCGTTCGCCGTCGCCATCGCGCTGTCGGAGTTCGTCAGCGGGCCGAAGAACATGGCACACCCGAAACAGGAGAAGCTGGCCGGAATGGTCCATGCCAGCCGGGCGCGCGTCTCGAATGCGCTCGGGTTGCTGGTGCGGCTCCACGTCTTGACGACAGAGCGGAAGCGGACGTTCAAGGAATACGTGTTCCTGGAATCGTGGGTTTCGGCGCCCGTGTTGGAGTCGAGATGTGCTGAAACAGCACATCAAGATGTGCCGAAACAGCACATCACAGGGGAACCAGTACAAGGGAACCGTACTGGCAGTGATGAGATCGATGAAGTACGTACCGGCGGGAGTACAGGGGATCTGTTCGCGGGAGAGACCGAAGCGCAACGCGAGGCGAGTATCATCCGGGCAGAGTCGCAGTTGCGTGCCGGTTCGGCCTGAGCGGGTTCCTGTAATTCGGGAAACCGCGCGTGAGACGGAAGAGGAGCGGGCAATCGAATTGGCGGACGCTCGGTTCCGGGCGGGCACGCGCTGAAACCGAAGACAGGGGAGCGACGATGAGGCCTTGCAGACGTTTCGTGGCAGACGTGTTCTGGTGGTTGGCCGGGCACACGTGGATATGGCCATGGCAGCGGTTGGCGAACTGGATCGACCCGGACCCACCGGAGGTCTCTACGATCGACACGTGGGACGGAGAGGAATGAATCGAGGACTGGCGTTCGTTCGGCGCCGCAGTTACGGCAGCGCGATTGTCCGGCGGCGTCTACATCACCTGGGGACCCCTACCGGCGCGACCGACGAACGCTCAGGAGACCGCCGGCCCTTTCTTCACGCACGATATCGGGCATGACGCTTGAGCTGCTGCCGTTTCAGCGCCGCTTCCTGAGCCGGGCGCTCGCGCCGGGCGTCGAAACGGCCGCGCTCTGCCTGCCGAGGGGGAACGGGAAGTCGAGCTTGGCGGCCCACATCGCGGCGCGGGCCATGACGCCGGGCGACGCGCTGTTCAGTCCGGGCATGGAGCTGCACCTTGCCGCAGCTAGCATCGGGCAGGTGAGGCGCACGACTTGGCGGTTGCTTCGGGAGTTCCTGGAACCAGCCGGCCCGGACTATCGATGGGCAGAGACTCAGAACGCCTGCCACGTCGTCCACAAGCCAACGAAGACGCGGCTCTCGGTGCTCGCCAGCTCGGGGAAGACCGCCCAGGGGCTTGTGCGCTGTCCGCTTCTCGTGGCCGACGAACCGGGCGCTTGGGAAGTCAACGGCGGCGAGTTGCTGCACGACGCCATCACGACGGCCCAGGGCAAGCCCGGCGTCCGACTCAGGGTGCTCTACATCGGCACGCTGGCGCCGGCCCGGGGCGGCTGGTGGCCGGCCATGATTGCGGACGGAAGCACCGGGAGCACCTACGTTCAGGCGCTACAGGCCGATCCCGAGAAGTGGGACAGGGCCAGCGAGATCCGCCGGTGCAACCCGCTGATGTGGGCGTTCGAGAAAAGCCGGGCCAAGCTGTTCGAGGAACGCGACAAGGCCCGGCGCGAGCCGCGGCTCAAGGCGCAATTCCTCAGCTACAGGATGAACGTCCCGTCACAAGACGAGTCAGCCGTGCTGTTGACGGTGACGGACTGGCAGGCCGTGAAGCGCCGGCCGATTGCGGAGCGGTTCGGGACGCCGGTTGTCGGCGTGGACCTGGGCGGCAACCGGGCATGGTCGACGGCCGTGGCGCTGTGGCCGTCCGGTCGGACTGAGGCGGTTGCCGTGGCGCCCGGCATCCCGTCTCTACGTGAGCAAGAGAAGCGGGACCGCGTGCCATCCGGCGCATACGAACGGCTCGTGAGCTGTGGCCAGCTGCTGGTGGCCGCTGGCAAGCGCGTGCCGCCACCTGGGATGCTCATGGGAGCTATCCGCGATTGGGCGCCGACCGCCGTTGTCTGTGACCGTTTCCGTCTCGCCGAGCTGGCCGACGCGGCCCAAGGTATCCGACTGGTGCCCAGGATCACGCGCTGGTCGACCGCGGCAGAGGATATCCGGGCGCTCCGGCGATACGCACTGGACGGGCCGTTGTCGGTCGCGGCCGACTCTCGTTCGTTGCTGGAAGCGAGTTTGAGAGTTGCGTATGTGGCGAACGACGATCAAGGCAACGTCCGGCTCGTGAAGCGGGGTAGCAACAACGAAGCGCGGGACGACGTGGCTGCGGCCTGGGTGCTGGCTGCCGGCGCGATGTCACGGGCGCCCAAGCGCCGGCCGGGTCATATTCGGGTAGCATAGTGCGTGGCGTCGAAACTAGGCCGGCGAGTCTACAACTCCGTGCGCTGGCAGCGTGTCCGGCTTCACGTTCTGAAGCGAGCAGGGTATCGTTGTGAGGACTGCGGCCGGGCCGGGCGCCTGGAGGTTCACCATAGGCACCGGCTCACTGACGGCGGCGCCGAGTATGATCCTACCAACCTGAAAGCCATGTGTCGGCTTTGCCACTTCGCCAGCCACGGCGCCAGCTATCGCCCGCTGACCGACAAGGGGCGTGCGGAAGTCGCAGCATGGCGGGAGCTACATCATGCCGAATCTCGATAGGGTCTGGACCCTGTATCCCCGGAGCTTCCGGTCGCCTGGGGAGCCGGTGTGGATAGGGATCCAGTCGCGGTCGCTTCTTGCGGCGCGTGCGCGCGACAGGGCAGCCGAAGCCTCCCTGAGCGGGCTGCGGCCTGTTGAGACGGTCGCCTACCGCATGCGCTGGCGTCCCGACGTAACGCTCGGCTCGCTGTTCGTGGACACTGACAATCGCGTCTGGTATGTCAACGAGACGTTGGAGGTCGGCCGGCAACTCTGGCTTGACGTGGGCTGCAGCCGCTATGGTGCTCGCGAAGTGGCGGCGCGCATCCCGGAGGACAGAGCCGACCCGACGTTCCGGGCGCCCGCGGGATGGCGGCTGGTGAACGGCTCCGACGTGCCGGTCAACGTCGTTCGGGTGGGTGACAGCCGGGAGGACGAGCTGACCGGTGAGAAGCTCGGCTACCAGCGCTTCGCCCTACTGGCCGAGCCTGGCGATGTGGGTGGTATTGACAGCGGGGCCTACGCAGCTTCATTGCGCACATCGGGTGGCGGCATCATTCCTGGCCATCTGGTGTGCGACACCAGCTACACGGATGGCCGCAACTACCTGTTTTCGCCTTCGATGCCGGCGCCCTATACCGCGGCACCTGTGCCCGGCGCTCGCTTCGGGGATGCACCTTCCGGCCAGGGAGGTAGCAACGATGTCCAATCAGGTGACTTCATCGTGATCGACTCGGCGCCGTCTTCATAACCGTATACGTCATACTTCGAGTTAGAAAGCTGTATCATGTGGGGAATCCCCGTGGGTGGGGAAGCGTGTATGTAAACGTATCTCCACAACAGGAGGACTTCATGAACGAGAAACTGCGGCGCATCCTCACGCGCCAGAGCGAGACGAGGGAAGCGCTGAACACGCTCATGGACAAGGACACGCTCACCGACGCGGAGCAAGCCACGCTGAAGGAGCTGCGGGGCAAGATGGGCGAGATCGAGAAAGAGCTGCGCGAAGCTCTGGCCGAGGACCCCGAGCCCGACCCGGAGGCCCGCGAGACGGAGACGGTCGATGCGGAGGAACGCGAGCGCCGCGAGCTGCGCGAGCGCTGCGGGCTGCACCGCTACGTCGCGGCAGCGCTGAACGGCGGGGACGCCGGCCGCGTGGACGGCGCCGAAGCGGAGTATTCGGACGCGATGGGCTGTCCGGGGCTGGTGCCCCTGACGATGCTCGGCGGCACGATGGAGGAACGGCAGGCCACGCACCGGCCGCGGCGGCTGGAAGCCCGCGATGTCACGCCGGCGCCCTCCGATTCGGACGTGCCGCACACGCACGCTCCCATCGTGCCGGCGCTGTTCGACAGGAGCGTTGCGCCGTTCCTGGGCATCGAAATGCCCACGGTCAGCACGGGCATCCAGTCCTATCCTGTCATCAGCACGTCCGTTTCGGGCGGTATGAAGGGCGAGGACACGGACGCGCCCAACACGGCGGGGGCGTTCGCCGTCACGGACGCGGACCCGCGGCGGCTGACCGGGGCCTTCACCATCCGCAAGGAAGACGTGGCGAAGCTGCCTGGCCTCGAGGAGTCGCTTCGCCAGAATCTCGGACAGGTACTCAGTGACGAGTTCGACAAACAGGCCGTCAACGGCAACGGCGCTAGGCCGAACCTGAACGGCATCCTGCAGCAACTGACCGACCCGGCGGCGCCGGCCGCGGGCGCCGAGACGTATGCGCGGTATCAGGCGGCGCTCAGCTCGCACATCGACGGGCTGTTCGCGACGATGCCCGGCGACGTGCGGGCGCTCGTGGGCGTTCAGACGATGCGGCACATGCTCGGCGTCTACCGGGCGAACGAGGATGCCACGACGGCCTACGACATGGCGCAGACGCGCTACGGCGGCGTCCGGGCCACGCGGCGCATCGCGGACCCGGCGAACAACATCCAGCAGGCCATCGTTCGGCGCGCCAACCCGGCCGGGGACCGCGTCGCCGTCGCGCCCGTCTGGATGGGCATCGAGCTGATCCGCGACATCTTCGGTGACAACGCCAAGAAGGGCCAGATCACGGTCACTGGCACGGCGCTGGTGGGCGGCATCGTGTTGCTGCGGTCGGACGTGTTCGTGCAGGACAGCTTCCGGCTGGCCGCGTAATCCCTGAGCGCCAGGGTGTGCCACGTGGCATAGCCCGGCGCCGTCAGGTTCGGAGCTGCCATGGCAGACACGTTGACGTGCAACGTCGAGCTTCGGGAGTCGGACGCCGGCCCGGTCCTGCACGGCGTCATCCTGCAGGAGGGCCGGGCCGCGGCCGGTGGTCGTGCGGAGCTGTTCGCGCCCGGCGCGGTGACGTGGCCGGCGGCCGGGATCGCCATCCGCACCGAGCACCGCGGGCGCGCTGAAGTCCAGGCAGTGCCCGAACGCAGCCCGCTTGGAGAGATCCGAATCTCGGCGCCGGCAACCCCGGCCATCGTCCAGGCCGTGCGAGCCGGCAAGACCGGAATGTCGGTCGAGTTCTATCCCGTCCGGGAGACTCGCACCGCGGGCGGTGTTCGGGAGATACAGCTGGCACTCGTTGATGCCGCGGCGCTGACGGACGACCCCGAATATCAACAGACGGCCGCGGAGCTGCGGAGCCGGAGGCCGCGGTTGTGGCTCTGACGGTTCAGCAGCTGGCCGTTGCGCTCCGACTGACGCAAGACGCGGCCGGCTATGCCAAGCTGCCGGCCGGGCAGCAAGAGGTTCTGACACGGAACCTTGGTGCGGCCCAGGCGGAGATCGCGGCCTACCTGGGCGGCGACAACGCGGTGTCTGCGGTTCCCAAGGCCGTCGTTGATGAGGCGGCGGTTCGCATCGCGGCGTTCCTCTACGACGCGACGCCAGCGGACGGCCGCGCGCAGCATCCGCTTCGTCAGTCCGGCGCTCAGTCGCTGTTGGCGCCGTTCCGCGTGTTGCGGCTGGCCACGCCGGAGGCGCGATGATCTCGTTGAATCTGGCGGACGTTCCTCCGCAACGCGAAGCTCGGGAGTCCTACACCGACAAGCAGGTATCGGCGCGGGTGCAAGCCGCGGCCGGCACGGCGTCTGATGCGCTGGCGGCGATCGAGGCCGCGGCCGGCCTTTGGGAACGGGCCTTCGCGGCCGGCGAGTCGTCCGCGCTTCGGCGCTGGCAGCTCGCCATGATCGGGCGCGCCTTGCTGCTGTGCGGTCAGTCGCTGTGGTACGTCCGCGGCTCACGGCGGGCGACGTTCGAGGTCGTCAGCAGCCATGATGTTCGAGGCCGCACCGGGCGCCCGGAGAGTTGGCGCTACCGGCTGAACATTCCGGTGTCGGCGAGCGCGAAAAACTGACGGATTCTCGAGGCCTGTTCGGGCATGCGTGCCGTTGGCCGTGTTCGTCGATGTCTTGAGGAAGAAGGGGATGATGGCTGTGGTCGCTGTGCGAAACCGCGTCTGCGCGGTTTTGCA
>CAZMWA010000198.1:0-8863 GCA_964569405.1 uncultured Vicinamibacteraceae bacterium | reverse complement strand
CCGACGCCGTACAGGTAGTCGCCGCTGACGATCGGCGTCGACATCAGCGCGTGCAGCATGTCGGTCTGATGCGGCAGCTCGCCTCGATTGCGCCCCTGCCACAGCACGCGCGCCGCCGGCCGGTCCGGGTTCAGGGCCAGCATCAGCGAGCCGTTGAAGAACTGGCTGACGACGAGGTAGCGGCCGTTGCGCACGGGCGTGGCTATCGCCATCCCGCCGCCGATCATGAAGTCCTGGTTCCAGTAGATGTCGCCGGTTGCGGGATCGAGCGACGTGACGGCGGTGGCATGCCAGACGATGAGCTGCCGGACCCCCCCGGCGTCGATGACGATCGGCGACGAGTAGCCGGGTTCCGACGTGGCGTCGAGCGCGCGCCATGCCTCCTCTCCGGTCTCCTTGTCGAAGGCGACGATCTTGGCGTCCGGCTCGCCGCCCAGCAGGACGATCAGGTGGTCGCCCTCGACGAGCGGCGACTGCGACACGCCGTAGACGGGGACCGTGACGTCGTAGTCGGCGGTGGTGTCGATCTGCCAGACCAGGCCGCCCGTGGCGGTGTCGAAGCACGACAGCATGCCGGCGGCGCCGAGCACGTAGACGCGGTCGCCGGCGACGGCCGGCGTGGCCCGCGGGCCCGTGGCGAACTTCCACTGCAGGTTGCGGTACGTGGCCGGCCACTCCCGGGTCCAGAGCACCGCCCCGGTCTCTTCGTCGAGCGCCACCAGCCGCTCGGTGCCGTCCATCGTGCGGCTGCCCGCCGTCTCCTCGTAGTCGAGGACGAAGACCCGTCCGCCGGCGACCACCGGACCCGCGAACCCGCCGCGCACGGGCGCGCGCCACTTGACGAGCAGGCCGTCGGCGGGGAAGCGCGCCACGACGCCGGTCTCGCGCCACACCGCATCGCGGTGGACGCCGCGCCATTGCGGCCAGTCTTCGGCGTCGAGGCCGGCAGTCAGACCGAGCGCGACGCACGCGCCCGCGACGACACTCCATGTTCGTGAACGGCGTTCGGACATTCGCCTATTATGCACCCTGCCAGCGCGGCGCCCGCTTGGCGAGGAACGCCTCGACGCCCTCCCGGAAGTCGGCGCTCGTGTAGCACAGCGTGATGAGGTCGTGCCCCGCGGCAGGCTCGATGCGCCGCGCGGCCTGCAGGCGCCGAATCATCTCCTTGGTGGCCCTGACGGTCAGGGGGGCGTTGGCGGCGATCGTCGCGGCCAGCTCGCGGACGGTCCGGTCGAGATCGTCGGCGGGGACGACGCAGTTGACCAGGCCGGCGGCCAGCGCCTCCTGCGCGCTGAACAGGCGCCCGGTATAGAGCATCTCCTTGAGCCGCGTCGGGCCGATCAGGTCGAGGAAGCGTGCGTGGTTGGCGGCCGAGAGGCAGTTGCCGAGGGTGCGGGCAATCGGTACGCCGAAGCGCGACGCCGGGGTGCACACGCGGAGGTCGCAGGCCGCCGCGATGGCGCACCCGCCGCCGGTGACCACGCCGTCGATCTGGGCGACGGTGGCTATCGGGACACGCTCGAGTCGGTCGATAATGGCATCGAGCCGTTGCTCGTAGTCCGTGCCGTCCCGCGCCGACCTGAACGCCCGGAACTGCGCGATGTCGGTGCCGGCCACGAACGCCTTGCCGCCGGCCCCGCGCAGCACGAGGACGCGGACGTCGGCAGCGCCCGCCGCGCGGTCGCAATAGTCGACCAGCGCCTGGTACATCTCCCAGGTCATGGCGTTGCGCGCTTCCGGGCGATTGAAGGTGACGAAGGCGACGGCTCCGGCTTGCTCGTACAGCACGTGGGGGGTTGGCACGAGTCGTATCTCCCGGGTCAAGGTCCGCTGCAGCACGCGGGAAGGGAACCGATGCAGCATGCACTGAGTGGCATCCGAGTGCTCGACATCACCCAGGTCATGGCCGGGCCGTACTGCGCAATGCTACTTTGCGACATGGGCGCCGACGTGATCAAGGTGGAGCCGCCGGCCGGCGATTCCACCCGGCGCATGGCCGGCGCCCGGGGAGGCGACAGCCCCGGCTTCAACGCCGTCAACCGCGGCAAGCGCGGCATCGTGGTCGACATCAAGCACGAGCGGGGGCGGCACGTCGTCGCCCGCCTCGCGTCGACCGCGGACGTGCTGGTCGAGAACTATCGGCCGGGCGCCATGGCGCGGGCCGGCCTGGGATACGAGCAGTTGCGCGCGGTCAACCCCCGGCTCGTCTACGCGTCGATCTCCGGCTACGGCCAGACCGGGCCGCACCCTGGGCGGGGCGGCTTCGACCTGGTGGCGCAGGGCGTGTCGGGCATCATGTCCGTGACGGGCGAGCCGGACCGGCCGCCGGTCAAGGCGGGCGTGCCGCTGACCGACCTCGGCGCCAGCCTGTTCGCCGTCGCGGGCATTCTGGCGGCGCTTCACGATCGGCAACGGACGGACGCGGGGCAGCACGTGGATACGTCGCTCGTCGAAGCCGGCGTGGCCCTGTCCGTCTGGGAGGCGACCGAGTACCTCTCCAGCGGGCGGGTGCCGCAGCCGCTCGGCTCGGCGCACCGCATGAGCGCGCCGTACCAGGCCCTCGAGTGCGCGGATGGCTACATCACCGTCGGCGCCGCCAACGACAGGCTGTTTGCACGCCTGAGCGCGCTGCTCGGGCATCCGGAGTGGGTCGGCGACCCGCGGTTCGAGGACGACACGGCGCGGGTGGCCAACCGGCAGGCGCTGGCGGACGGCATCGAGCAGGTCACCCGCACCCGGTCGCGGCAGCACTGGCTGGCGCGCCTGGAGGCGGAGGGCATTCCCTGCGGCCCCATCAATACCTATGCCGACGTGCTGACGGACGAACAGATCACGGCCCGCGAGATGGTGGTCGAGACCCACCATCCCACGCTGGGCAGACTGCGCACCCTGGGCACGCCGCTCAAGCTGTCGCGGACGCCCCTGGCGACGGGCCGTCCGGCGCCGCTCCTGGGCCAGCACACCACGGAAGTGCTGGGCGAGGCGGGGTACTCGGAAGCCGAGGTGGCGGAGCTGCGGGCCGCGGGGGCCGTCCGGTAAGCCCCCGCGGCCCGCGGGTCGTTACAGGCTGAACCCGCGCTCGTTGTGCAGGGCGATGTCGAGCCCTTCCTCTTCCTCCGCGGCCGTGACCCGCAGCCCCAGGGTGGCATCCAGCACCTTGAGGATGATCCAGGTCAGCACGCCGCTGTAGACGATGGTGGCCGCCGCCCCCACGAACTGCAGCCCGAGCTGGGTGCCGATGCCGTTGTCGAGTCCCGACCCGCCGAACACTTCGGCCGTGAAGACACCCGTCAGTATCGCGCCCACGAAACCGCCGACGCCGTGGACGCCGAACACGTCGAGGGAATCGTCGTAGCCCAGCGCGCGCTTCAGGTTGCTGGCGGCGAAGAAGCACAGGATGCCGGACACGAGGCCGATCAGGATGGCCCCGAGCGGACCGACGGTGCCGGACGCGGGCGTGATGGCGACGAGGCCCGCGACGGCCCCGGTCGCGATGCCCAGCACGCTCGGCTTGCCGAAGCGCACCCACTCCACGGTCATCCACGTGAACGCGGCCGTGGCCGTGCAGATGTGCGTAACGGCCATTGCCATCCCCGCCACGCCGTCGGCGGCGAGCTCGCTGCCGGCGTTGAAGCCGAACCAGCCGACCCAGAGCATCGACGCGCCCACCACCGTCAGCACCAGGCTGTTCGGCGCCATCGGGGTGTCGGGATAGCCGTGCCGCTTGCCGAGCACGATGCAGAGCACGAGGGCGGCGATCCCCGCGTTGATGTGCACGACGGTGCCGCCCGCGAAGTCCAGGACGCCGAGCTCGCCCAGCCAGCCGCCGCCCCAGACCCAGTGGGCGACCGGCGTGTAGACGAGGGTCAGCCAGATGCCCATGAACCACAGCATCGCGGAGAACTTCATCCGCTCGGCGAACGCGCCGACGATCAGCGCGGGCGTGATGATGGCGAAGGTGAGCTGGAACATCTGGAACACGGATTCCGGAATGGTGCCGGACACCGTGTCCACGCTCACGTTCGACAACAGCACGTTGCCCATCCCCACGAACGCGTTGAGGGCCCCGCCGTCGCCGAAGGCGAGGCCGTACCCGTAGAGCGTCCACAGGATGGTGACCAGGCAGGTGATGGCGAAGCACTGCATCATCACCGACAGGACGTTCTTGGCCCGCACCAGACCCGCGTAGAAGAGCGAGAGGCCGGGAATCGTCATGAACAGCACCAGGACGCTCGAGGTCAGCATCCACGCCGTGTCGCCGGAGTTCAGCGCGTCGTCCTGGGCCCACGCCGCATACGGTGTGCCCAGCACGAAGAGGACGATGCCAACGGGAATCAGGCGGCTGCTGAGAAGTTGCATGGGTGTCGTTCCTCCTCGGCTGTGATCGCTAGAGGGCATCGTCGCCCGCCTCGCTGGTCCGGATGCGGATGGCCTGCTCCATGTCGCTGACGAAGACCTTGCCGTCACCGATCTGGCCGGTCCGGGCCGCCGACTTGATCGTGTCGACCACGGGGGCGGCACGGTCGTCGGGAACCACGATCTCGATCTTGATCTTCGGCACGAAATCAACCGAGTACTCGGCGCCGCGGTAGATTTCCGTGTGGCCCTTCTGACGCCCGAAGCCCTTGACCTCGGTGACCGTCAGTCCGGCGACCCCCACTCGCGACAGGGTGTCTCGAACCTCGTCCAGCATGTGCGGCTTGATGATCGCAGTGACCAGCTTCATCCTCGTCTCCTTCTCTTGGGGTGTGAGGCGCCTGGACCCGCGCCGGGCGTGCGGCGGCCCGGCGCTGCGAGTGGGCACTATACAACACTGTTGCGGGCCGACAAAGAGGCCGCGCGGGCAGGTGCGAGACCCCCGCGAACGCCCGTTCGACGTTGGTCGCGGGGCCGCCGGCCGTCCGCCGATCGCCGCGCCGGCGCGTCAGGACTCGCCGACCGGCTCGATGCGCAGCACGGCTCCGTCCGGCTCGTCGACCGTCAGGTACAGGAGGCCGTCGGGCCCCTCCCGCACGTCGCGGAAGCGCTGCTTGAGCTCGGCCAGCACGGGGCGGATGCCGTTGCGCTGGATGCGGCCCTCGGCGTTGAACACGATGCGGTGCAACTGGCGGGTGCCCATGTTGCCCCGTCCCATGGCGGCGATGAACGCGTTGCCCCGCCACGTCGGAAACCGGTCGCCCGTGTAGAATGTGATGCCGGCCAGCGCCGGCGACGGCATCCAGAACGCGAACGGCTCCTCCATGCCGGGCGCCCAGGCGCGCTCCGACGTGGTTCCCGACAGGCCGCCGAGCTTGTTGCCGGTGTAGTCGCGGCCATAGGAGACGACGGGCCACCCGTAGTTGCGGCCGGCCTCGATGACGTTGAGCTCGTCGCCGCCCATCGGTCCGTTCTCCGTCTCCCAGATCCGTCCGGTGTCCGGATGGACGTACAGCCCCAGCGCGTTGCGAATGCCCAGGGCGTAGATCTCGGGCCGGTAGCCGTCGCGGCCGACGAACGGGTTGTCGTGCGGCGCCGAGCCGTCCTCGTTGAGCCGCAGCACCTTGCCGGCGTGGTTGGCCGGATTCTGGGCGTCGTCGGCCGTGCCGATCATGTGGCGCGTGGGCATGCCGATGGCCATGATGATGCGGCCGTCGCGGCCGAAGGCAATCCGCGCGCCCGACGTGCCCTGCGACCAGGCGTCGGAGACGAAGACGTCCGTGACGTCCGCGAGCGCCCCGCCGCCGTCGTAGCGGGCCCGCGCCAGCGCGGCCGTGGCGGCGTCACGCTTGATGCGCGGACCGCCGGGTCCGCCCTGGAAGTCGTCGTGCGGGTTGCCCGGCATGGGCTTCGAGTAGGTGAAGTAGACGAGCTGATTCTCCGCGTAGCACGGATGCAGGACGATGTCCATGAGGCCGGAGTTCACGGCCCCCGTGTTGATCTCCGGCAGGCCGGCGATTGGCTCGGGGTCGAGCACGCCGTTCCGGATGATGCGGAGGCGGCCCTCCCGCTCGGTGACCAGGACGTCGAGACTGGGCAGCACGGCGAGCGCCCAGGGCCGGACCAGGCCCTTGACGGGCACGACCCGAAACCGTTGGCCGTCCGCGGCGAGCACCACCGGGTGGTCGGGCACGCCGGCCGGCAGCGTCGCGACGATCTCGTCCGTTGCCGGCGCCTGCGGCGGTTGCGCGGCAGCCGCCGCTGCCGCCATCAGCGCCAAAGCGATTACCAGTACAGTCGTCCGGGGTTTCATGTCGTGTCAGCAGGGGAAGGCGGCCTCGACGGCCTTCAGGACGAGCCGCACATCGGGCAGGTGCAGCTCCTCGGGATGCTCGCTCAGGTACTGGACGACCACCGTGACGAGCCGCGCGTCCGGCGTGCCGTCGGGCAGGCAGGCGCGCCCTTCCGCGACGTGCCCGTCCTGCTGCAGGAGCGCCAGCGCCCTGGCCGCGCCGCGCACGACCCCGCTGCAGTGCCGCGCCCGCGCGAAGTCGCCGCTGGCGCGCAGCCCCTCCTCGCAGTCGCGCAGCAGGGCGAGCCCGGTGCCGTCGTTGTCCTGCGCCGCCGCGGCCGCAGGCGACGCGACGGCGAGCACGAGCGCGAGCGGCAGCAGCCTCATCCCATCCTCCCGGTCGGCGTCCCCGGCAGTCAGTCGAGCAGCGCTTCGTAGACGCGGGTCTGGAACTCGCGCTCGATGTCGGGGGACGTGGGCGGCGCGACCTGGCTCAGGAGCACGCCGATCAACTCGTCCTCGGGGTCTATCCAGAAGTACGTGCTCGCGTAGCCGCGCCAGCGGAAGACGCCGTCGTTGTCGCCGTAGGGCGTCGCGTCGGCGTCGGTCAGCACGCTGAAGCCGAGCCCGAAGCCGTACCCGGGGTCGGGGCCGCCGATGCTGATCGGGATCAGGTGCTCGGGAAGCTGGTTCGTGCGCATCTCGCGCACCGTCTCCTGCTTCAGGAGGCGCACGCCGTCGAGCGTGCCCTCGCCGAGCAGCATCTGCGCGAAGCGCAGGTAGTCGCCGGCGGTCGAGACGAGCCCGGCGCCGCCCAGCAGCAGCTCCGGCTGCTCATCGTGCACGCCGCACAGCGCGACGTCATCCTCGTGGAGCGCGCCGTCCGGCCCGCGGGTGTAGGCGGTGGTCAGGCGCGCCGCCTGCTCCGGGGGGACGACGAACGCGGTGTCCCGCATCCCGAGCGGCTCGAAGATGCGCGCGGTGAAGAAGTCGTCGAGCCGCCGGCCCGAGACGACCTCGACGACGCGGCCGAGCACGTCCGTCGACACGCCGTAGTTCCAGCGCGCGCCGGGGTGCGCGAGCAGCGGCAGCGCGGCGGCCTCGCTCACCAGGTTCTCCAGGTCGCCGGAGAAGACGTCCGCCTCGCGGTAGAGCGCATCCACGTCCGTGTCGCCGAAGAGGCCGTAGGTCAGGCCGGAGGTGTGGCGGAGCAGATCCCGGATGGTCACGGGCCGGCGCGGCGCCACGATCTCGCCCGCGTCGTACACCTGGGCGTGCTCGAACTCGGGAAGCGTGCGCGAGACGGGCTCGTCGAGCGTCAGCTCGCCCGCCTCGACGAGCATCATGACCGCGACCGAGGTGACCGGCTTGGTCATCGAGCAGATGCGGAAGATGTCGGTGCGCTCGAGCGGCGTGCGGCCGGCCAGGTCGCGGTAGCCGATCGCCTCCCAGTGCACGAGCCGGCCGCGGCGCGCCACGAGGCTCACGGCACCACCCACGGATCCGTCGTCGATCCAGCGTTGCAGGGCCCCGGGGATGGCATCCAGATCGGCCGCGGACAGGCCGACCGCGGCCGGGTCGCTCCAGGGCAGCGGCGAGTCCGAGCCGGCCGGGGCCGCAACGAGCAGCGCCAGCGTGCAGAGCAGGGAGAGGGTTCGGTTCATGTCAGCGTCGTCCCAATCGTCTTTGCCGGAAGTCGAGCCGCCACTCGCGCGCCAGACGCTCGGCTTCCTCCAGCTCTTCGGAGGTCATGATCGCCTCGAGCTCGGGCAGGGCGTAATCCGCCGCGCCATACCCGCGCTCGGCCGCAAGACGGTACCAGCGCACCGCCTCCACGGCGTTCCGGTCGATGCCGAGCCCGTTCGAATAGGCGATGCCCAGGTTGCCCTGGGCGGCCGGATGCCCCTGGTCGGCGGCCAGACTGAACCAGCGCACGGCCTCGGCCGCATCCTGAGGCAGCCCGCCCAGGCCGTTGGCATGCGCGACGGCGAGGTTGTACTGCGCGTCAGCGTGGCCCTGGTCGGCGGCGAGGCCGAACCAGCGCACGGCCTCGGCCGCATCCTGCTCGACCGCGCGGCCGTTGGCGTACGCCAGCCCGAGATGGTGCTGCGCGACCGGCAGCGCCTCCTCGGCCGCGAGGCGGAACCAGCGCAGGGCTTCGGCGTCGTCGCGGACCACGCCCACGCCGTTGGCGTAGGCCAGCCCGAGGTTGCCCTGGGCTATCGCGAAGTCCTGGTCGGCGGCGAGGCGGAACCAGCGCACGGCCTCCGCGGCGTCCTGCAGCACGCCGACGCCGTTGGCGTAGGCGTTGCCGAGGTCGTTCTGGGCCTCGACGTGACCCTGGTCGGCCGCGAGCGCCAGCCAGCGCGCGCCCTCCGCACGGTTGCGGGGGACGCCGTCGCCGCGCTGGTAGGCGAGCCCCAGCCGGTACTGGGCGTCGGCCTCCCCCTGCTCGGCGGCAGCCCGCAGGGCGGCCGGGTCCTGGCTCGCCCCGAGCGTCGCGCTCGCGCAGGTCCCGAGGAGAGCCACACACACGACGAGGGCGATGCCGTCAGGCAAACGCATTGCAGGAAGCATTATAGGGGAGGGGAGTTGGTTGCGGGGGGGGGATTTGAACCCCCGACCTTTGGGTTATGAGCCCAACGAGCTACC
>CAZMWA010000197.1:0-49498 GCA_964569405.1 uncultured Vicinamibacteraceae bacterium | reverse complement strand
GGGGCTGCGGGGTCCCCGCAAGCGGACGCCGGGGGCTTGGGGCGCAGCCCCATCTGATTGAAGATCCATGCATGCGTCGTGGGCGGCTCGCACGGACCCCGGCCTGCGCCGCTCCCGCCGAGGCGCGCCGTGCGCGCCTTTGCGGCCCGCGGCGGGAGGCGGCTACAGTCCGGCCGGGGGCCGGATGCGCACCTTCGATGCCACCTGCAGCCGGACGAGCGACTTGAGCAGGGCCACGCGCGCCCGTTCGAAGTCCACGTTGGCGGTGCTTCCGGCCAGACGTTCGCGCGCGCGCCGGCGGGCCGCCTCCGCCCGGTCGACGTCGATGGCCTCCGCACGCTCGGCGATCTGGGCGAGCACCGTGACGCGGTCGGGAAGGATCTCGGCGAATCCGAACGCCACCGACACGAAGGACCGCTCGGCGCCGCGCCGGAACCACAGCTCGCCGACCTGCAGCGTGGTCAGCAGCGGCGTGTGACCGGGCAGCACCCCGAGATACCCCTGCGCGCCGGGAATCTGAACCTCGTCCACCGACTCGTGCACGATCGACCGATCGGGCGTGACCAGCTCGAAACTGAGCGCTGACGGCAGCTCCATGGCGATGGTTCTCCGGCCGCGTCTACTCCGCCGCCGCCTTCATCTTGTCCGCGTTCGCGAGCGCTTCCTCGATCGTTCCGACCATGTAGAACGCCTGCTCGGGCACCTCGTCGTGCTTGCCGTCGACGATCTCGCGGAACCCGCGCACCGTGTCCGCGATCGCGACGTACTTGCCCTCGAGGCCGGTGAACTGCTCCGCGACGAAGAACGGCTGCGACAGGAATTTCTGGATCTTCCGCGCCCGGGAGACGCTGAGCTTGTCGTCCTCCGACAGCTCGTCGATGCCCAGAATGGCGATGATGTCCTGCAGGTCCTTGTAGCGCTGCAGCACTTCCTTGACGTCGCGCGCCGTGCCGTAGTGCTCGTCGCCGATGACGCGCGGGTCGAGGATGCGCGAGGTGGACGCCAGCGGGTCCACCGCGGGGTAGATGCCGAGCTCGACGATCGATCGCGACAGGTTGGTCGTCGCGTCGAGGTGGGCGAACGTCGTGGCCGGCGCGGGGTCCGTGTAGTCGTCGGCCGGCACGTAGATGGCCTGCACCGACGTGATCGAGCCCTTCCTCGTCGACGTGATCCGTTCCTGCAGCGCACCCATCTCCGTGAGGAGCGTCGGCTGGTAGCCGACGGCGGAGGGCATGCGGCCGAGCAGCGCCGACACCTCCGAGCCCGCCTGCGTGAAGCGGAAGATGTTGTCGATGAACAGGAGGACGTCCTTGCCCTCGGCGTCACGGAAGTACTCGGCCACGGTCAGCGCGCTCAGCCCGACCCGCAGCCGGGCGCCGGGCGGTTCGGTCATCTGCCCGTAGACCAGGGCCGCGCGCGATTTCTCCGCGCTGTCGGGGTCGACCACGCCGCTCTCCTGGAACTCGAGCCACAGGTCGTTCCCCTCGCGCGTGCGCTCGCCCACCCCGCCGAACACGGAAACGCCGCCGTGCTTCAGGGCGATGTTGTGGATCAGCTCCTGGATGATGACCGTCTTGCCGACGCCCGCGCCGCCGAACAGCCCGATCTTGCCGCCCTGCAGGTAGGGTTCGAGCAGGTCGATGACCTTGATGCCCGTCTCGAACATTTGCAGCTCGGTGGACTGATCCTCGAGGGGCGGCGCCGGCCGATGGATCGGCCAGCGCTCCTCGGCCGCGACCGGGCGGTCCGGGAAGTCGACCGGCTCGCCCAGCACGTTGAGCACCCGGCCCAGGGTCTGGGGGCCCACCGGCATCGAGATGGGCGCGCCGGTGTCGACGGCGGCCATGCCGCGCTGCATCCCGTCGGTGGGCTTCATGGAAACGGCCCGCACGCGGCTCTCCCCGAGATGCTGCTCGACCTCGGCGATCACGTCGATGGCTTCCCCCCCTGCCGCCTCCGACCTGATGTGCAGCGCGTTGTAGATGGG
Organism: uncultured Vicinamibacteraceae bacterium; assembly: GCA_964569405.1. Classification (GTDB taxonomy): domain Bacteria; phylum Acidobacteriota; class Vicinamibacteria; order Vicinamibacterales; family UBA8438; genus JAAXGX01. The sequence goes on along the minus strand of CAZMWA010000197.1, from coordinate 47,511 downwards.
CGGGAGATGTCCGCTCTCGAACTCGACGTCCACGACGGGCCCGATCACCTGGACGACCTTGCCGGTCTTCTCGCTCGTGCTCACTCCGTTGGCCATGCTCTCTCGGCTCCCGCGTTACAAGGCTTCCGCGCCCGACACGACCTCGATCAGCTCGCGCGTGATCGTGGCTTGCCGCATCTTGTTCATGTAGAGCGTCAACTGATCGATCATCTCCCCGGCGTTCCGGGTGGCCGCGTCCATTGCCGTCATCCGGGCCGCATGCTCCGCCGCGGCGGACTCGAGCAGCGCGCGGAAGAGTTGCGTCTCCACGTGCCGGGGCAGCAGCTCGTCGAAGATCTCCGCCGCCGTCGGCTCGAACAGGTGGCCGGCCAGCACCTCCGCCGCCGCGGCCGAGTCGTCCTCGAAGCGCGGAATCGGGAGCAGCCGCTCGACGACGACACGCTGCTGCAGGACGCTCTTGAATTCGTTGTAGATCAGGTACACGTCGCGGGCCGCGCCGCTGGTGAACTCCTCGATCGCCGCCCGCGCCAGCGCCTGGGCGTGCGTGTAGCGCAGGTTCGTGAACACGTTGATGTCCTCGTAGCGGACATCGAATCCGCGCCGCACGAAGAAGTCGCGGCCCTTGCGGCCGATGAGGCCGAGCGCCACCGCCCGATCCGCGTCGGCAACGTACGTGCCCGCGCGCCGCACCAGGTTGGAGTTGAAGCTGCCGCAGAGTCCCTTGTCGGCCGTCACCACGATGAGGAGCGTCGGCGCGGACGGGCGATCCGTCGGCGCCGCGAGCAACGGGTGCAGCGCCGGGTCGACGCGCGTCGCCAGGCTGTTCAGCACGCCCAGCATCAACTGGGCGAACGGGCGCGCGCCCGTGATCCGCTCCTGCGCGCGGCGCAGCTTCGACGCGGCGACGGTCTTCATCGCCTTCGTGATCTGCTGCGTCGATTTGACGGCGCGGATACGGCGCCGCAGGTCGATGAGCGAGGGCATCGCTTAGGCTGCCACTCCCTTCCGCGCCGCGGTGAACTGCTCGGTGAATGCCTTGAGGGCAGTGGTGACGTCGCTGCGCAGCTCGTCGTCGAGCTTCTTGCGGGTGGTCAGGCGCTCGAGCACGTCCCGGTGCCGCACCTCCATGAACTCGTACAGCTCCCGCTCGTAGGCCGCCACGTCGCTCTCGGCGACCTCGTCGAGGAGGCCGTTCGTGCCGGCGAAGATGATGAGAACCTGCCGCTCCACCGCCAGCGGCTGGTACTGCGGCTGCTTGAGCACCTCGACCAGGCGCCGGCCGCGGTTGAGCTGGTCCTGCGTCGCCTTGTCGAGGTCGCTGCCGAACTGCGCGAACGCGGCCAGCTCCCGGAACTGGGCCAGGTCGAGCCGCAGCGTGCCGGCGACCTGGCGCATCGCCCGCACCTGTGCGGACCCGCCGACCCGCGACACGGAGTTGCCGACGTTGATCGCCGGCCGGATCCCCTGGTGGAACAGATCCGACTCGAGGAAGATCTGGCCGTCCGTAATCGAGATGACGTTGGTGGGGATGTAGGCCGACAGGTCGCCCGCCTGGGTCTCGATGATCGGCAGCGCCGTGAGCGAGCCGCCGCCCAGCTCGTTCCGCATCTTCGCGGCCCGCTCCAGCAGCCGGGAGTGCAGGTAGAACACGTCCCCGGGATACGCCTCGCGCCCCGGCGGCCGGCGGAGCAGCAGCGAGATCTCGCGGTAGGCCTGCGCGTGCTTGGACAGATCGTCGTAGATGCACAGGGCGTGGCGCCCGCTGTCGCGGAAGTACTCGCCCATCGCGCAGGCCGAGTACGGGCTGATGTACAGGAGCGGCGCCGGGTCGGACGCACCCGCGGTCACGACGATGGTGTACTCCATCGCGCCGGCCTCCTCGAGGGTGCGGACCACCTGCGCCACCGTCGACTGCTTCTGGCCGACGGCGTTGTAGATGCAGACGACGTCGAGCCCCTTCTGATTGATGATGGTGTCGACCGCCACGGCCGTCTTGCCGGTCTGCCGGTCGCCGATGATGAGCTCGCGCTGGCCGCGGCCGATTGGAATCATGGCGTCGATGGCCTTGAGTCCCGTCTGCAGCGGCTCCTTCACCGGCTGGCGGTCCACCACGCCCGGCGCAATCTTCTCGATGGGCGCGGTCTGCCCGGTCGTGATCGGCCCCTTGCCGTCGACCGGCTGGCCGAGCGCGTTGACGACGCGCCCGAGCAGCTCGTCGCCGACCGGCACCGAGATGATGCGTCCCGTCCGCTTGACCGGGTCGCCCTCCTTGATCTCGGTCGACTCGCCCAGCAGCACGGCGCCGACGCTCTCCTCCTCCAGGTTGAGAGCGATGCCGAAGACGCCCTGGGGGAATTCGAGCATCTCGGTGGCCATCGCGCCCTCGATGCCGTGGATGCGCGCGATCCCGTCGCCGACCGACACCACCGTGCCGACCTCGGCGACGTCGACGTCGAGCGCGTAGCTCCCGAGCTGGTCCTTGATGATCCTGGAGATCTCGTCTGCCTTGATGTCCATGCTTCGACTCCGTCAGCTTCCATCAGACGGGGCTGCGCCCCGAACCCCCGGCGGCCGCTTCGAGGACCCCGCTGCCCCGCGCACCTTGCGGAGTCTCCACTGCTCTACGGTGCAGACTCCTAGCCGGCCGCGTCGCCGAGGAAACGCTCCCGCAGCCGGGCCAGGTGCCGCGCGACGCTGCCGTCCCAGACCATGCTGCCGATCTGGGTGACCACGCCGCCGATGACCTCCGGATCGACGGCGGTCTCGACGGTGACCCGCTTGCCGGTCGCGGCCTCGAGCTGCCGGGTCATCTCCTGCGTCCGGTCGTCCGGCAGCGGCGCCGCCGTGGTGATCCGTGCCCGCACCATGCCCTGGCGCTCCATCAGGCGATCGCGGTACACGTCGAGAATCTCGGGCAGCAGCGACAGCCGGTCGCGCTCCGCCAGCAGGGTGAGCAGCCGCCGCGTGATCGGCGACAGATCGCCCGCGCGATCGAGGAGTTCCGCGACCACGGTTCGCTTCGGGGCGGGTGGCACCGCCGGATTGAGCAGGCTCTTGCGCAGCGTGGGGTGCTCGTCGAACAATCCCGCGAACGCAGACACCTCCCGCTCGACGCGCTCGAGCTCGGCCTCCTGCTCGCAGACCTCGAGCAGGGCACGTACGTACCGCGCGGCGGCAGTGCGATTCGCCATCGTCAGATAACTCGCATGCTGGCTTCAATCGGACGGGGCTGCGCCCCGAACCCCCGGCGTCCGCTTGCGGGGACCCCTGCGCCCCGCGCCGCTCCCGCCGAGGCGCGCCGTGCGCGCCTTGCGGAGTCACGCCGTTCCTGCGGCGCAGACTCCCGGCAGCCCGTGGCAAGGGCCCCGCTGTATTCGGCGGGCGTGGACTGTCGCACGCAGGACCTGTCACTAAGGGATGATCCGCGGCGGGCCAAACAGTTTTTTATACCATCCACGGGCAGTCGGGGCAAGCCGCCGGATCAGCCCTGCGGGGCGGTGAGCTGCTCGAACAACCGCTGCAGCTCCTCCTCGGAACGAAAGTGGATCTCGATTCTTCCGCCCCGCCGCCGTCTCACGATCTCCACGCCGGTCCCGAGCGCGACGCGCAGCCGCTCGGCTGCGGCCTTCGTGTGCGGGTCGGGGCCGGGGGGCGGCGGCGCAGGCGGCGCCAGGCGGCGCTTGACCAGCAGCTCGGCCTCGCGGACGGACAGCCCGCGCGCCCGCACGTCCCGCGCCGCACGGCGCTGGGCCGCCGCGTCCGGGAGCGCGACCAGCGCCCGCGCGTGGCCCATGCTCAGGGCGCCCGCCGCGACGTCGGCCTGAACCTCGGCGGCCAGCGCCAACAGGCGCTGGTAGTTGGCGACCGTCGCCCGATCCTTGCCGACAGCGCGTGCAATCTCCTCCTGGGTCAGCCCGAATTCGTCGGCCAGGCGCCTGTAGGCGCGCGCCTCCTCGATCGGACTGAGATCCTCCCGCTGCACGTTCTCGATGAGCGCCAGCTCGAGGCGCTTGTCGTCCGGCACGTCGCGGACGACGACCGGCACCTTCAGCAGGCCCGCGCGCTGGGCCGCGCGCCAGCGGCGCTCGCCCGCAACGATCTCGTACGCCCCTTCCCCGCGCCGGCGCACCACGATGGGCTGAATGATCCCGCTGCCCCTGATCGACTGCGCGAGCTCCTCCAGCTTCGCGTCGTCCATGATGCGCCGCGGCTGGTGGCGGTTGGGCTCGATCAGGTCGAGGTCGACCTCCGTCGGCGTGTCCGCGCGCGGCGCCGGCGGCGGCACGTCGGGGATGAGCGCGCGCAGCCCGCGACCCAGCGCGGGGCGCTTGTCAGCCACGGTTCGCGCGCCCCCCGGCCCCCGCGCTGCGCCCCGCCGCCAGGACCTCGTCCGCAAGCGCCGCGTACGCTGCGGCGCCCCGCGCCCGGCTGTCGTACATGATCGCGGGCAAGCCATGGCTAGGGGCTTCGCCCAAACGAATATTCCTGGGAATGACCGTAGAGAAGACCTTGTCCTTGAAGAACGCCCTCACCTCCGCTGCCACCTGCCGGCCGAGATTCGTGCGCGTATCGGTCATCGTCAACAGGACGCCTCCAATCGACAGCTCCGGATTCAGGCCGCCGCGAACCCGCCGCACCGTGGCGGTCAGCTCGGCGACGCCCTCGAGCGCGAAGTACTCGCAGGTCAACGGAATCAGCACCTCATCGGCCGCCACGAGGGCATTTAGGGTCAGCAGACCGAGTGATGGCGGCGTGTCGATGAGGACGATCTCGAAACGCTCGCGGGCCGCCGCCACGAGCGGCCGCAGCCGCGACTCGCGGTTGGGGAGAGTCACGAGCTCGAGCTCGGCGCCCGTCAAGTGACGGTCCGCGGGCACGAGCGACAGATTTCGCACTACGGTCTCGAGGACGAACTTCTCCACATCGACCGGCGCAGCGCGGGTCAGGGCGTCGTAGATGGTCCCGCCGGCGGCGCGCTTGCCCTTCAAGCCGACGCCGCTGGTCAGGTTGGCCTGCGGATCCATGTCGATGACGAGCACCTTGCGCCCGGCAACGGCCAGCGACGCCGCCAGGTTGATGGCCGTCGTCGTCTTGCCGACGCCGCCCTTCTGATTCGCGATGGCGACGACGGGCTTGAGCGGACTCTCTCGCGGAGGCGGCGGGGCAGGCTTCTTCAGGCGAAACCACATGGTCTGCGCGGCGCTTTTCGTAGCTGAGAACTCGGCTCCCAAGGTACGACCATTTGCCGGGCGCGGTCAACCGCGCTCGCCACCAGTGTTCCACGTGGAACACTGGTGGCGACTCCCACGGGCTGGCGTGCCGTCTCGGGCCGAGGGCTCGCCCGCAATCATGCTGTCGGGTTTTGCGCTACCCTCGAAGAGCCGCCATGGCTCGCTACCAACTCTTCGTCGACGATTCGGGAAATCTCTCTACTTCGTCTACGGGGCGATCCTGATGCGACAAGATGACGCGGCGTCCATTCTGATTCCGCGGCTGCGCCACTTGATTCGCCGTGCCGTGCCCCCTTCTGGGGACGTCAGAACGCTGCGAGCCGTTAACGACTACGATTAGGCCGGACCGCAGGGACTCCTCGGTCACATTCGTGGGCCCGCCCCGCAGGCATGATTCGCATTACGTCCAACCACGTTGTGTTCCACGTGGAACGTTCCCGCTGACTGAGCGGCTCCAAGCCGTTGGGGTCGCCACCGCGGACTAGCCGCCAAAGTCGGTGGCCCTGTCCAAGCCGGGCGCACCTCTGGGTGATACTATGACTGGTGCACCCTGCTCCGTCCGGCTCAACGAGGTTGCCGTTCATGACCAACGATCTACTCTGGACACTGCTCGCCGAACGAGCGCTACGCACCGGACGCCGGCTGACATTGAGCTCTGGCAAAGTCTCCACGTACTACTTCGACTGCAAGCCGGTGACGCTCAGCGCTGACGGCGCCCCATTGGTAGGAGATGCCTTCGTGAACGCCCTCGACACCCTGCCCCCGAACACCCTGCCGGCACAAGTCCGCGCCATCGGCGGACTCACGCACGGCGCGGACCCGATCATCGGTGCCACGATGCTGCGAGCCGCGGCCCAAGGACGACCACTCGACGGGTTCTACGTCAGAAAGCAGCCCAAGACGCACGGCACCATGCGGCTCATCGAGAACCCGCCCCCACCGGGTACGCGCGTCGTCATCGTGGAGGATGTCGTGACCAGCGGCGGCTCCGCGCTCAAGGCCGTCGTCGAAGCGGAAAAGGCTGGTTGCATCGTCGCCGCAGTCATCGCGCTGCTGGATCGCGACGAGGGCGGTGCGGAGGCGATCCGCGCACGGGTTCCCAGCTACGTAGCGTTGTACACGCGGCGGGACTTTCCCCAGATTCCCGATGCCGGCGCTGAGCCGGGATCCCGCTCGGGCGCCGCGGTCACGGGCTGACGCCGGCACCACACGGGTCGCCCTCCTGCCGCCGTCCGCAACCGGACGACGCCGCGCCGGCGACTTGTTTTCGTTATTTTTTCGTCTCCCGCAGGCCGGCCTGCTTCCGCAGCACCACGAGCCGGCTGCCGAGGCTCTCGACGAGCGGGCAGGTCGCGCGCCGCACCAGCGGCGGCTCCGCCGCGGCGACCTGCTCTTCATCCCGCGCTCCCGTGAAGAGGAACAGGTCGCCTCCGTTTCTCAGGAACGTCTGCAGGTTGCGCCGCACGGCGGCGTCCACGCGCACTGCGCGTAGCGTCACGAGGTCGAACGCCCCCGTCAGCGGCGCCCGGCCAGTCAGCTCCTCGAAGCGCCGGGCTTCCACGGCGGTCGCCGCCAGGCCGAGGTGCCTGATCGCCTCGCGCAGAAAGGCGGCCTTGCGTGCCCTCGCCTCGACCATCAGCAGGGAACTGCCCCGTAGCGCCAACCGTAGCGGTATGGCAGGCGATCCGCCGCCGGAGCCGATGTCGATGATCCGAGGCGACGGGATCGAGACATGCCGGGCCGCGGCCAGGGGCTCCACGATCAGCCTGTCCAGCCCGTCGTCGCCGGCATCCAGGCCCGTCAGGTTCACGCGCGCGTTCCAGCGGTGCAGCAGCCCGATGTACGACACGAGGTTGTCGAGCAGTTGACCGGACACGTCGAGTTGCGCACGCGCGGAGCGCAGGCGCAGGCGCTCGGCCACCTCCCGCTGGTTCAACGGTCCGGCTGGCAGCGGTCCTCGCGGCTCGCGCGACCGAGTTCGGTCGTCCCTCATGCCCCGCGGGGCGTGACGCGTGCCTCGCCGCGCGCCGCGCGGGCGGCAATGATGGTGACCGCCGCCGGCGTCACGCCCGGCACCCGCAGGGCCTGCCCGAGGGTGCGCGGTCTGATCTCCGTGAGACGCTCGACGACCTCCCTGGACAAGCCGGGCACCACGTCGTAGCGGAAGCCCGGCGGAATGGCCTGATGCTCCTGGCGCCGGGTGCGCTCGACGGCAGCCTGCTGCCGCGCCAGGTAGCCGGCGTACTTGAACTCCGTTTCCACGCTCGGCAGATCGAGGTGCCGCTGCCCGGGCGCGATGTCGAGCTCGACGGCGCCGGCCGCCGCGAGATCGGCCAGACGAACCTGCGGCCGGCGCAGCAGTTGCGCCGCCGGGGCGCGGTCCGCACCATCGAGCGCTATGCTCGTCCGCCGCACGCGGCGCATGTTGCGCTCGTAGCGGCTGCGCCGGCCCTCGTAGCGCGCCCACCGCTCGTCGCTGACCAGGCCGACGCGGCGCCCGCGCTCGGTCAGGCGGAGATCCGCGCTGTCGATCCGCAGCAGCAGCCGGTGCTCGGCGCGCGACGTGAACATGCGGTACGGCTCCAGGCAGCCCTTCGTCGTCAGATCGTCGGCGAGCACGCCGATGTACGCGTCCTCCCGGCCCAGCACCAGCGGTTCGCCGCCGTGCACGCGCAACGCGGCGTTGATGCCTGCCAGCAGACCCTGCGCGGCCGCCTCCTCGTACCCCGAGGTGCCGTTGATCTGGCCGGCCAGGAACAGGCCGCCGACGCGCTTCGTCTCGAACGTGGGCTGCAGCTCCGTCGGCTGCACGAAGTCGTACTCGACCGCGTAGCCGGGGCGCAGCATGACCGCGTCCTCGAGGCCGGGCAACGCGCGCACCAGGTCCTCCTGAACATCGCGCGGCAGGCTCATCGAGTAGCCGTTCACGTACGTCTCGTCGACGTCGATCCCCTCCGGCTCCAGAAAGATCTGGTGTCGCTCCCGATCCGGGAAGCGCATGATCTTGTCCTCGAGCGACGGGCAATAGCGGGGTCCGATGCCCGAGACCTGGCCGTTGTACAGCGGCGAGCGGGCGATGTTCGCGCGCACAATGGCGCGCACGCGCGCCGTCGTGTGCAGGAGATGGCACAGGATCTGGGGGCGGTCGATCGCGTCGGTCAGGAACGAGAACGGCACCGGCTCCTGGTCGCCCGGCGCCGGCTCGAACCGTCCGAAATCGATGCTGCGCCGGTCGAGCCGCGGCGGCGTCCCGGTCTTCAGGCGGCCCCAGCGGAACCCCAGCGCCTTGAGCGACTCCGCGAGCTCGTGCGAAGCCGGCTCGCCCGCCCGGCCGGCCGAGCGCGTCTCCGGCCCGATGTGGATCAGCCCGTTGAGGAACGTCCCGGTCGTGACCACGACCGCCTTGCAGGCCAGCCGGTCGCCAGCCTCGAGCGCGATGCCGGTGGCGGCGCCATGCTCCGCAAGGATCCGACCCGCCCGGCCGGTCACCCACCGAATCCCGGGCTGCCGGTCGAGCTCGTCGCGCACCCAGGCCCCGTAGCGCCGCTTGTCCGCCTGCGCGCGGGGCGACCAGACGGCGGGCCCGCGGCTGCGGTTGAGCAGCTTGAACTGGATGCCGGTCGCGTCGATGGCCACGCCCATCAGGCCGCCGAGCGCGTCGATCTCGCGTACGAGGTGCCCCTTCGCGGTCCCGCCGATCGCCGGGTTGCACGGCATGTGGCCCACGGTCTCGCGCGAGAGCGTGCACAGGCCCACGCGGCAGCCCATGCGCGCCGCCGCGTAGGCCGCCTCGCAGCCGGCGTGTCCCGCGCCGACGACGATGACGTCGAACCTCTCCATCCTGCGGACCGCGCCCCTACTTCCCGATGCAGAACCGCGCGAAGATGTGCTGCAGCAGATCGTCCGAGGTGCGCTTGCCCGTCACCTCCTCGAGCGCGGCGCGCGCATCCTGCAGGTCCGCGAGCACCAGCTCCTCCGGCGCGGCGGCGGCGGCGGCGGCGGCGGCGCGGGCCAGCGCGGCGGCAGCGCGCTCGACCAGGCCGATGTGACGCAGATTGGAGAGCAGCGGCGTATCGCGGAGCCGCTCGCCGGCCCCCAACACGTCCGCCACGGCTGCCCGCAGGTCCCCGAGCGCGGGTTCCCCCCGCAAGGACACCGGCACCACGGGGCCCTCGGCCGGCAGGTCGCCGATCTCCCAGCGCGCCGGCAGGTCCGTCTTGTTGACGACGAGGATACGGCCGGCCGAGCGGGTCGCCCGTAGCAGCTCGTGGTCCTCCGGACCCAGCGGCCGCGACCGATCGAGTACGAGCAGCACCGCTGCCGCCACGCCCAGGGCGCCCCGCGAGCGCGCGACCCCTTCCGACTCGACGGCATCGGCGGTCGCGCGGATCCCGGCCGTGTCGACCAGCGTGACCGGCACGCCCTCGATCTCCACCGTCTCGGTGAGCAGGTCCCGGGTCGTGCCGGCCACTTCCGTCACGATGGCGCGCGCGGTGCCGAGCAACCGGTTGAACAGCGAGGACTTGCCCACGTTCGGCTTGCCGAGGATGACGACCTGGCACCCGTCGCGGACCAGCCGGCCGCGGCGCGCGTCGGCGAGCAGAGTCTCCGTCCGGCGACGCAGCGCCCGCGTTTCCGCGGCCACCGCGGAGGCGGCGGCGAAATGGTAGCCCTCGTCGGGAAAGTCGATCGAGGCCTCCAGGCGGGCCGCGAGGTCGAACAGCTCCGCCTCGATCTCGCCGATTGCCCCGGTGACCGTGCCCTCGAGCTGGTCGAACGCGACGCGCGCCTGCAGCGGCGTCACTGCGTTGACCAGATCGACGACCGCTTCGGCCTGCACCAGATCCATGCGGCCGTTGACGAACGCCCGCAGGGTGAATTCGCCCGGCTCCGCCAGCCGGGCGCCGGCGTCGACGACCGCTTCGACGATCAGCCGCAGCAGCAGGGGACTCCCGTGGCCGCTGATCTCGACGACATCCTCGCCGGTGTACGACGCGGGCGCGGGAAAACGGGTGGCGAGGACGCGGTCCAGGCGGCCTGACGCGCCCTTCACCGCCGTCAGCGTCGCGCGTCGCGGCAGCAGGTCCACCGGGTCGCAGAGGACGGCCCTGACGGCCTCCGCCGCACCGGGCCCGCTGACGCGTACGACGCCGATGCCGCCGCGCCCCGGAGGCGTCGCGACCGCGACGATCGTGTCGTCGGGGGAGTACATGCCTCCCGTCAGGTTGCTGGGGCGTCCGCGGTGATCACGACCGTCTTCGTGAACGCGTCGCCGATGCTCTCCGACGACGCACCCGGGAGCTCGGCGACGGCCAGATGCACGATGCGGCGGGCGTACGGATTGAGCGGGCCGATCTCCTGCGGTTCGCCCGTCTCGCGGGCCCGGTCGACGAGCAGGCGCGCCGTCTCACGCAGCTCGGCATCCTTGCCCTTGCGGTAGTCGAGGCAGTCCACCACAATGTGCCGGCCGGGATGCTGGCGGCGAAACGCGGCGTTGACGAGATGCTGCATGGCATCGAGCGCGGCCGCCCGTCGGCGCAGGAACACCTCGCACCCGTCGCCGGCGATCACGATGCGGGTCCCGTCGGCGATCGGCTCGACCGTGACCTTCGAATCGAGCCCCATGGCCGTCGTGACCGACTCCACGAACCCCACCAGCTCCGCGCTCAGATCGTTCTCCACCGCCCTCGCTCCGGGAGCCCGCGGCTCCGATTCCCGACCGACCAGGCCGGCCGGCGTCCGCGCCGCGCTACCGCGCCGGCTCCTGGCTCGCCGCCGCCTTCTTGCCGCCCTTGTCCCGGCGCGGATTCCGGACCCGGCGTTCGGCTGGCGGCCGCACGGTACGGACCTTCGGCGGCCCGATCACGCGGTTCGTGATCACCTGCTGCCCAATGCCCAGCACGTTGCTCGTGAGCCAGTAGAGCACGAGTCCGCTCGGGGCCCAGAGAAACATGAACGTGAAGACGACCGGCATCAGCATCATCATCCGCTGCTGCATCGCATCGACCTGGGCCGGCGACAGGCGTTGCTGCAGGACCATCGACGCACCCATCACGAGCGGCGTGACGTACAGCGGATCGTGCACCGACAGGTCCTCGATCCAGAGCAGGAACGGCGCGCCGCGAATCTCGATCGCCATCGTGAGCAACCGGTAGAACGCGAACAGTATCGGCATCGTCGCGAGCATGGGCAGGCAGCCGCTCGCCGGGTTGACGCCGCGGTCACGGTAGAGCGCCATGACCTCCTGATTCATCTTCTGCTTGTCCGGGTCGCTGGCCTTCAGGTGCTTGTAGCGCTCCTGAATCGCCTTCATCTCCGGCTGCAGCTCCTGCATCTTGCGCATCGACACGACGCTCTTGTGCCGCAGCGGGAAGATCACGATGTTGATCAGGATGGTCAGGATGATGATGGAGAGGCCCCAGTTGCCGACGCCGGCATGCACCCAGCTCAGGGACCGGTGCAGGGGAACCACCAGCCAGGACAGGAAACCGAACTCGATGGCGCGCGGCAGGGCCGGCGCCGCGGCTTCCAGGATGTCGAAGTCCTTTGGTCCCAGGTAGAAGGGCAGGCCGTCCGGCCCGTCGGCCAGCCGCAGGTCGAAGGCCATCAGCTCCCGCGGCTCGCCGTCCACCGTCCGGGGCGGGAGCGGTACGGCGCGGTACCGAACCGTTGCCTCCTGCACCCCGGGCAGCGCCGCGGCCAGAAAGTAGTGGTTGTCGACGCCCACGAACGCCAACTGGCCCTGGTAGGTGGGTTGCGCCGCCACGTCGGATGCTGCGGGGCGCGTGACTTCGAGCTCGGCGATGACGCCGTCTTCCAGCAGCCGGCCGTACACGACGCCGCGCGGGCCCTGCCGGAACGCGAACCCCGAGGTCGTGTGCTCGCCGCCGCCGAGCGCCGGACCCCAGCGCAACGCGGGGTTGAGCGCCTCCCCCCCTTGCGCCGCCTCCACCGCCAGCGTGATCAGGTACGGGCTCGCCGACGGATCGAACCGAAAGGTCTTGCGGATCCGCAGCCCCCCGGCGTCCTCGTAGTCGAACGTCAGCGTCTCCGTTCGATCGGCAAGCCGCACGCGGCCGGCGCTGGGCCGGTAGAGGGCATCAGCGGCCAGACGGGTCAACTGCTCGTCCTCGAACGCCAGCGCGAACGGCGCCGGCTCGCCCGGCGGCAGATCCCGCGGGACGAGATCCACGGGCTGACCATCGTCGAGGTAGTCCGCCAGTTGCCAGCTCAGCAGCTCCGCGCCGCGGTTGGCGAAGACCGCCCTGAACCAGTCGCTCTCGACGACGATTTCCCGCGCCTCCGTGTCCCCGACTACCGGATCCGGCGCGACGCTGCCCGGGTCGCGGGCTGCCGGCGCACCTGCACCGGGCGCGGCAAGCCCGTCCGCGGCGACCGGCGGCGGCGGCAGCTCGGACGGTGCCGTCGGCGCCGCCGCTGGTGACGCCGGACGCCCGGCCCCGGTACGCTCTCCGGGCGGCGGTCCGACCAGCGCCTGGTAGATGTAGAGAACCAGGAAGGACAGGAAGACGGCGAGGAGAACCCTTCTCTCCATGACGCGTCGTGCTCGGCGACGTGCTCAGCGCAGCTTCGGGCCGGGTACCTGGTCGAGCCCGCCCCGGCAGAGCGGCTGGCAGCGGGCCAGGCGCCACGCCGCCAGCAGGCTGCCCCGTAGCGCCCCGTGCGCGGCGATCGCCTCCCGGGCGTACGCGGAGCACGAGGGAACGAAGCGGCAGGACCCCGCGAAGAGCGGCGCGAGCAGCACCCGATAGGCGGCAATCGCCCCCAGCAATCCGGCCGCGGGCAGGCCCGCCACCCATCTCGCCACGCTGCCGGGGTCAGCCATGAGATCGCTCGAATCGTCGCAGCGCGCTCCGGTAGTCGGCCTGCAGCGCGTCGAACGCCGCATCGCACAGCTCCGGGCGCGGCAGCACAACGAGATCGAATCCGGAGCGGCGCTTGTTGAGACGGAAGAGCTCCCTGATCAGGCGCTTGGACCGGTTCCGCCGGCACGCCTTGCCGAGCCGACGCGACGCCACGACGCCCAGGCGCGTGACGTTCAGGCCGTTCGGCAGGCCGAGCAGCGTCAGGTAGCGTCCGCGGCTGCGGGCGCCGCGACGCTGCACGGCGAGGAACTCCGGCCGGGTCCGGAGACGCTCCCGGCGGGTCAACGTCCGGCTCAAGAGACCGCCAGCCGCCGGCGTCCCTTGGCCCGCCGACTCTTCAGGATGAGGCGCCCGCTCTTGGTGCTCATCCGCTTCCGGAAGCCGTGCGTGCGCTTCCGGCGGCGGCGGTTCGGCTGATACGTGCGCTTCATCCTGGTTGGTCCCCCCGCGACTCCGTGCGAACGGCCCGCGCGTCCCGCAGGCGCACGGGAAGTGGATCGTAGTCGACCCGGCTTGACAGTGTCAACGGTTGGCGACCCATCGGCGAGTATGCTACATTCAGCCCGCTCCCGGGAAGCCCCCCCTGTTTCCTGTAGTTTTCCACATCTGTGGAAAACTTTGTGGAAATCCGAAGGTACTTCACGGGGGTCCCGGTTCGCCTGTCTCGTGCCGCGTGGAAGGAACTCAAGCCGCCCGTCGCCGGCCGATTCCAGCGCGCTCGTCTCCTGAACGTCACACGGTACCACCATGGCGGAAAACGTCTGGAACGACATTCTCGCGCGTGTCGAAACCAAGATAAACCGCCACAGCTACTACACGTGGTTCAAGCCGACAGCGCTCGTGGACCAGAACGGCGAGCGCCTCAGGATCCGCGTGCCGAACAGCCAGTTCCGCGACTGGCTGGCGAAGCACTACACCGGCGTCATCAACGAGGCGGCCCTCGAGATTCGTCCCGCCGGCGTCCGCATCGACTTCGTGACCGAGGCCGAGGCCGAGGCCCCGCCGGCCGGGGCCGAGCCGCCCGGTGCCCCCAGGGTTCCGGCGCCGCCGCCCGGCGTGCTGAGCCCGCGGTACACGTTCGACACGTTCGTCGTCGGCCCGTCGAACCAGTTCGCCCACGCCGCCGCGCTGGCCGTCGCCGAGGCGCCGTCGCGCTCGTACAACCCCCTGTACATCTACGGCGGCGTGGGTCTCGGAAAGACCCACCTGATGCACGCGATTGGCCAGTACCTCCTCAGCCAGTCGCCGCCGCCCCTCAGGCTGAGCTACATCTCGTCCGAGCGGTTCATGAACGAGATGATCAACGCCGTCCGCTACGACCGCATCCTGGACTTCCGGGAGCGGTATCGCAGCATGGACGTGCTGCTGGTGGACGACGTCCAGTTCCTGGCGGGCAAGGAGGGCACGCACACCGAGCTCTTCCACACGTTCAACTCGCGGTACGACGCCCAGAAGCAGATCGTGATCAGCAGCGACTGCCCACCGAACGAGATTCCGGCGCTCGAGGAGCGCCTGCGTTCCCGCTTCGAATGGGGACTGATCGCCGACATCCAGCCGCCCGACCTCGAGACCAAGGTCGCGATCCTCAAGAAGAAGGCCGGTGCGGAGGCCGTGCCGTTGCCCGACGACGTGGCCCTGTACATCGGCGGCCGGATCAAGTCGAACGTGCGGGAGCTCGAGGGATCGCTGATCCGCCTCATCGCGTACGCCTCGCTCACGGGCCTGGAGATCTCGCTGTCGCTCGCCAAGGAGGTGCTGCGCGACCTCATCGACCGCGGAGACGACGCCGTCACGATCGACATGGTGCAGAAGTTCGTCGCCAACCACTACGAGCTCAAGGTCGCGGATCTGAAGTCGCGCAACAATTCCAAGGCGGTCGCGCTCCCGCGCCAGATCGCGATGTACCTGGCCAAGTCGCTCACCGGCGCCTCGCTGCCCCAGATCGGCAAGAGCTTCGGCGGCAAGCATCATTCCACGGTCATCCACTCGATCCGCAAGATCGACGCGCGCTGCAAGCGCGACCGCGATTTCCACACCCTCATCAACAGCTTCCTCGAGTCGTTCGGCTAGTGCAGATCGGCCCGCCGCCGCGCGCGTCCACAGCCCTGCCGCCGGCGCCCCCAAGCGGCCGGCGCCTTCCGGGGTCATCCACAGAGGACGGCCCCGGCGACCGGCTTCACGCACAACCTGCACTCTCGCTAAATGTTTCAGTCAGAAGAATTTACAAAACCGTCCACAGTTTCATATCACCTTCCTCTTCCTGTATAATTTCAGTGTTTTTCTGTACTCGGATTCGAATGCACGACGCCCTCGGCCGAGGTCAGTAGCCGCATGGAGATAACCGTCCGCAAGTCCGATCTGCTGCACGAGCTGCAGCTGTTCCAGGGCATCGTCGAACGCAAGAACACCATTCCGATCCTCGCGAACGTGCTCCTCGAAACCGACGGCAGCGACGGCGTGCGGCTGCTCGCCACCGACCTGGAGGTCGGGTTGCGCGGCCGCTGCGCGGCCGCGGTCGCCCGCGACGGCGCGCTCACCATCCCGGCGAAGAAGCTGTACGAGATCGTGCGCGCCTTGCCGGAGGTGGATGTCCTGATAAAGGAGGGTCCGAAGGGGGCGGTCCGGGTGGCCGCCGAGAAGTTCGATTCCCGCATGCAGACGCTGCCACGGGAGGATTTTCCGACCCTGCCGGAACCCGACGGGGCCGCGGCCTTCGCGCTGCCCCGCACGGCGCTGCGCGAGATGGTGATGCGGACGCAGTTCGCCATCACGGGCGAGGACACGCGGTACTTCCTGAACGGCGCGCTGTTCGTGCTGGGCCCCACCTCGATGAATCTCGTCGCGACCGACGGGCACCGGCTCGCGCTCGTGTCGACGAAGCGCGAGGCGGCGGGCGGCGACCCGGACGAGGTCCAGGCAATACTCCCGAAGAAGACGCTCTGGGAGCTGGCACGGCTGCTGGTGGACGGGGAGGGCGACGTGCGCTACGCGCGCGGCGAGAACCACCTGTTCTTCGACGTGGACGGCCGGCAGCTCATCTCGCGCATCATCGATGCGCAGTTTCCGGCGTACGAACGGGTGATCCCGCAGCAGAACGACAAGCGGGTGGAGTTCGAGCGCGACCGGCTCACGAGCGCGATCAAGCGCGTCGCCTTGCTGTCGAGCGAGCGCTCGCGGGCGGTCAAGTTCCAGATTGCCGAGCAGCAGATCGACATCACGTCGAGCAGCCCGGAGATCGGCGAGGCGAGCGAGTCGCTGGCCGTCGACTACCAGGGCGATCCCCTCGACATCTGCTTCAACGCGCAGTACATCCTCGAGTTCCTGAGCGTTGCGGAGACCGACAGCGTGCAGCTCGAGTTCAAGGACGAGATGAGTCAGGCGGTGATGCGGCCGATCGGTGGCAACGGCTGCGACTACACGTACGTCATCATGCCGATGCGCGTCTGAGCAACCCGCTTCCGTCCCCAAATGCCTCCCACATCCGACGTCGTGACTAGATGACGCAACTCGACCAGGAAGACTATCGCGCGACCCCGCCCGAACCGGACGCTCCGGACGCCGTCGCCGAAGAGGGCGGCGAAGACTACCGGGCCGACAAGATCAAGGTCCTCGAAGGACTCGAGGCCGTGCGGAAGCGACCCGCAATGTACATCGGGTCCACCGGCGCGCCCGGGCTCCACCATCTCGTGTACGAGGTCGTCGACAACTCGATCGACGAGGCGCTGGCCGGTTTCTGCGACACGATCGGCGTGACGGTTCACATCGACAACTCGGTGACGGTCGTCGACAACGGCCGGGGCATTCCCGTCGACGAGCACGCCAGCGGCAAGGCCGCGGCGGAGGTCGTCCTGACGGTGCTGCACGCCGGCGGGAAGTTCGACGACAAGAGCTACAAGGTCTCGGGCGGCCTGCACGGCGTCGGCGTGTCGGTCGTCAATGCGCTCTCCGAGGCTCTCGAGCTGGAGATCTGGCGCGACGGGCACGTTTATCGCCAGAGCTACGCGCGCGGCGTCCCGGGGGCTCCGCTGGAGGTCATCGGCACGACGAAGCGCCGGGGCACCAAGATCACGTTCAGGCCCGACCCGCAGATCTTCGAGATCGGCGAGTTCAGCTTCGACACCCTGGCCCACCGGCTGCGGGAGCTGGCGTTCCTCAACGCCGGCGTGACGATCGTGCTCGACGACGAGCGGACCGGCAAGAATCACCGCTTCCAGTACGAGGGCGGCATCATCTCGTTCGTGCAGTTTCTCAACAAGAACAAGACCGCCGTCAACACGTCGCCGATCTACATGCGGGGGCAGCGGGACGGCATCGATGCCGAGATCGCGTTGCAGTGGAACGACGGCTACAGCGACACGGTGTACTCGTTCGCCAACAACATCAACACCCAGGAGGGCGGCACCCACCTGTCCGGTTTCCGATCGGCGCTGACGTACACGATCAACGCCTACGCGAACAAGCAGAACCTGGCCAAGGATCTCAAGGAGAGCGTGAGCGGAGACGACATCCGCGAGGGTCTCGTCGCGGTCGTCAGCGTCAAGATCCCCCAGCCGCAGTTCGAAGGGCAGACGAAGACGAAGCTGGGCAACACCGAGGTGAAGGGCATCGTCCAGGCCATCCTCAACGACAAGCTCGGCGCCTACCTGGAGGAGAATCCCGCGGTTGCCAAGCGCATCGTCAACAAGGCGATCGAGGCCACGCGCGCGCGTGAGGCGGCGCGCAAGGCGCGCGACCTCGTGCGGCGCAAGGGCGCGCTCGACAGCAGCTCGCTGCCCGGCAAGCTGGCGGACTGCCAGGAGCGGGATCCGGCGCGCAGCGAGCTGTTCATCGTCGAGGGCGAGTCGGCCGGCGGGTCGGCGAAGCAGGGGCGCGACCGCCGCTTTCAAGCGATCCTCCCCATCAAGGGCAAGATACTCAATGTCGAGAAGGCCCGCTTCGACAAGATGCTGGGCAGCGACGAGATCAAGACGATGATCACGGCGCTCGGCTGCGGGATCGGCAAGGAAGACTTCGATCTCGCGAAGCTCCGCTATCACCGGGTCGTGATCATGACGGACGCCGACGTGGACGGCTCGCACATCCGGACGCTGCTGCTGACGTTCTTCTACCGGCAGATGACGGAGCTGATCCGGCACGGTCACATCTACATCGCGCAGCCGCCCCTGTATCGCGTCAAGCGGGGCCGCAGCGAGCACTACATCAAGGACGACCGCGATCTCGAGACCTGGCTGATCAAGCGCGCGTGCGCCTCGCGCCGGCTGCAGCTCCCGGAGCAGGGGCGGCAGTTCGCCGGTGAGCGGCTCGCGCAGCTCCTCGACAAGCTGACCGCGTTTCGGAAGCTGCTGCAGGTCGTCGAGCGTCGCGGCGTCGCGCGGGGCGTCGTCATGGAGCTGCTGACGCACGGGATTGTCTCCCCGCGCCGCTTCTTCGCCGACCGTGACGCCCTCGACGCGATCGCCGCCGCCCTCACGACGCCCGCCCGCACCGTGACGGTCGATCCCGACGAGGAGCACAACGCGTTCATGCTGCGGGTCGCCGAGCGGACGAACGGCTACCTGCGGCGGCAGGACGTGGGCGTGGCGTTCACCGAATCCGCGGAGTATCGCGCGCTGCTGACGGCCTTCGAGGACGACGACGTGCGCGGGCTGACGGGTCCGATGGTCGTGTCCACGACGGCGGCCGGCGCCGACGCCGACGCCGACGCCGCCGGGACCGACGCCGCGCAGGCGGACGACGCCCCGGCCGGCGGCGAGGCGGTGGCGGGCGAGTCGCGCGCCGGTGAGAAGGGCGGCGACGTGCGGGTCACCTCGCTCGACGACCTGGTGGAGCACATCGTGGCGGCCGGCAAGCGCGGCGTTGCGGTGAATCGCTACAAGGGGCTCGGCGAGATGAATCCCGACCAGTTGTGGGTCACGACGATGGAGCCGGAGGCGCGCACGCTGCTGCAGGTGCGCGCCGAAGACCACGCCGAGTCCGATCTCGTGTTCTCGACGTTGATGGGCGACCAGGTCGAGCCTCGCCGCCGGTTCATCGAAGAGAACGCCCTCGACGTCGAGAACCTCGACGTATAGGGGGCCCCGGGGCCCCGCGCCGATCAGCGATCCATGCCTGAGCCCACCCATTCCAGCGTGCCCGTAAGCATCGAGGACGAGATGCGCCGCTCGTACATGGATTACGCCATGAGCGTGATCATCGGGCGTGCGCTGCCCGACGTGCGGGACGGCCTCAAGCCGGCCCATCGCCGGGTCATCTTCGGGATGCGCGCCATGGGTCTGGCCGCGAACCGGCCGTACCGCAAGTGCGCCAAGATCGTCGGCGAGGTGATGGGGAACTTCCATCCGCACGGCGACGCGTCGATCTACGACACGCTCGTGCGCCTGGCGCAGGGCTTCAACATGCGCTACCCGCTGGTCGACGGCCAGGGGAACTTCGGGTCGGTCGACGGCGATCCGCCGGCGGCGATGCGGTACACCGAGGCGCGGCTGGAAGCGCTGGCCGACGACCTGATGGCCGACCTCGACAAGGAGACGGTCGACTTCGTCCCGAACTACGACGAGACGACCGAGGAGCCCTCCGTGCTGCCGGCGCCGTATCCCAACCTGCTGGTGAACGGGTCGGCCGGCATCGCCGTGGGGATGGCCACGAACGTGCCGCCCCACAACCTGCGCGAGGTCATCGACGGCATCGTGTGGGTGGCGGAGCATCCCGACGAGCCGGCCGACGTCAGGCGGCGCATGCTCGCGAGCTTCGTTCCGGGCCCCGACTTCCCGACCGGCGGCTTCATCGTCGGGCGCGCGGGCATTGCGCAGGCGTACCGCGAGGGGCGCGGATCGATCACGCTGCGCGCCCGCACGTCGATCGAGACCACCGGCAAGGGCGAGAAGACCGCCATCGTGGTGACGGAGATTCCCTACCAGCTCAACAAGACGAGGCTGCTCGAGAAGATCGCCGACCTGGCGCGCGCCAAGGTCGTCGAGGGCATCACCGACCTGCGCGACGAGTCGGACCGCGACGGCATGCGCATCGTGATCGACCTGCGCCGCGGCGAAGTGCCCGAGGTCGTGCTGAACAACCTGTACAAGCACACCCCGCTGCAGACGTCGTTCGGGATCATCATGCTCGCCATCGTCGGCGGCCGGCCCCGCATCCTGCCGCTGCTGGCGATGGTCGACCAGTTCGTCGAGTTCCGCCGCGGCGTGGTGCGGCGGCGAACGGAGTTCGAGCTGCGCAAGGCCGAGGCGCGGGCCCACATCCTCGAGGGACTCAGGATTGCCCTCGACAACCTCGACGCCATCATCCGGTTGATCCGCGCCGCCCGGGCGCCGGCCGAGGCGCGCGTCGAGCTGATGGCCCGCTTCTCGCTAACGCAGGTCCAGGCGCAGGCGATCCTCGACATGCAGTTGCAGCGGCTGACGGGACTGGAGCGGCAGAAGATCATCGACGAGCTGGCGGAGCTGGTGAAGAAGATTGCCGAGCTGCGGGCGATCCTCGAGAGCGAGGCGCGGCTCATGGAGATCGTGGTCTCGGAGCTGCGCGCCGTCCAGGAGCGCTACGGCGACGAGCGGCGAACCGAGATCATCGACGCCGAGGGCGACTTCAGCATCGAGGACCTCATCGCCGACGAGGACGTGACCATCACGGTCAGCAACACCGGCTACGTGAAGCGGACGGCCGTCACGCAGTACCGCAACCAGCGGCGCGGCGGGAAGGGTCGCCTCGGCATGCGCACGCGGGAAGAGGACTTCCTGACCCACGTCTTCATCGCGTCGACCCACGCGTACGTCCTCATCTTCTCCGATCGAGGCCGGATGTACTGGCTCAAGGTCCACGCGATCCCCGACGTGGGACCCGCGGGACGCGGCAAGGCCATCGCCAACCTCGTGCAGATGGAGCCCGGCGAGCGCATCGCCGCGCTCGAGACCGTCAAGACCTGGCCGGAGGCCGAGGGCGAGCGGTTCGTCGTGATGGGCACGCGCCGCGGCATCGTCAAGCGGATGGACCTGCGGGCGTTTCGCCACCCCCGGGCCGGGGGAATCATCGCGATGGGGGTCGCCGAGGGCGATGCCGTGGTCGGCGCGGAGCTCACGGACGGCGCCGGCGAGATATTCATCGGCACCAGCGCCGGCAAGGCGATCCGTTTCAGGGAGACCGACGTGCGAGCGATGGGGCGCACGGCGCGCGGCGTGCGGGGCGTGGTGCTGCGCGGCGGGGACGACGTCGTGGCGATGACCGCGCTGCGGCCCAGCGGCACCCTCCTGACCGTGACCGAGCGCGGCTACGGCAAGCGCACGGAGCTGGGCGAATACCGCGTGCAATCGCGCGGGGGAGTCGGTATCATAAACATCCACGCCAGCCCCAGGAACGGTCGGGTCATCGGCGTGGCCTGGGTGGAGCAGGACGACGAGCTCATGCTGGTCACCCAGCAGGGCAAGATCCTGCGGATGTCGACCCGGGACATCCGGTCCATTGGCCGGGCGACCCAGGGAGTCCGACTCATCGGGATAGACGACGACGACCGGGTCGTGTCGATCGCCAGACTCGTGGAGAAGAACGAGGATGATGGCGGCGACCCGGACACCGGCGCTTGAGCGGTGGAGCCGGTCGTTCCGGCCAAGCGCGACAGTTCATGGGAGGCAGAGCGATGTCAGGCTTGAGGATGTCGAGAAAGATGACCAGCTTGCTCGTGACCCTGGTACTGGCACTTGGCGGCGTGTTGGCCGGCTGCGGCGGCGGCGGCGAGGAGCAGGCGCTGATCAGCAGCTTCTTCAGGGCGTCGCGCTTCAACGACCGGCCCACGCTTAGCGGCATCTCCATGGTGGCCTTCAGTCCCGACGAGGACGGCACCGTCGGGAGCTTCGACGTCGAGAACGTTGCCGAAGAGGAGCGGCGCGCGTTGCGGATGCGCGAGCTGTCCGAGGCCCTCCAGGAAGTCAGGCGCGCTCAGCAGGAGTTCGCCGACGACATGAAGATGTACCAGGACGAGAACTCCGAGGCGGTCATACGCGTCCTCGAGGCCGAGCGCGCCGGCGAGGATGTCGGCCGTCGCGATCGGGACGTCCAGGAAGAGTGGACGCGGTATCGCGACGAGTCCCAGCAGCACTCGCGCACCGTGTCGGACGCCGAGAACGATCTCGGCGCGGAGAGCGCGGTCCCCGAAGTGAGCGCCTACGATCCGAACAACCCGATCGCCGTTCGCGGGCTGGAAGGAGAGATCGTGACCAAGGAGGTCACCATCAGCGCGGAGGTCGAGCGGGACGGGAGCTCCGAAGACCGAACGATGGTGATAACGCTCCAGATGGTCGAGCTCAACGGGCCCGACGGGCCGATCCAGGGCCGCTGGATCATCACCGACATCCAGTAACCCTTCCGGAACTCCAGCGGATACCGTCAGGCCGGTTCGAGCTTCGCGTAGCGCCCGAGCAGTTTCTTGGTTCCCGCACCCGCGAACCGGACCGTGAGCTTCACGTCGCCCGCGAGCGGCTCGACGCTGGCAACCGTGCCGATGCCGAACGCGGGATGGCGCACGCGCATCCCGGGCCGCACGTAGGCCGCCGACTGGTCCTCGCCGGCATAGTCGAAGAACGTCGTTGCCGGCGCGTCGACGGCGGGTCGGGGCACGCGGCCACGGTCCGCCCGGTGGCGGCCGCGCTCGGGAACCCGGCGGCCGCGCACCTGGGGAGAGGCGACCGTCTCGAGCAGCTCGGCCGGAATCTCGCGCAGAAAACGCGAAGGGTCCGTGTCCCGGTACTCGCCGAACGTCCGGCGCCGGGCGGCGCTGGTCAGGACGAGCTGCGACTGGGCGCGGGTAATCCCCACGTAGCACAGGCGCCGCTCCTCTTCGAGCTCGCCGGCATCGTCCGCCGCGCGCGCGTGCGGAAACAGTCCCTCCTCCATGCCCGTGATGACCACCAGGGGGAACTCGAGACCCTTCGCCGCGTGCAGCGTCATCAGCCAGACGGCGGCGTCGGCCGCCCCCTCGTCCTCGTCGGCCTCGGAGCGCAGCGACACCTGATCGACGAAGCCGGCCAGGCTGGCGTCGGGCGCGCGCAGCTCGTAGTCGCGGGCCGCCGCGACCAGCTCCATGAGGTTGGCGAGGCGGCCCTCCGACTCCTCCGTGGCCGCGTCGTGCAGCGCCCGCACGTAGCCGGTCTGGTCCAGCGTGCGCTCCAGCGTGACCGAGGCGGGCTCGGTCGCGGCGGTCTCCGCCAGCGCGGTGCGCAACGCGCGGAATCTCTCGAGCGCCGCAAGCGCCCGGGGGGGAACGGTCTGCTCGTCGACCGCCCGCACGAGCCGTCTCCATAGCGACGAGCCGGCGCCGTCCGCGGCGGAGCCCTCCAGCGCCTCCATCACCTTCCTGCCGATGCCGCGCGGCGGCACGTTGATGATTCGCCGCAGGCTCACGTCGTCGGCGGGCTCGAGCAGCAGCTTCAGGTAGGCCAGCGCGTCCTTGACTTCCTTGCGCTCGTAGAAGCGCACGCCGCCGACGACCCGATAGGCGAGCCCCGCGCGGGTGAGCGCATCCTCGATGGCGCGCGACTGGGCGTTGGTGCGATACAGGACCGCCGCCGTCTCGGCGCCGCCGGCCAGCGCCCGCCGCAGCCGGGCGAGCACGAAGTCGGCCTCCTCGATCTCGTCCCGGGCGCGGTGGCAGACGATCGGGTCGCCGGCCGCGCGCTCGGTCCAGAGACGCTTGTCCCGGCGCTCGCTGTTGCGGCTGATCAACCCCGAGGCGGCGTCCAGGATCACCTGCGTGGAGCGGTAATTGCGCTCGAGCCGCACCACGGTGGCGTCGGGGAAGTCCTGCTCGAAGTCGAGAATGTTGCGGACGTCCGCGCCGCGCCACTTGTAGATCGACTGATCGGGGTCGCCGACGACGCACAGGTTGCGGTGGGACGCCAACTGCTGCAGCAGCCGGTACTGGGGCCGGTTCGTGTCCTGGTACTCGTCCACCATGATGTAGCGGAACTGCTCGACGTAACGCTCGCGGGCCGTGTCCGATGCATCGAACAGGGCGACCGCCTTGAGCAGCAGGTCGTCGAAGTCGAGCGCGTTGGCCGCCGCCAGCAGCCGGTCGTAGCGCTCGAACGCTCGGGCGAGCTGCTCGTCGCGGAAGCCCGACCCGGCCTCGAGGAGCTGGTCCGCGGCGAGCATCCGATTCTTCGCGTGGCTGATCCGCGCCCGCACCGCCCGGGGCGGGGTCATGCGCTCGTCTATCCGGAGCTCCTGCATCGCCCGCCGCACCACGGCGAGCTGATCCGCGGTGTCGTAGATGACGAAGTCGCGCGACAGGCCGGCAAGCGGGGCTTCGCGGCGCAGCAGGCGGGCGCAGAACGCATGAAACGTCGACAGCCACAGGCGCGGCTGGGCGGTGCCGAGGAGCCGCTCGATTCGCTCGCGCATTTCCTCGGCGGCCTTGTTCGTGAACGTGACGGCCAGCACCTGGTGCGGCTCCGCCTGTCCGTCGCCGATCAGGCAGGCGGCGCGCTGCGCGATGACGCGGGTCTTGCCGGACCCGGCGCCGGCGAGAATCAGGAGCGGACCCTCGCGGTGCAGCACCGCCTTCCGCTGTTCCGGGTTGAGGTCCTGGAGGAACGGCACCGCCTACTCGACCGTAACGCTCTTGGCGAGGTTGCGCGGCTGATCGACGTCGCAGCCGCGCAGGACCGCGATGTGATACGCGAGCAACTGCAGGGGGACGACGGCCAGAATCGGCACGAGGAGCGGCTCGGCCGGCGGAAGCGGCACGATGCAGTCGCGCTCCGGGTCGAGCACGTCGGCGAAGGCCCCCGGATCCGCATCGGTGACCACGATCAGGACGGCGCCGCGCGCCTTGGCTTCCTGCAGGTTGCCCATCATCTTCCCGAAGACATGCCCGCTGGGGGCGAGTGCCACGATCGGCATCTTCTCGTCGATGAGCGCGATGGGTCCATGCTTCATCTCGCCGGCCGGGTAGCCCTCGGCGTGGATGTAGGAGATCTCCTTGAGCTTGAGAGCGCCTTCGAGCGCGATCGGGTAGTTGATGCCCCGTCCCAGGTACAGGAAATTGGTCCGCCGGTAGAAGCGTTTCGCGATGGCGGCGACGGCGTCGTCGCAGCCGAGCGCGCGCTGGATCAGCCCCGGCAGTTGCGTCAGGGCCGCGACGAGCCGCTGCGCGCCGCCGGCGCCGATCGTGCCGCGGACGCGCGCCAGGTGCAGCGCCAGCAGGGTCAGGGTCACGAGCTGCGACGTGAAGGCCTTCGTCGAGGCGACGCCGACCTCCGGGCCCGCGTGGGCATAGACTGCCGCATCGGCCAGCCGCGCCGCCATGCTCCCGACGACGTTGCAGATCGCGATGCTGGCGGCGCCCCGCGCCTGCGCTTCCCGCAGCGCCGCCAACGTGTCCGCCGTCTCGCCCGATTGGGTGATCACCACGGCGAGCGTGCGGTCGCCGGCCAGCGGATCGCGATAGCGGTACTCGGACCCGTAGTCGACGTCGACGCGCACCCGCGCGAGCTGCTCGACGAGAAACTTCCCGACCAGCGCGGCATGCCACGACGTCCCGCAGGCCAGGAGGGCGACGTGCTCGACGGCCCGCAGCCGCTCGGCGGGGATGTCGAGCTCGCCCAGCACCACGGTTCCTCGGTCTTCGGCCAGGCGCCCGGCCACCGTCTCGCGGATGGCCCACGGCTGCTCGAAGATCTCCTTGAGCATGAAGTGCTTGTAGCCCGCCTTCTGGGCCGTGACCGGATCCCACTGGATGCGTTCCGTGGCCTTCGCGACCGCCTGCCCCGAGAAGTCGGTGAACGCCACCCGCGCGCGGGTGATGACCGCCATCTCGCGGTCGCCGAGAAAGACGACGTCCGGCGTGTGGCCGCCCACCGCCGGAATGTCCGAGGCCAGGAAGAACTCGCCGCGACCCATGCCGATGACGATGGGCGGGCCGTTGCGCACCGCGACGATCTTGTCCGGATCGCCGGCTGCGGCCAGCACCAGCACGAACAGGCCGCGGAGCTGCTGCAGCGCCCGCCGGACGGCGTTCTCGAGGCCGTCGTCCCGCTGCTCCTCCTCGACGAGATGCGCGACGACCTCGGTGTCGGTCTCCGTCTGGAAGCGGTGGCCGGCCGCCAGCAACTGGCGCTTCAGGTCCAGGTGGTTCTCGATGATGCCGTTGTGCACGACGACGATGCGGCCCGTGCAGTCGCGGTGCGGGTGCGCGTTCTCTTCCGTCGGACGGCCGTGGGTCGCCCAGCGCGTGTGCCCGACGCCGTAGTCGCCGCTGACGGGCGCCGCCCGGAGGGCCTCGGCCAGCCGCGCCACCTTCCCGGCGCTGCGGCGCACCGCGATCTGCCCGTCGCGCACCAGCGCGATGCCCGCCGAGTCGTAACCCCGGTACTCGAGCTGGCGGAGGCCCTCGAGCAGGACGGGGACCACCTCACGGTCGCCGATGTAGCCGATGATGCCGCACATGCTCCTAGGAGTCCTTCTTGCGATCGGTCCAGCCCGTCTTGTTCTCCTGGCGGCCGCGCGCGATGGCCAGCGCGCCCGGGGGCACGTCCTCGGTGACGCACGACCCGGCCGCCACGTAGGCGGCCCGCCCGACCGTCACGGGCGCGACGAGCTGGGTGCCGCTGCCGATGAAGGCGCCGTCCTCGATGGCGGTCTCGTGCTTGGATTGCCCGTCGTAGTTGCAGGTGATGGTGCCGGCGCCCACGTTGACCTGCGCACCGAGCGCCGCGTCGCCCAGGTACGAGAGGTGGCCCACCTTCGAGCCGGCGCCCAGCGTGCTCTTCTTGATCTCGACGAAGTTGCCGACCCGGGCCGTCTCGCGCACGACCGTGCCGGGGCGCAGGTGGGCGAAGGGACCGATCCGGGCGCCCGACTCGACGCTCGCGTTCGTAATCACGCAATAGTTGTTGACCGTGACGTCGTCGCCGACCGCGGAGTTCACGATCCGCACCCCCGCGTGCAGCTCGCACCGGTCGCCGATGGTCGTCAGGCCCTCGAGCATCACGCCGGGGTGGATCACCGTGTCGCGCCCGACGACGACATCGGCGTCGATGTAGGTGGTGGCCGGATCTTCGAGCGTCACGCCGGCAGCCATCAGCTCCTCGTTCTTGCCTTGTCTCATGAGCGAGCTCACTTCCGCCAGTTCCGTCTGGCTGTTGATGCCCCGAATCTCGTCCGGATGGTCGGTTTCCAGCGTCTCGATCGTCAGGCCCCGGCGGCGATAGAGCGCGAGCAGCGCCGGCAGATACCGCTCCTGCCGGGGCCCCGCGGAGGGAATCTGGCGGAGGGTCTCGAACAGCGGCGCGAGGTCGAAGACGTAGATGCCGCTGTTGACCTCCCGAATGGCGCGCTGGGCCGGCGTGGCGTCGGCCTCTTCGACGATGCTCGCCAGCAGGCCGCGCTGCCGCACGAGCCGCCCGTAGCCATAGGGGCGTGCGAGTCGGGCGGTCAGCACGGTGGCGGCGGCGCGCGCGCGGTCATGCGCGTCGACGAGCCGGCGCAGGGTGACCGGCCGGATGCGGGGGACGTCGCCGGACAGGACCACCAGATTGCCCTCCGCGCGCGCGAACGCGGACTCGGCCTGCAGCAGCGCGTGCGCGGTTCCCAACTGCGCTTCCTGCCGCACGAAGCGGGGCCCGGGCCCGACCGCCTGCTGGATGACGTCGGCCTGATGTCCCACCACGACCGTCGTGGTGGCCGGCGACAGCGTGGCGGCTGCCCGCAGCACATGCTCGATCAGCGGCCGGCCTGCCATCCTGTGGAGCACCTTGGGCCGGGTGGAGGCCATCCGCCGGCCCTTGCCGGCCGCGAGCACGATCACGTGGCAGGTCGCCGCCGCGGCGGGACCGGCGTCAGCAGACTGGGGGCTCACCGGGATGAGTGGCTTCCAGCTCCGCGCGGGGAGCGTTCGGCGGGCGGGGTCCTGAGCGCTTCCTGAATGGTCTCGTCCTCCCGCAACGGCTCGAGGCTCGGCTCGTGGCGTGCTAGGTAGCGGTTCTCCGGATTCAGCTCTATGGCACGCAGCAGGTGGGTCCCGGCCGCCTTCATGTCGCCGCCGGCGGCGCGCGCGAGAGCCAGCATGTACTGCACCCGATCGCTGTCGGGACTCTGCCGCCGCGCCGCATCGAGATGCTGCAGGGCCTCGTCGTGCAGGCCGGCGTTCAGCGCCAGCGTGGCGGCATAGACGCGCTCGTCCAGGCTCTCCGGCGTGGGCGCCTCCTGCGATTCCCGCTGGCAGACCTGCAGATAGCGGCGGCTGCGCTCGTGAAGCTCGCGCTCGGCGGGAAACTCGTCAATCACCTGGCCGAAGAGGGCCGCTGCCGCCTCGAACTCGCGCTGTTGCAGCGCCGCCATGGCCTGCTCGTAGCGGCGAAGGGCTTGCTGGTACGCTTCCTGCTGCGCCTGCGCCAGGGTCGTTCGGCGCCGGGCGGCGGCCGGCCCGGCACGCCTGGACGATTTTGCGGGGTTGCCGGATGATGGCTGCTTTTGCCCCATGGGCTGCAAAGCGGAGCATAAACTAGCAGAATGGGGAAAGCCGGTCAAGGACGCCGGCCCGCACCCGTTATTGGTCGATAGACCCAATTTGCTTGCGGGCCTCGAGCAGCGCGTAGACCGAGCGGCCGCCCAGCGCGTGCCGGTCCGCGAGGATCCGGACGGCGAGACGCCGGTCGCAACCCAGGGTTTCTGTCAAATGACAGAACTCGTTCCAGAGCCGCCCTCCGTCAACGGTGCCGCAGCGGTTCCCGGCTGGCGCGGCGGGCGGTCCGATGACGACGGTGTACTCGCCCCGCGCCGCCGGGAGGCGCTTCATCACATCCGTTATCGGTCCAGTGACCAATTCTTCGTGCACCTTCGTCATCTCGCGGCAGACGGCGATGTCCCGATCGCCCAAGACAGTCGCCATGTCGGCCAGCGTCGCCCGGAGCCGGTGTGGCGCCTCGAAGACGACGAGCGGCCGAGGTTCGGCGGCCAGGGCCTCCAGCCAACGTTTTCTGTCGTTTGACCGTGGAGGCGGGAATCCAACCACGGTGAAGGCGCCGCCGCCGAGGCCGGACATGACCAGGCCGGTGAGCGCGGCGCTCGGACCGGGGACCGCATGCACCTTCACGCCGGCGGCGAGCGCGTCCCGCACGAGCCGGGCGCCGGGATCCGACAGCAGCGGGGTGCCGGCGTCGGCGACGAGGGCCACCGAGTCGCCGCGGGCCAGGCGGCGGAGGAGTTGCGGGCCCTTCCGGATCTCGTTGTGGGCGTGGAAGCTGGTGGTCGTGGTATGAATGCCGTAGTGGCTGAACAGCCTGGCCGTACGCCGCGTGTCCTCGGCCGCGACGAGGGTCACGTCCGCGAGAACGCGGAGGGCGCGGAGGGTGATGTCCTCCAGGTTGCCGATCGGGGTGGACACCAGGTAGAGCGCGCCGGCCGGCGGCGGCGGAAAATCCGGCACTTGCGGGAATCGTGGCACGGGCCGCGGCCGAGAGCAAGGAAGCACCGTTATTGTACCATTCACTCAGGACGACCATGGATCGATCGCCTGCCCACTCCGCTGAGCCGCTATCCCGTTTCGTCGACGAGTACCTGTCGTACCTGCACGAGACCTATCCGACGGCGGCAGCCGCCGACGGTGTCCACCTGCACGACGATCTGCTCGAGGACTTCAGCCGCAGCGCCGTCGACGCCCAGGTGCGCGAGCTCGGCGGATGGGCGCGGCGCCTGGACGGCATCAAGGCCTCGACGCTGACCGCGGAAGAGAAGCTCGAGCGGCGCATGCTGGCGGACGGCATCCGGGCGCGCCTGTTCGGGCTCGAGGACGTCCGCGTCTGGCAGCGCAGTCCCCTCTACTACGCGGAGACGATTGCCGAGAGCCTGGCAGGCCAGGTGCTGTTCGACCATGCCCCGGTCACGGAGCGCGCGCGGCGCGTGGTGTCCAAGCTGCGGCAGGTGCCGCGCCTGCTGGAGTCGGCCCGGCAGAACGTGACGGATCCGCCGGGCCTCTTCGTGCGCGTCGGCCTCGAGTCGTTCGACGGCGTGCTCACGTTCGTGGAGCGCGACCTCCCCAGGGCGTTTCGGAACCTGGAGGACATGCACCTGCTGGGCGATCTCGCGGACGCATCGACCGTGGCGGTCGACGCGGTCCGCGACTACGGCGCCCACCTGCGGGATGCCGTCGCGCCGCGCAGCCGCGCCTCGTTCCGGCTGGGCCCGGACCGCTTCTCCCAGAAGCTCCGCCTCGACGAGGGCATCGACGTGCCTGTGGACCGGCTGCTGCAGATCGCGCTGCGCGAGCTGGGCGCGACCCAGGAACGATTCAGGGAGGTGGCGGCCGGCGCGGCGCGCGGCCCGGGCGATGCGTGGCAGAAGGTCAAGGCCCGGCATCCGGACGCCGACGGCCTGCTGCGCACCGTCGAGGACCATCTCGCGGCGCTGCTCGACTTCATCAGACGCAAACGGATAGTGACGGTTCCGGAGCACGGGCCGCTCGTGGTGGCGCCGACGCCGGGGTACTATCGCGGGGCGTTCGCCAGCATCGTGCCGGTCGGACCGTTCGAAGCGCGGCCGATGCCAGCGTACTACTACATCACCAACGTCGACCCGAGCTGGCCCGCCGACCGGCAGGAGGAGCATCTGCGCGACTTCAGCTACGCGGCCCTGTGGTCGATCTCCATCCACGAGGCCTTTCCCGGCCACTTCCTCCACTTCGAGCATCTGCGCCGGGTGGCGTCGCCGCTCCGCAAGTCGACCTTCTTCACGCCCGTGTCGCTCGTCGAGGGTTGGGCGCACTACTGCGAGCAGATGATGTTCGACGAGGGTTTCGAGCGGGGCAACGCGGAGGTCGAGCTGGGGCAGCTCGCGGAGGCGCTGGTGCGGCTGGCCCGGACCGTCGTGGGCATTCGGCTCCATACCGAGGACCTGTCGGTGGAGCAGGGGGTGCGGTTCTTCCGCGACGAGGCGTTTCTGGAAGAGGGCAGCGCGCGCCGCGAGGCCGAGCGCGGCACGTACGATCCGGGCTACGTGCTCTACTCACTGGGGAAGCAGATGCTCCTCAAGCTTCGCCGGGACTGTGAAGCCGCCGGGAACGGCGGGTCGCTGCAGTCGTTCCACGACCGGTTCCTGGGCCAGGGCGGCGTGCCGTTCTGGATGCACCGGCAGTTGATGCTGGGCGCGACCGGCACCCTGCTGGAGTGAGGCTACCAGCCACCATGCCGCTGTACGAATACGAGTGCGACGACTGCGGGCACCGGTTCGAGTTGATTCGGAAGTTCTCCGATCAGCCGCTCACCGACTGCCCGGCGTGCGCGGGGCGCGTCAGGAAGCTCGTCTCGTCGCCGGCCATCCAGTTCAAGGGGACCGGCTGGTACGTCACCGACTACGCCCGCAAGCCGTCTGGCGGCCAGGCGGCGTCCGAGCCGGGCAAGTCGTCCGAGGACCGCAAGACCGATTCGAAGGACGCGGCCAAGCCGGCCGGGGACTCGAAGACAGCCGACTCCGCCGGGTCCAAGCCGAGTCGGCCCTCGCCGTCAGCCGGGTAGGGAGCATCAATCCGACGGGGCTTCGCCCCGAACCCCCGGCGTCAGCGCAGCTCGTTCAGGAACGCCCGCAACTGCGGCCCGAGGTCCGGGCGCTTGAGCGCGAAGTAGACCGAGGCCTTGAGGAAGCCGAGTCGGTTGCCCGCATCGTGGCGGGTGCCGGCCAGCTCGCAGGCATACAGCGGCCGCTTTGCCAGCAGGCGGCGCAGGGCGTCGGTGAGCTGGATCTCGCCGCCGGCGTCGGCGCCGGTCCCTTCCAGCGCGTCGAACGTGTCGGGGGTCAGCACGTAGCGGCCCACGATGGCCAGGTCCGACGGCGCCGCCGCCGGGTCCGGCTTCTCGACCAGATCGCGCACCTGGAAGACGCCCTGCCCGAGGGGCGCCGCGTCGATGATCCCGTAGCGGTGTACGGCCTCGCGCGGAACCCGCTCGACGAGCAGGACCGGGCCGGCGACCTCGGCGGACAGGTCGGCCATCCGGCGCAGCGCCGGCGGGTCGGCGTCGATGACGTCGTCCGGCAGGACCACCGCGAACGGCTCGTCGCCCACCGCCGGCCTGGCCATGAGCACGGCGTGGCCGAGACCCAGCGGCTGCGCCTGGTGGACCGTCGTGATCTCCGCCAGCGCCGAGAGGGCGCGGACGACGGCCAGGCTCTCCGCCTTCCCGCGCGCTTCGAGCACGGCCTCGAGCGCGGGGTGCGGCGCGAAGTGCGCGCCGGTCATCGTGTTGCCCGGGCTCGTGACCAGCACGACGCGACGAATGCCCGACGCGACCGCCTCCTCGACGCCGTACTGAATGATGGGGCGGTCGACCAGCGGCAGCAGCTCCTTGGGAAACGCCTTGGTGGCCGGCAGGATGCGCGTGCCCAGCCCGGCGGCGGGAAAGACGACGGTGCGGACCGGTCCTGCCATGGCTGGCGATCGTACAGCACGGCTACATTAGAATGAAGCGCGCACGTTGGGGACCCAGACGACATGCTCGATCCAGTCCTGCTCCGCACCCGGCTCGACGAGGTCCGCACCCGGCTCGGCACGCGGGGCGACGGGTTCGGCGGCGATCTCGACCGCCTGGTGGAGCTCGACGCCGAGCGCCGCGCCATTCTGCCCGTGCTCGAGACCGCGCGCCACGCCCGCAAGGACGTCGGCGAGCGGATCGCCCGGGCCAGGCGGGCGGGCGAGTCGGCCGACGAACTGGTCAAGGCCGGCCAGGAGCACGCCGCGGCCATCAGGGCGCAGGAGACGAGGCTGGAGTCCGTCGAGGCCGAGCGCGGGGCCTGGGCGCTGAAGCTGCCCAACCTGCCGCACGAGAGCGTTCCGGTCGGAGGCTCCGAGGCCGACAACGTCGAGGTGCGGAAGCACGGCGAGCCGCCCCGCCTCGACTTCGAGCCGCGGCCGCACTGGGAGATCGGCCCGGCGCTGGGAATCCTCGATTTCGAGCGCGCCGCGAAGCTCGCGGGGGCGCGGTTCGCCGTGCTCACCGGCGCCGGCGCGCGGCTGGCGCGCGCCCTGATCAACTTCATGCTCGACCTCCACACGTCCGAGCACGGCTACACCGAGGTGGAGCCCCCGTTCCTCGCCAGCAGCGATGCGTTGACCGGCACCGGGAACCTGCCGAAGTTCGAGGCAGACCTGTTCAAGATTGCCGGGCAGTGGGACCTGTATCTGATCCCGACCGCGGAGGTCCCGCTCTGCAACCTGCACCGCAACGAGATTCTCGACGGGCGGACGCTGCCGGTGTGGTACGTCGCCTACACGCCCTGCTTCCGCAGCGAGGCCGGCTCGTACGGCAAGGACGTGCGGGGCCTGATTCGCCAGCACCAGTTCGACAAGGTGGAGCTGGTGGCCTACGCGGCGCCCGAGACCTCGTGGGACGTGCACGAGGCGCTGACCGGGCACGCCGAGGAGGTGCTCAAGCGCCTCGGGCTGCCGTACCGCACGATGCTGCTGTGCACCGGCGACATGGGCTTCGCGGCGTCGAAGACCTACGACCTCGAGGTGTGGCTGCCCAGCTACGGCGCCTACCGGGAGATCTCGTCGTGCAGCAACACGGAGGCGTTCCAGGCCCGGCGCGGCGGCATGCGTTTCCGGCCGGACGGCCGCGGCAAGCCGGAGCTCGTGCACACGCTGAACGGCTCGGGCGTCGCCGTCGGCCGGGCCCTGGTGGCGATTCTGGAGAACTACCAGCGGCGCGACGGCGCGGTCGTCATCCCCGACGTGCTGCGGCCGTACATGCAGGGCCGGGAGATCATCGAGCCGGCCGCGCCCGGTGCCGGGCGTTGAACGGAGGGATGGCCGAGCGGTCGAAGGCGGCGGTCTTGAAAACCGTTAGCGGGGAAACTCGCTCCTGGGTTCGAATCCCAGTCCCTCCGCCACTCGTGACGCCGCTTCATGGACGGATCGGAGCCGGCTGCGGACCAGATCGGCGCCAACCGCCTGATCGCCGTGAGCGTGATTGCATGCAATCGTCATCAAGTCATCCATGAAGAACGGTTTCTCATGGTCAGCATTACGATTCGCAACCTTTCGGCGGAATCGAAGGCGCGGCTCCAACGGCGCGCCGAACAACGCGGGTGCAGCCTGGAAGCCCTGGTCCGCTCCATCCTGGATCAGGCCGCCGAGGAGAACCCGACGACAACGAGACTTCCGCATGACGTGATCGCTCTCGTCGAGCCGGGCGACAACATCGAACCGTTCATCGACGGACACAGGCAGCCGCAGGGGCCGGTGGACCTGACGTGATCCTCGTCGACACCAACGTCCTGTCGGAACTGACCAAATCGAAGCCGGAAGATCGAGTCGTCACCTGGCTCGAAGTGAACGAGCCGGCGCTCGCGGCCCCGACAGTTGCGCTGGCCGAGCTGCGGTACGGGATCGAGCGGTTGCCGAGAGCGTGGAATTGTGGTCGCCTGGGAACCGTTCTTCATGCCGCCCGACTTCCTGCCGGAGGCGGACGACGCGCCCGCTGGCATTTTGCTGACAGATCTGGTTGAGCGCTGTTGAGACCGAGGCGCTGCTCCCAAGGCAATCGACCCTCCCCAAACGACGGGAGGAGCGCAGGCTGAATAGCTCTCGCCCGCCGGATCGCCAATCGAGTCACATGGGCAACAGGGCGTGCCGGACCTCGATCTCCCCGCCGTCCGACCCGCGACGATGACGGCTGTAGAAGCGTGTCGCCAAGCCGATGGTGCTGTCGTCTCGCGGGCCCACGACGAGCGCGACATCCCGGCCGCATTCGACGATTTTCGCCCGCACGCTCGACGCCGCATACGTCACGTCGCCATCGACGACGTAGCCGAGCATGCACCCTACGGGCAGATTCTCCGAGTACCGTTGCGCCACGAAGCGGAACAGCCCTCGCATCACGTACTCCTTGGCCAGTGATCTCCTTCCGTCACGGCGCACCTCGTTCAGGCGCTTGCACTCGTACGCAAGATACGTCTCGCGATCCTGATCGAGGAAGACCGCCATGTCGATTTCTACCTTGCTGTGCGCCGCTCCTGCCGGGTTGTGTCCGAACGGCTCGTACTGATACTCGATCCAATGGAAGCGGCGCCGAATATCGGGATCGCGGTGCAGGTGGTCCACGAGATTGGTAGTAATGATGTCTTCATTCGGCTGCGGCGGCAACACGGCGAGACACCTGGGCCAGACCGCGACGACGCGCTCCAGAAACCGCTCGTCGAACGTCCTGAGTCGGCCCGCCCAAGCGGTGGGATCGCCAGCGATCATCGGGCGCGCCCCGGTCAAGCGTCATGCCGCCGTGCGGCAACTGCATGCAGATCGAGGGCGATCGCGTTGGCGTCGGCCATGGCAGCCGAACGGAGCCAGAACCGCTTCCCGGCAGGCTTGACGACGAACAGATCGCGATCGATGAACACCCGGAAGTCCGGCATCGACTGGAAATTGCCCGGTAGCGGCTGTTGAACGTGCTTCGATAGCCGGGACAATGCGGCTGCGACAGTTACATCGTTGTCCTCCCCGTAGTCGAAGCGACCTGGCGCCTCCCGCAACGACAACTTGAGGACAGCCAGATCGTCGTTGCGCGCCACCAGACGCGTTCCGACGGTGCAACCGCTGTCGAACCAGCCCGCGAGGCTTTCGGCCAGCGTACTGGCGTACGCGCGGCGGTCGCTCGCAGTCGATGGCCTCCAGAGTTCGGGAAGACTGCCCTTGGTCGGTTGAACGGCGGGAATCACATGCTCCACCGTGTCGTCGACGAGCACTCGCTCTTCTTTCGACAGGCAGAAGAAATCGTACGCCAGACGATCGATTACCCCGAGCAGGTCGCGCTCGCCGGCTCGGAACCCGCGGCTTCCATCGACCTTCCGGACCTGTTTCTCGACCAGGGCGGCCAGCGCATCGGCGGCAGCATGAGATCGTTGTCGATCCGGCATGTCGTCCGTTGCAGGGAACGGGAGGCGCAGGAGTTCCGTCTGGTGCACTTTGGGACGGTCAGAACCGAACGATGACGTCCCGTGAAACGCGAACCACAGCATCAACCTGCTGTTGAGCAGTCCCGTGAGCAGCATGGCACGGCGTTCCTCTCCCGGCGGAACCACGATGGCCTGAATGGTGTCCCGAAAAGAGAAAGAGGCGTCGGCGTAGGCCGCCTGCAATCGCACTCGCCGTGGGCAAGCGTTCGTGCTGATGCCTTGCGGAACCAGCACGCGGGGTCCCTGGAAGCCTGCCTCGAAGCCCTTGCGACGCACGATGTCGTCCTTCCACGGACGCAATGCCTCGCTCGTCAGGGCTGGAATTCGGAATCTGTCTATCGGCAAGTAGGCCACCTTGGTGACGACGCTGCTCCGCTCGCGTGCGTAGGTACCCTCGGGTAATCCTTCGACGTCGGCCGGCTGGAAGCCTTGTCCAATCACCCAGCGATTCTGCGTGGATTCCTTCCTGCGCGAGAGCGCCCCGAACTCGATGACGAGATCGCCGAGCCGGGGAAACCGCGCCAGGTAGTTGAACAGCCTGGCTTCCGGCTCGCTCAGCCACAGGCGCCGCTTGAAGACGGACGGGTCGGTTTCCACCAGGCGCGAGTCGAGCCGGCAGCGGTCGGCGCTGCCGATCGTGAGCAGGCGCCGGGACTTCAGGTTCAGGTCGGCCTTCGGTGTCAGGTAGTCGAACCGGTAGGGGGCGCCGCCGGCAGGCGGGCAGCCCAACAGCAGGAGCGCCGCGGGGCGCACGGCGCCGTCGAACAACTGCCATCGCATGTCCGCGAAGTTGACGACACTGAAGACCCGCGCTGCCCGCAAGAGGCACCTGCGCGCCTCGACGGCGCGGCTGGCGTGGTTGTGCAGGAAGCCCATGGCGGGCAGGAGGAACGCGACGGCGCCGTCCTCCCGCAGATGCCGCAACGACTTCCAGACGAAGGGCCAAGCCTGCTCCCGACCCGGCGCGGGCAACCGTTCGCTTGCGCACCATTCAAGAGAGGAATGGCGTTCGCCGCGGCGGCTCGACCACGGCGGATTGCCGACCACCACGTCGACCTGCGCGGCGGCGGGCTCGACCGCGAAGAAATCTTCGTGGCGAAGCGTCTTCCCGAAGAGCGGCGGGAGCACCCTGCCGCGTTCCATGAGCTTCCGGATGGCCGGGGGGGTGACCTCTTCCAGC
This sequence comes from uncultured Vicinamibacteraceae bacterium, assembly GCA_964569405.1. GTDB lineage: Bacteria > Acidobacteriota > Vicinamibacteria > Vicinamibacterales > UBA8438 > JAAXGX01. The sequence goes on along the minus strand of CAZMWA010000197.1, from coordinate 10,276 downwards.
AGCGCGACGTATAACGAGAACACGGCCACGCGGACCGCGCCGCCATCCAGATCCCGGCCGTGCAACCGCGACAGGACGTCCAGCAACTCGTCCCAGGGGATCGTCCGGCCAGGTCGGGCTGCGCGCCGGTGCTCGCACAGACGCTGGAACAGGCGCACCAGGAAGATGCCGGAGCCGCACGCCGGATCCAGGAAGCGCCCGTCGCCGCGGGCCGCGGGCCGCAGCCGTTTCCAGACCTGGGCGATCACGGTGTCGGCGAGAAACATGGGGGTGTAGTAGGCGCCGCGGACGCGGCGGTCCGCACCTCGTTCCGCCAGGAACCGATCGTGGACGGCACTGATCAGCTCAACCGGTATGTACTTGAAGTCGTATTGCCGCCACAGCCGATGTTGTCCGGTACTCCCGTGCATCTCCTCGCGGCCTGAACGGAAGCGGAACAGGATCTCCAGATGTGCGGCCTCCAGGTCCGGCCCGGGGTCGTCGCCCGCCTCGAAGGAACACGGAGCGACGAAGAGGTCGCCGTTGAAGTCGTCCCGCAGGGTCTCGAAGAGGCGCTCTAGCGACTCGACGTCACCGGTAGCCAGCAAGCCAACGAAGTCGCCGGCGCGCGCGTTCGAAACGCCGCGGAAGTAGTCCGGACCGATGATCCCGCGATCCTCGAGATAGGCGACGAACATCGCCTGCACCAGCAGCGCCTGGGCCGCGTCGGCGGAGAGGCCGGCGTCTTGCAGCAGCTCGTGCGACTCGGTGAGGTTGCCGAGAAGCACCTGGTCGACGCGCTCTTCCGTCCGGAAGTGCTCCGGATGCTCCTCCCAGTAACGGCCCGACTCGGCGCTGTAGACCAGGTTCCCCAGCGCCAGCGCGTGGGTGGTCGCGTCCAATGTCCGAACCAGGCAGTCGGTGACGTCGCCCTCGTCGGCGGAACGCGGGATTCGCGCCAACGTGAACACGCAGACCGTGTCTCCGGAAATGACGACGAGCAGACTGGCGAGACCTTGGTTCCAGAGCGCGGCGTGGAGAGGCGCGACGTCAGCCGAATCGTACTCGTCGACGGAGAAGATCACGACGGTCGGGACGTGCTGCACGCAGAATACTGCCGACGCACCCAAGCGGTCGAAGGTCGTGCGCAATGCGCCGGCGTGCGGCACGTCGCCGACTTCGTCCGATTGCTCGTAGAACTCCGGCGGGCGGCGGGCGGAAAGACTCAGGCGGTCCTTCCAGGCCGGCTCAAGCGGGCTTGACGCAACGGCGTCCATCACACCCGGCGGGGCGTGCCCAGCCGGCTCTCAGTCGGCGGCACCGTTGCTGGCGCGACCACAATCGCCCGCACCGCAACGGAGAGGGAGTCGAGGGTCGAACGCTCCATCAGGGCGCCATCGGGCCGATCATAGCGAACAAAGGGGCGAAAGTCCACTAGGCGTTGCCCGCCCCCGATGGCGCTCCCACCGGCATGGCGGTAGATTTGCTTGCGATCCGCCCTGCACGGCGCGGTCAGCGGTCAGGTGCGCGTTGAGATCTGCGGTCACCCACGCAGCGGCCAACAAGCCGCGTTTCGAGGCCAGACGAGATGCTCCCGAGTTCGGCGGGGCGTCGGCGATTGTCCGGTTCCCTTCGGTGTTCAGCTTCGGTGATAATGGGCGTCTGCCCGACACGCACGCTGGCGCCCGTTCGCTGACCTGAGAGAAAGAGCCATGAAGCGCATCCGAGGAATGTTGGTGATGCTGGCGGTGGCGGCAGCAGCCGGCTGCAACGACGCGCAGATCGCGTCCAGCAACCTGTCCCGGGCGGCGGACAATTTCGAAATCATGAGGCGTGTCGTATTCCTGAACGGGATAACCGATACCTACCTGCTGTCGATCGAAGGACTCTGCTCGGTCGAGGACCAGTCGAATCAGTTGGAGGTCACCTGCAAGGTCGGCGAGACCGAGTACAAGAAGCACTTTCTCGGTCTCAGCGACAACGTGACCTACTTCGCCGAGCAGCTCGACGGCGCACGTGTGAGCGCGTACCACTACCGGGTCGTGTTCAAGCCCCAGACCATCATCCCGGATATCGATTTTCGAGGCAGCGGTCGAGACCTGCTCGAAAACGCCTCCGAAAACGAGAGCCGCTGACACGGCGACCGATCCACGATCGCACCAGCGCGCCCAGGCCGACCCTCGGCACCCCGACAACCCCGTAACCGCCGCACAGCTCAGCGGGGCGGTCTATCGGCCGAAACTAGGCGCGCGAGGCTGGTGGCGTCGCGCACCAGCAGGCCGTCGGGCAGGGGGACGGGCATCGCCCAGGTGGCGCCGTCGGCCACCTCGTAGTCGTGCGCGACGGCGAACGCCGACGGGTCCCGCTCTGCCACCAGCAGCTCGGCGTCGCTGGTCAGCAGCAGCAGGTCGTCGCCCGCGAGCAGGACGGACGCATGGTCGCCCTCGCGCCCCTCGCTCGCCCAGCGCACCGCGCCGGTGGCCGCGTCGAGCGCCACGAACTGGCCGCTGCGCTTCGATGAGTGGCCGTACAGCGTGCCGGCGGCCAGCACGGGCGAGCTCATGTACATCGTCACGCCAATGTTGCTCCACGCGGGCGCCGCGTGCCAGCCGTCGTCGCGGCGCCGGATCGTGAACGCGTGCGTCCCCTGGCGGGGACCGGAGACCACCAGGTGCGCGCCGGTCCAGACGGGCGTCGTGATGTTCTCGTGCCATTCGTCGGTGAACGGCACGCTCCACAGGAGCACGCCGCTCGCGGCGTCGAGCCCGATGATCGACGATTCGGTGAGCGTCACGAGCTGACGCTGCCCCTCGACCTCGATCACGATGGGCGATGCATAGCCGGGGCCGACGCCGCTCCAGGACCAGATCTCGTCGCCCGTCGCCGGGTCCAGCGCGCGCACGCGGCCGCCCGCGGGATCGCTCCCGATGTGCACGAACAGCACGCCGCCGGCCACGAGCGGCGATGCTGCGGTGCCGCAGAACAGGTCGGTCACGCGCACCGACGGCGAGTAGTCGTGCCGCCAGAGCAGGGTTCCCGACGCCGCGTCCCAGCTCGAGAGAACCCCGCCCCCGTCGAGCGTGAACACGCGCCCGGCGTCGACGGCCGGGGTCGCGAAGGGCCCCCGCAGCTCCGCCGGGGCGATCGTGTTCTGGACGAACCGCGCCGGGTAGTCCTGCTGCCAGAGGCGGGCGCCGCTCGCCAGGTCGAGCGCCGTCACCAGCTCGGCGTCGGCGCGGCGGCTGTGGATGAAGACCCGCCCGCCCGCGACCACCGGCGAGGAGTAGCCCTCGCCGACCTCGACCTGCCAGGCGTGAGCGAAGGCGTCGGGCCACGTCCCGGGCGCCTGCGCGGCGGGGACGATCCCGTCGCGCCCGGGGCCGCGCCAGCCCGCCCACTCCTGAGCCCACGGCTGGACGCCGGCCGCGAGCAGGAGGCTGACGGCGACCAGCCAGCGCGCGGCCCCGGCCCGCGTCGTCGCGGCCTCGCCGCCGCGCGGCACGGCGGTCGTCCCCCGGGAATCGTGATTCATGCAGGGCACCTGGCCTTCTCCGCCATGCCCTTGCGGAGCTGGCGTCGGGTGAGCACGGGCGACGGCATCGGCAGGATCATGTCACATTCGAGTCGGGGTGGACGCATGGCCCGGCCAGGAGTCTGCGCCGCAGAACGGCGCGGACTCCTGCAGGGTTGGTTGGCGGCAACCAGAGCCGGAGGCGACGATTGCCAGGCTGGTGCCGCACCGGCGCCCGGGTGCTACACTTGCCGCGTCTCGTCGCGCTCCCCGCACTGCACGCGGTCACTCCGCCCCACAGCCGGCAATTGGATGGCCCATCCCTCGCGCGTGTCGCTCGTCGCTGCGTTCGCGGCCGTCTACGTCATCTGGGGCTCCACCTACCTGGCCATCAGTTGGGGTGTGGCGGAGATCCCGCCGTTCATCATGGCGGGCGGCCGGTTCCTGAGCGCCGGGCTCGTCTTCGTCGCGTGGGCGGTGCACCGGGGCGCGGCGCGGCCCACGGCCCGCGACTGGGTCATGACCGGCTGCATCGGCCTGCTGATGGCGGCCGGCGGCAACGGGCTCGTCAGTTGGGGGCTGCAGCGGGTGCCGTCGGGCATCGGGGCGCTGCTGGTCTCGATGGTGCCGCTGTGGGTGGCCCTGGCTGACTGGCTGCGCCCGGGCGGCGCCCGCCCGCCGGGGCGCGTGGCGCTGGGGCTCGGACTCGGCTTCGCCGGCGTCGTGCTGCTCGTCAATCCCACCGACATCGCGGGCCCGCACGCGTTCGACACCGTCGGCGCCGGCACGATCATCTTTGCCAGCCTGCTGTGGGCGTCCGGCTCGATCTGCGCCCGCTACGCCCCGCAGCCGCCGTCGCAGGCGCTGTCGTCCGGCATGCAGATGCTCGGCGGCGGCGCCGTCCTGGTGGGCATGTCCGCGCTGTCCGGCGAGCTGGCCGGGCTGGACTGGGCGGCGGTGTCCCCCGCCGCGTTCGGCGCGTGGGGCTACGTCGCCGTGCTCGGGTCGGTGGCCTACGGCAGCTACCTGTGGCTGCTGAAGGTGGCGCCGCCCGCCAAGGTCGCCACCTACGCCTACGTGAACCCGGTCATCGCGCTGCTGCTGGGCTACCTGTTCGCGGGCGAGGTGCTGTCGCTCTGGTCGCTGGGCTGCTCGACCGTCATCGTGGCCGGCGTCCTGCTGGTCGTGTCGCGGTAGGTGGGCAGGGCGCGGCCCGCCGCGTTCAGCGGTCGAGCAGATCGCGGAAGAACGCGCGCACGTCCTCCACCAGCAGGAGCGGCTCCTCGAACGCGGCGAAGTGACCCCCGCGCGGGATCTCGGTCCAGCGGACCAGGTTGTACTGCGCCTCTACCCAGCGGCGCGGCCAGCGCACGATCTCCCTGGCGAACAGCGCGCACGCCACGGGCACCTCGACGCGGCCAGCCGTGTAGTGGACCGGCTCGGCGCGCGCCTCGTAGTACATGCGGGCCGCCGAGTTGGCGGTCTGGGTGACCCAGTAGATCATGATGTTGGTGAGCAGTTCGTCCTTCGTGAAGCGCGCTTCCGGATCGCCCCCGGAATCGGACCACGTCCGCCACTTCTCGAGGATCCAGGCCGCCTGCCCGGCCGGCGAATCGTTGAGTCCGTAGGCCAGGGTCTGCGGCCGCGTCCGCTGGATCTCGCCGTAGCCGCCCTCGCGGCTCCCCTCGGCGGTGCGCTCCCGCGCCGCGGCGATGAGCCGCCGTTCCTCCGGCGGCACGCCGGCGTTCGGGTCGCCGGTCCCGGGCGGCGGCACGGCGCGGCACATGTTGCTGTGGAAGCCGACCAGATGCGCCTGGTCGATCTGGCCGAGCTGGCGCAGGATGTGCGCGCCCCAGTCGCCGCCCTGCGCGCCGTAGCGCTCGTAGCCCAGTCGCGCCATCAGCTCCGCCGCGATGCGGGCGGTGCGCCGCGTCCCGTAACCCGGGCGCGTCGGCTTGCCGGAGAACCCGTAGCCCGGGAGCGACATCACGACCACGTGGAACGCGTCCGCGGCCCGTCCGCCGAACCGGGTCGGCTCGGTCAGCGGTCCGATGACCTTCGTGAACTCGTAGAAGGAGCTCGGCCAGCCATGGAGCAGGAGCAGGGGGAGGGCGTCGGCGCGGCTCGACCGCTGGTGGATGAAGTGGATCTCGACCTCGTCGATCGTGGCGGTGAACTGCGGGAAGCGGTTCAACTGCCGTTCGTGCTCGCGCCAGTCGTACTCGGTTCGCCAGTACTCGACCAGCTCGCGCAGATAGGCGAGATTGGTGCCGTACGTCCACCCCGAGCCCTCGATTTCATCGGGAAACCGGGTCCGCGCCAGACGCTCGCGCAGGTCGACCAGGACCGAGTCGGGGACGGCGATGCGAAACGGCGCGACCGCGTCGCGCGGGGCGGACTGCGCCGCGGACCGGGCGGCGCTGCTCCAGACTGGCCCCAGCGCCATCGCGGCAACGACCGTCAGGCGCATCGTCAGATGCCGACGGCGCCCGGACGGGGACCGCTGACGGCCAATCACGCCTTACAATCTAACCCATGCACAAGTTGTCCCTCACGTCGCGTTGCCTGTTCGTGCCTGCCGCGCTCGCGCTGCTGTGGGCCGCCCCGGTCCCCGCCCAGGCGCAGACGAGCGCCGAATTCGTTCCGGTCACCGACGCGATGCTCCAGGATCCCGCGCCCGGCGACTGGTTGATGTGGCGGCGGACGCTCGACGGCTGGGGCTACAGTCCCCTGGACCAGATGAACCGGGAGAACGTCGCGGACCTGCGCCTGGTCTGGTCGCGGGCGCTCACGGCCGGCACGAGTCAGCAGGGAACCCCGCTGGTGTACGGCGGCGTCATGTACATGCCCAACCCGCGCGACGTCATCCAGGCCATCGATGCGGCCACGGGCGACCTGCATTGGGAGCATCGGCGGCCGGTCCCCGAGGACATCGCCGAGTACGTGGGCGGCCTCGAGGACACCAACCGGAACCTGGCGATCTACGGCGACCGGATCATCGACACCAGCGCCGACGACCACATCTTTGCGCTCGACGCGGCCACGGGCCAGCTCGTGTGGGACACGGAGATCCTCGACTACGAGACGGTGCCGGCCAGACAGTCGTCCGGCCCGATCATCGCCAACGGCAAGGTGATCTCCGGGCGCAGTTGCCGCCCGCGGGCGGGGCCCTACTCGTGCATCATCACCGCGCACGACCCGCACACCGGCGCGGAGCTCTGGCGCACGAGCACCATCCCGCGGCCGGGCGAGCCCGGCGACGAGTCGTGGGGCGGCGTGCCGTTCGAGGAGCGCGTGCACGTCGGGGCCTGGATGGTGCCGAGCTACGACCCGGCGCTGAACCTGATCTACATGGGAACCTCCGTGACCTCGCCCGCGCCGAAGTTCATGCTGGGCGGCGCGGAGAACCAGCACCTCTACCACAACTCCACGCTGGCGCTCGACGGCGACACGGGCGAGATCGCCTGGTACTACCAGCACCTCAACGACCACTGGGACCTCGATCATCCGTACGAGCGCATCCTCGTGGACACGGCCGTCGCGCCGGACCCGGCCACGGTCGACTGGATCAACCCGCGGCTGCGGCCGGGCGAGCGGCGCCGCGTGGTCACCGGCATCCCGGGCAAGACCGGCATCGTCTTCACGCTGGATCGCGAGACGGGCGAGTTCCTGTGGGCGACGCAGACGATCTCGCAGAACGTCGTCAACGGCATCGACGGGGCGACCGGCGAGGTGGCGACGAACTCGGAGGTCGTCTTCAGCGCGGTGGGCCAGGAGGCCATGATCTGCCCCAGCTTCTTCGGCGGCAAGAACTGGGACCCGGGCGCCTACAGCCCCCGCACGAACCTGATGTACTTCCCGCTGCGCAACACCTGCGCGCGGATGCTGACCACGGACGACGACAGCATCTACCGGCTCGCCGTACGCAACCAGATGACCCCGGACACCGAGGGGCTCGGCATGGTGCGGGCGATCTCGGCCGAGACCGGCGCCACGGTGTGGACCCGCGACCAGCGGGCCGCGACGCTGGCCGTCGTCGCCACCGGCGGCGGCCTGGTGTTCGGCGGCGACACGAACGGGCGCTTTCGGGCGCTCGACGACGAGACCGGCGACGTCCTGTGGGAGGTCAACCTCGGCTCGCCCGTCACCGGACCGCCGATCACCTATGCCGTGGACGGCCGGCAATACGTCGCCGTCAGCACCGGCAGCGCGGCGACCGTGTCGGTGTACACGCGCCTGACGCCGGAGCTGCGCCCGAGCTCGGGCAACACAATGTTCGTGTTCGCGCTTCCTTGACACCCAATAGCGTTCCGGTGGCGTCCATTATCGTACGGGAAAGGCCATAAGCTACTAAACTGTAGTCACTTGAAGTCCATCGTCGCCGCCGGGCCAGCTTCAGGGCGTCTTGCGAAATCCGGCTCAATCCCGCATATAATGGGGGAATGAATGTTGTAGCCAGAATCTCCGGGTGGCAACCACCGGACAGCGTCCCGGCGCGACATCGCCCCTGGCTCGGCCTTCGCCGCGGGGCCCTCCGTCCTGGCTAGCTGGAAGCCAGGCCAGCCCTCGCGCGCCGGATGCGCGCTCTGACCGCCGCTGATTCCCGCTCCTCCGCTGCTGCAAACAGTGCCTCTACCTCATTGCGGAGTCCCGGCTCCGCCGCCGCCATTACCCCGAGCCGTTGTACGCCCATGCCCTTAGAAACACACGCCGCGACCGGATCAGCCGCCTGAGGATGCGGTTGAGCGCCACAGTGCGGTTGGCGGGGAGTGCCATATGCGGCAGTGTCTGTAGGAGGTGCAGGACCCCGTCCGGATCGTTCACGTGGTCGAGGAGGTCGACGACCCGCGCGGCGAACTCCCAGAGGTGGTCTCTCGTTGCGTCAGCGCCCCAGCGCGACGACGACGCGGACGGAGAGCTTGGGCCGGAGAACGACGTAGTCGCCGTTCGTCAGGATTGGCAAGTCAGCCGCCAGACGCAGCGTGAACCGCCGCCAGACGTTCACGTCCACGCCCACCCCCGGCTGCATGACGAATCCGGCGTTGCGCTCTTCGTCGAACGCCGGGTACGGCACGCGGAGGCACGGATGGACCAGCACGCCGTCATGGTAGGCACCGCACGCGGCGTTCTCTGCCTCGGTGTCGATCGACGCCGGCCACTGGTAGTCCCTCCTGAAATGGGCCGCGAAGCCACCGGCCAGGACCTGGTAGTACGGCTGCACGCGCCCTTGACGGCCTCCGGCCCGGACGCCGCCCATCAGCATCCAGTAGCGACTCTGAATCCTCCGGCGGTACACCTCGTCGAAGTCCCACGGGTGCTCCAGAGCGTAGGCGTCCCGGTGCCATGCGCCCTCCACCACGAACGACCGCCGGCCAAGGTCGAAACCGCTCGACACGATCCACCCGGCAGTCACCGGCCGTTCCGGGTCCTGGAAGCCGTACATCGTGCCGGCCGCGATCTCGAATCGATGCGATCTGGTCTGGGCGTCGGCGGGCGACGCCGGCAGCATCAGGCACACTAGTCCGCCCACGAACACTGCGAAGCGCCGAAGGTCATACGGCATGACAAGCTCCTTGCGGGACGCGAACACTTGGGCCGGCTCATGCGCGCGACCGCCGGCCCGCCGGCCGCCTCCTGACAGGGAATGCGTAAACCGACGACACAACGGCTCGTTCGGGCGAGGTCGTCCCGGGCGACAGGCGATCGCCGCGAGGTCATCGAGGCGGCGGCGGATGGACGATTGGGCGTCCAATCTCGCGGACGCGAGGAAACAGTGGCTCGGGGCCGGATCCTCGGGCCCTGAGCTACGATTGGCATGGTGACCTCCAACGCCGAAGCTGCTCGCAACGAGGCGCTGCTCGTCGTTCCACTCACGGTTCTGCTCACCGTTGCGTCGCTCACGACGGCACACGGACTTGGCTTGGCCGCCGGTCTCGGCATGTTCCTCCTAACGACGATCGCTTGGCGACGACGGAGGCCTGCGTCCACCTCCTGCGGCGTGCTGTTCGTGGCCTGGCTTGGACTCGGGCTGGCCGGTGTCGGTCCGCAGCAGGTGACGTTCGCGCTGGCATTGGCGGGGTACGGCGTGCTCGCGTCCCGCGTCTCGTGGCTCCGCGACGCTGGCCAATGGCTGGCCGTCGGCAGGCTGGATGCTCGAATTCTCACGTTCAGCGTGGCATTCGCAGCGCTGTCCGGAGCCGTTCTTCTGGTCTGGTATGTGCTGGCGCAGCCAAGTCTCGACGATCTGGTTGTGACGTTCGTGCCGGACTGGCCGCTCTGGCTACTCGCGGCGGGTGCGGTCGGCTTCTCCATTGTGAACGCGGTGCTCGAGGAAGCGGCGTACCGCGGCGTGCTCCAGCATGCGCTCGAGAGAGCGGTGGGTGCAGGGCACGCGGCGCTGGTGCTGCAGGCGACAGCCTTCGCGGCACTGCATTTCCTGGCGGGCTTCCCGCGCGGCATGGTGGGTGTCGCGCTCACGTTCGCCTACGGCCTGGTGCTGGGCGCCATCCGGCGGCAAGCCGGCGGGCTGGCGGCGCCCGTGGCCGTCCACGCGCTCACCGATCTCGCGATTGTCGCGATCGTCCTGACGCTGGCAGAGGTCTGATCAGGCGCCGTCCGCCTATCGAGGCTGTGGCAGTTCGGCGTGTGTCGGCGAGCGCGAAAAACTGACGGATTCTCGAGGCCTGTTCGGGCATGCGTGCCGTTGGCCGTGTTCGTCGATGTCTTGAGGAAGAAGGGGATGATGGCTGTGGTCGCTGTGCGAAACCGCGTCTGCGCGGTTTTGCA
>CAZMWA010000196.1:0-7192 GCA_964569405.1 uncultured Vicinamibacteraceae bacterium | reverse complement strand
TTCGATGTGCGTCAGGCCTGCAGAAACGGGCGCTCGGCTCGAGCCGAGCGCCCGTTTCTGCAGGCCTGACGCACATCGAACGACGGGCACACACTTTGCACCCTTGCACGACCGGCGCGCTGGGCCTCGACACGCGATCCGAAACCGTGTCGTTGCCGAGTCGAGCCTGCGGGATTCGCTGTTGCGGCGTGGTGCGGCATGGCGGGACTGACTGGCGGGCAAAGCCGGTCTTAACGCGGGAGGTGGCTGTGCACCGGAGAGTCGTTATCGCGGCGGGTTCGTTGGTTCTGTCGATATTCCTGCTGCTTCCGGCGGGCGCGGCAGCCCAGACCGGCAGCATCTCGGGCCAGGTGGTGGACGAAACCGGAGGCGTCCTCCCCGGCGTCACGGTGGAGGCGGCCAGTCCGGCGCTGATCGAGGGCGTCCGGACCGCCTTCAGCGACGGTTCGGGTCTCTACACGCTCGAGGCGCTGCGGCCCGGCACCTACACCGTGACGTTCGTTCTGCCCGGCTTCAGCACGTTCATCCGCGAGGGCATCGAGATCGTCACCGGGTTCTCGGCCAACGTCGACGCCACGATGACCGTCGGCGCCGTCGAGGAGACGGTCACCGTCTCCGGCGCGAGCCCGGTCATCGACGTGCAGAACGTCGTGCACCAGGAGAACATCTCCAACGAGACCCTCGAGATCCTGCCCACCGGCCGGACCTACTCCGGCTACGCCGCCCTGACCGTCGGCGCGCAGACCGACATCCTGGGCGGCGGCCAGGACGTCGGCGGCAGCGTCGGCGACACCTGGGGCACCGTCATCATCCACGGCAGCGCGACCTACGACGGCGAGGTCATGTGGGACGGCATGTCGGTGACGGCCTCGGTCACGTCCGGGGGCGGCACCGGCAAGATGTTCTTCGCCAACCAGGCCGCGGTCGAGGAGGTCGTGATGGCCACCGGCGGCATGGACGCCGAGACGGGCTTCGGCGCCATCGCCATGAACTACATCCCCCGCGAGGGCGGCAATCAGTTCAGCTTCTACGGCATCGCCACCGGCGCGAACGAGAACATGCAGAACCTGAACTGGGACCAGTCGCTCCAGGCGCGCGGACTCGACGAACGCCGGGTGCGGGGGCTCAAGAAGAACTGGGACTGGGGCGCCGGCATCGGCGGGCCGATCGTCCGCGACCGGCTGTGGTTCTACACGGCGCACCGCTGGTGGGGGTCGCAGACCTACGCGTCGGGAAGCTTCCGCAACGGGGCGTGGGAGAACCCGGAACGGCTCCGTTCGTACGGCGCCGCGTTCTACGATCCCGACTACGACCGGCCGACGGAGCAGGAGAGCACCACGCGCGACAACCAGATCCGCCTGACGTGGCAGGCGAGCGAGCGCCACAAGATTACGGCGTCGCATGCCGACCAGCGCCAGTGCCTGTGCCAGTTCTGGTCGGTATTCGGCGTTGTCAGCCACAACGCGTCGGTCGTGTACGACGTCGGCAACATCAGCAACACGCAGGCCACCTGGACCATGCCGGCGAGCAACCGGCTGCTGTTCGAGGCGGGGTTCTCCTATACGAGTCCCAACGCCGTCCCGAGGCCGCAGCCCGAGGTGGACGTCGACAATCACATCGGCGTCTGGATCGCGTCGCAGGGCATCAACATCAACTCGCTCATGTTTCTGGGCGCGAACACGCCGGTCAACTACGGCGACAGAAACCACTGGCCCAATCTCACCATGCGGGCCTCCATGTCGTACGTGACCGGGTCGCACAACTTCAAGGTGGGCTTGACCCGCACCCACGTGGGGGAAAACCACCACCGCGCCTACCTTCCGGGCGCCAGGTCCTACATCTTCGCCGAGCCCGGGGTGCCGCTCGCGGTCAACCAGTACGCCTCCCCCTCGGCCTCCCATCAGGACGCGGCCCTGCTGGGGATCTTCGCGCAGGACCAGTGGACCATCGACCGGCTGACGCTCAACCTCGGGGTGCGCTACGACCACCTCAACGGCTGGGTTCCGGCCCAGACGTCCCCGGCCGGCCTGTACACGCCCGTCGTCTCGACCGGCCGCCTGGAGAACTTTCCCAACTATCGCGACCTCAACGCGCGGCTGGGCCTCGCCTACGACCTGTTCGGCAACGGCCGGACGGCGCTGAAGTGGAACTCGGGCCGCTACGTGAACGCCATCGGCACGATCCTGGCGCAGGCCAGGAACCCGCTGGAGTCGATCATCCGCAACACGAATCGGTCCTGGGACGACCACAACGGGAACCTGGTTCCGGACTGCGACTTCAGCATCCTCCACCAGGCGAACGGCGAGTGCGGGGCGGTCGTCCACCCGGAGTTCGGCTCGCCCACGGTGACGCGCTCGTTCGCCCCGGGCGTGCTCGGCGGCTGGAACAACCGGCGGGCCAACTGGCAGCACTCGGTCGGCATCCAGCACGAGCTGACCGAGGGCCTGTCGGTCGAGGTGGCGTACTTCCGCCGCGACAACTTCAACTTCCTGGTGGCCGACAACCTCAACGTCGGGCCGGAGCACTTCACCGAGTTCAGCATCATCGCCCCCACCGATCCGGCGCTCGGAGACGCCAGCGGCCAGACGCTCGGCGGCCTGTACACCCTCAGCCCGGAAGGGGCCGCCCTGGGCACCAACAACCAGATGGTGCGGGCCAGTGACTACGGGGACATGTCGGAGACCTTCAACGGGGTCGACTTCACCTTCGACGGGCGCCTGCCCAACGGCGTGACGCTCGCCGGCGGCATCGCCACGGGGGCGGTGGCGGTCAACGAGTGCTTCGTCGTCGACAATCCGCTGCAGAACCGGCCCGGATACTGCAGCTATGCGCCCGCCTGGTCCGACAGGACGCAGTACAAGCTCAACGGCTCGGTGCCGCTGCCGTACGACATGGCCTTCTCGTTCGTGTATCAGAGCATTCCGGGCGAGCGCCGCTTCTCCGACTATGCGGTCGCCCGCCAGCGGGACTTCGTCGAGCAGCAGCTCGGTCACCCGTTGCTGGAAACGGGCCTGACCGTCCCGCTGTTCCCTTCCGGCATCGGCTTCTGGACCGACGCCCGGGGCGGCACCCTGACGACGTCCCGCTACATCGACAACTCCGTCCAGTACGAGCCGCAGGTGAACCAGCTCGATCTGCGGCTCACCAAGATCCTGCGCTTCGGCGGGGGGCTCATCCGGGCCAACTTCGACGTCTTCAACATCTTCAACGCCAGCGCCGTCACCCGGGTGAGCGACACCTACACGAACCCCGGCTCGTTCCCGAGCGTGGCCGGGATCATGAACGGCCGCCTCTTCAAGTTCGGCGCGACCCTCGACTGGTAGGCCGAGCCGCATTCCAATCGGCGATTCCGCAGGGCGGGGGGACCACCCCCGCCCTTTTCTCTTGCGCTTGCAACCCCCTCGACTGTCCGGACCGATTGCCCGCCTCCGCCTGCCTGTTCCCACAGAGCCCGCCGGACCTCGCTTGCCCGAGCCGCAACGCGGACGTAGGATAATTGGACTGTGAGCTTCCATTTTTCGAGATGAAATGGAATTCGTCAGTCGATTCTTCCGAATACCAGAGCAGAGCTGCTTCCTGTTCGGCCCGCGCGGCACCGGCAAGAGCACGTGGCTGCGCCACTGCCTGCCCGGCGCGCGGTTCCTGGACCTGCTGGACCCGCCCCTTCACCGCAGCCTCAGCGCACGCCCCGAGCGCCTGCGGGAGCTGCTGGCAGGCTCACCGCAACGACAGACCGTGGTCGTCGACGAGATCCAGCGCGTCCCGGAGCTGCTCACGGTCGTCCATGCCATCCTGGAGGAACCAGCGCCGCCACGCTTCATCCTGACGGGGTCCAGCGCCCGCAAGCTGCGCCGGGGCGGCGTCGACCTGCTGGGCGGCCGCGCCGTGCGCCGCACGCTGCATCCGTTCATGGCCGCGGAACCGCCCGCGTTCGACCTGGCCCGCGCGCTGCAGATCGGCCTCGTGCCGCTGGTGGCGGGTGCGCCCGATCCCGCCGCGACCCTGGATGGCTACGCCAGCCTGTACCTCGATCAGGAGGTCCGGGCCGAGGGGCTCACCCGCAACATGGGCAGCTTCACCCGCTTTCTGGAAGCGGTCAGCTTCTCGCACGGGGCGCAGCTCAACGTCTCGGCCGTGGCCCGGGAATGCGAGGTCGAGCGCAAGGTCGTCGCCGGCTACGTCGGCATTCTCGAAGACCTGCTGCTGGCCTTCCGGCTGCCGGTCTTTCGCAAGCGCGCCAAGCGTGCCACCGTGGCCCACGACAAGCTGTACCTGTTCGACGCGGGCGTGTTCCGCTCCCTGCGCCCGAGCGGCCCCCTCGACCGGGCCGGCGATATCGACGGCCAGGCGCTCGAGGGGCTGGTGGCGCAGCACCTCCGGGCGTGGGTCGCGTACTCCCGGCACGACGCGGAAGTCTTCTTCTGGCGCACGCGCGCGGGAACCGAGGTCGACTTCGTCGTCTACGGGGAGCCGGGCCTGCAGGCGTTCGAGGTCAAGAACGCGGCCAGGGTGCACGCCGGCGACCTCCGGCCGCTGCGCGCATTCCGCGAGGACTATCCGGAGGCGGACGCCGCGTTGCTCTACCGTGGCCGGGAGCGCCTGCGGATCGACGGTATCTGGTGCCTCCCCGTCGAGGACTTCCTGCGCCGGATGACGCCGGACCAGGAGCTGCTGGCCTCGCTGTAGCCGGCGCGGACGACCGCGATCCGCGGGGTCAACCCTACGTCTCCCCCAGCGGCGCGTGCTCGAGGCCGTGCGCCGCGGCCACGGCGGCGTGCGTCACCTGCCCGTCGACGACGTTGACGCCCCTGGCCAGCGCGGGCTGGCGCTCCGCCGCGGCGCGCCAGCCGCGGTCGGCGACCTCCAGCGCGTAGGCCATCGTGGCGTTGGTCAGCGCGTAGGTCGACGTGTGAGGCACGGCGCCGGGCATGTTCGAGACGCAGTAGTGGACCACGCCCTCCTCCACGTAGCGCGGGTCATGGTGGGTCGTCGGCCGGCTGGTCTCGGCGCACCCGCCCTGGTCGACGGCCACGTCGACCAGCGCCGACCCCGGCTCCATCTGCGCCAAGTGCGCGCGCGTGACCAGGCGCGGCGTGCGGGCGCCGGGGATGAGCACCGAGCAGAGTACGAGGTCGGCGGACGCCACGGCGCCCTCGATGTTCGCGGCGTTGGACATGAGCGTGGTGACGTGCCCCTGGACGACGTCGCGCACGTAGGCGAGCCGCAGCGGATTGATGTCGATGATCGTGACGTCGGCCCCGAACCCCACGCCGACGACGCAGGCGTTCAGCCCGACGACGCCCGCGCCGATGATGGTCACCCGGCCGCGCCGGACGCCCGAGACGCCCGGCAGCAGCAGCCCCTTGCCGCCGGACCGCATCTCGAGCGACGCCGCGCCCGCCTGGATCGACAGCCGTCCGGCCACCTCCGACATCGGCACCAGCAGCGGCAGCGTCCCGTCGGGAAGCTGCACCGTCTCGTAGCCGATGCCGACGACCCGGCGCTCGAGCAGACGGTCCGTCAGCTCGCGCGAGGCCGCCAGATGGAGATAGGTGAAGACGATCTGCCCGGGCCGCATCCGGTCGAACTCGGGCTCGAGCGGCTCCTTGACCTTGAGCACGAGGTCGGCGCGCTCCCAGACCTCGCCGGCTCCGCCGGCCACGCTGGCGCCGGCCGCCCGGTAGGCGTCGTCCGGAATCGCGCTGCCGACCCCCGCGCCGGCCTCGACGACCACCTCGTGCCCGCGCGCCGCGAACGCCGCCACGCCGGACGGCGTGATGGCCACGCGGTTCTCGTCCGCCTTGATCTCCGCCGGGATGCCGATGCGCATGTACGACGGTACCACGCCGCCACGGGGTCGTGACCGTGCCGCTGGCTCGCAGGCACGCTTTGCGCCAGAGGTGTATCTTTCCGTCATGCGCGTCACCGGAGCGAAGACCAGGCGCGAGGCCGTCGAGTCGGGTTCGGCGCCGCTCGTCCGGTTGAAGGAGCAGGAGGATATCCGCGACTTGCGCGGCAAGCTGCGGTGGAGCGGCGATCTCGACAGGATGAGGCGCGACCGGCCATTCCAATCGATCCCTGCCGATTCCGTAACCCGTGTCGATCGCTCGCCGCGTCAACCGTGAAGCGGTGGTCGTGCTCGGCTGGGGGCGCGCCATTCTGATGCAGCTCGCGCATCCCCTGGTCGCCGCCGGCGTCGGTGCTCACAGCGGGTTCGACGCCGGACCGCTGGCCTACGTGCGGCGCATGCGCCGCACGATCTCGGCCATGCTGTCGCTCACCTTCGGCAGCGAGTCCGAGATCCGGCGGACGGCCGGGCGAATCAACGCCATCCACCGGCGGGTGCACGGCCGCCTCGCTCGCGCGGTCGGCCCCTACGCGGCCGGCACCCCCTACGACGCCACGGACCCGGCGCTGCTCGCCTGGGTCCACGCCACGCTGGTCGACAGCCAGTTGCGGACGTACCGTCTGTTCGTCGCATCCCTGACGGCCGCCGAAGAGGACTGCTACTGCGCCGAGGCGGCACAGGTCGGCCCCCGGCTCGGCGCGCCGCCGGGCGCGCTGCCTACCACGCGGGACGCGCTCGATCGCTACCTGCGCGAGATGCAGCAGGCGGGCCGCCTCGCGGTCGGCGAGCAGGCGCGGCGCCTGGCGGCCGCGCTCCTCGCGCTGCCCGGTGGTCCGTGCGTGGCGCCGGCGCGCCGGCTTGGCCGGCTGACCACGATCGGCCTGCTGCCCGCGCCGCTCCGCGCCGGCTACGGCTTCGTCTGGCGCGAGCGGGACGCCCGCCGGTTGCGCGCCGCCGCCGCCGCCCTGCGCACCGCCCGGCGAATCGCGCCGCGGGTACTGCGGGAGTGGCCCGCCGCCCGGCGCGCGTCCTGAACGCCGCCGCCTACGCCGTGAAGAAGGCGATGACCGTCCAGCAGACCGCGGCCAGGGCGGCCGCCACCGAGGCCTGGGGAATCTGCGTCTTCACGTGGTCCATCAGGTCGCACCCCGTGCAGACCGAGCTGAGCACGGTCGTGTCCGAGATCGGCGAGCACTGGTCGCCGTAGACGCTGCCGTCCATGACCGCCGCGAAGCAAAGCGTCATGAAGAGCTCCGGATGCGACAGCCCCTGCGCGCCCGCCACCGCCCAGGCGAGCGGCATGGCCAGCGGGAACGCCACCGCGTAGGTGCCCCAGCTCGTGCC
>CAZMWA010000195.1:0-7748 GCA_964569405.1 uncultured Vicinamibacteraceae bacterium | reverse complement strand
ATACTGGATCACCTCGTTGAGGCCGCGGAACGTGGCGCCGTGCAGCGCCGTGAAGTCGCCGTGGTTCGCGGCGTTGACGTCGGCGCCCGCCTCGACCAGCACCCGGACCGCCTCCTCGGCCGGCGGCGACGGCACGCCGCGCGGCGTGAGCGGCTGATGCGACCGCACGCCGAGCCCGGCCGCCATCATCAGCGGCGTCGTGCCGTCATCCGTCGTGAGGTTGGGGTCGGCGCCGGCCGCCAGCAGGGCGCGGATGACGTCCGGGCTGCTGTCGTAGCGGTACCGCGAGGTCGGGCCCTGCGCGCCCTGCAGGCCGCCGCCGTTGGACGACTTGGCGGCGACCCACAGCGGCGTCGCGCCGCGCACGTCCCCGGTGCCGACCGAGTTCTGCTCGAACACGCCGTAGCGCGTCGTGCCGATGTAGCTCAGCACGACCGCCGACTTGTCGACCCGCGCGTTCGGGTCGGCGCCGCGGGCCAGCAGCGCCTCGACCAGCGGCAGCCGCCGTGCGGGGGTCAGCCCGGCGAGCCCGCGCCCGCCGGCGTCCACGGCCCGGCGCCCGCCGTGCTCCCGGTACCAGTCCACCAGCCAGGTGCCGACGTCGCCGGCCGCCGCGTGCAGCGCCGGCACGCCGTCGATCGCGCCGCGGGGATCGGCCCCCTGCTCGAGCAGGAACAGGGCGAACGGCTCGTGACCGCTGATGATGGCCAGCGGCAGCGCGTGGGTGCCGTCGGATCCCGGCTGGTTGACGTCGGCGCCCGCCGCGATCAGGAGGCGCCCCAGCTCGACGTCCCCGTTGCGCGCGGCCAGCAGCAGCGGCGTGAACCCCTTGCTGGACGAAACGCTGACGTCGGCCGCGCTCTCGAGCAGGATGTGCGCGACGGCCGGGTGCGGCGCCTCGACCGCCCACATCAGGGCGGTCGCGCCCGAGCCGTGCGTCACCGCGTTGACGTCCGCCCCGTGCGCCAGCAGCGCCCGCACCACGTCGCGGCTGCCGGTCCCGGCCGCGAGCATGAGCGCCGTGAGGCCGCTGCCCTGCGCCGCGTTGGGGTCCGCGCCCGCCTCGAGCAGGGCCCGGGCGACGTCGACGCCCGCGTTCTCGCTCGCCCGCATCAGCGGCGTCACGCCGTGGTCGTCCGCCGCGTTCGGGTCCGCGCCGGCGCGCAGCAGGTCCTGCACGATCTCGATGTCGTCCCAATGCGCCGCCCAGAGCAGCGCCGTCACGCCGTCGGCGCGCGGGGCGTTGACGTCCGCGCCCTCGTCGAGCAGCGCCCGCACCTGCTGCCAGTCCTGGCGCGCGGCGGCGTCGACGAGGCGCAGGTCGGCCGCGGCAGCGTGCGCTACCGCGGCGGCCTGCAGGAGAACGAGGACGAGGACGACGGCCTGCCCGACGTAGCCGCGAACGATGCACATGGCGGGACCTCCTCCGTCAGCGGTCCGGGTTGACCGCCTCGACCGCGCCGTCGACCGCGGGCACGGTCCCGGTCCGCAGCCACTCCTCGGTTCTGGCTCGCAACGCCGCGATCTCGGGCCCGCGCAGCTCGGCCGCCTCGAGCGCCGCGCGCATCGCGTAGTCCTCGTCGGCCCGCGCCGCGCTGAGGATGAACGGCATGCCGTAATTGCCCTCGTGGCAGCCCGACTGCAGCATCAGGAAGTCGTTGTCCAGAATCATCGGCCGGAGCACCGTGTACGGCTCCACGTACACGCTCGGATCGTCGATCGTCAGGCCGTACGCCATCTGGTCGGGACGCACCCGCTCGTACGTCTCGACGCGCCGCAGCGTCTCGCCCGACCCGAGGAAGAACGCGAGCGGCCGACGCGACGGGAGGACGGGGCCGCCGTCCTGCTTGTCGTTGAAGTTCGTGGTCTCGATGACCAGCCTGTCGCCTTCCCAGCGGCCGCGCGCGCGGCCGAACCAGCCGCGGATCTCCGTGGAGACCTGCTCGCGCCCGTCGAGCGGCACGAGCTGCGGATACTGGAAGCCGTCGGGTAGGATCGCGACCCAGCCGGGGGTCTGCACGATGCGGACGGTCCCCTGCAGCCCGGTGGCCGCCTGCGGCCGCATGCAGCGCTCGTTCAGGTTCCGGTCCTCCCAGGTGTCGGCCTCGCCGCGGTGCCGCCGGGCCTCCTCGCGGGCCGCGAGCCGATCGAGAAGCTCCGGCGTGTACGGTGGAATCTGTCCGTGCGACGGCTCGACGATGAGCGACGTGCGCGTCCACCGCAGGGGACCGGGCCGCTGCGGCTGCTCCATCCACACGTTGTTGTATTCCTGGCCGTAGATGCCGGCCTCGATCGTGCCCTCCGTCCGCTCGACGTCGGCCGCGCTGCGCGGCCCGGCGTCGTCGTCCGTGGCCACCGCCGCCTCGTAGCGCGCCAGCGCCTCCTGCTCCAGCTCGGCCACCTCCTCGTCGGTCAGGAACTCGCGGTCCCCGAACCGGGCCGGGCGCTGCATCGGCGTGCCCGTGTTCTCGTTGGTCCAGATGCCCTGCAGGTCGGGATCGCCCCAGGGCGTTCGCGGCACGGTCCAGTCCGCGGGCTGGGCCGACAGGGTCAGGGCCCCGACCACCGCCGCGACGAACGGCAAGATGACTGCAACGAGCCACCGATATCGCATGAGATTTCTCCTATTGAGGGGACCCGGGCTTCGTCAGGTGTCCCCAGAGCGTCTCCTCGACGAACTCCACGCAGTTGAACTCCAGGATCTCGATGTCCGGCTCCAGGCGGCGGTAGAGCGGCAGGCTGATCGTCCAGGGTTCCGTGAAGACGTTCTCGTCCTCGATGGTCGCCTCGTACTGCAGCGCATCCGGGCTGATCGGCGTGATCCGCTCCACGACCCGCAGCGCCGCGCTGTGGAAGTTGCCCGCGCGGTCGAACCAGGTCTGGTCGTTGAACGTGTCCGACTCGATGACCAGCGTGTCGCCCTCCCAGCGCCCGAGCGAGTGCCCCATGAACGTGTCGATCGGCGGCGGCTCCACCTCGGTCATGTGGATCGACCGCGTCGCCCCCACGTACTCGGAGGCGACCAGGATGAACTCGGGGGTCTGGACGATCTGGAACGGGAACGGCATGTACATGACGCGCGGGACGCCCGGCAGGTAGCACTTGACCTCGGGGTCCGCCGTCAGCCACTGCTCGGCGTTCTCCCGCTTCTGCTCGGCCGCCCAGGGCTGGTACGGGATCGCGCCGCCCCGCACCACCGACTTGCCCGCCGGCACCGCTCCGACCGCGCCCAGCGGCACCATCGCGCCGGCGCGCGCCGAATGGGCCTCGAGGTCCCAGTGGGCCGTGCCGATGGCCTGCCAGATGCCGTTCAGATCCGGCTGACCGTCACCGGCGCGGGGCAGTTGCGTCTGTCCTTCGGCGGCGACGGGGGTCAGCACCCACGCCAGCAGCCCGGCAAGCGCGCCCCCGGCGAGCAGCAGCATCACGCGTCCGACCAGTTTCGCCATCGAATCAGTACCTCCTTCGTGCGCCCGGCCGCCGTCCGGCGGCCCCGTGGCGCTCCGCTCCCGCCAGACGCTCAACGCGGCCGGCGGCCGACGAACATCTCGTGCCGGCCCGGCTCCACGTCCGAGAGCACCAGCGGCACGCTACGCGCCGCGAACCCGACGCCGGCCAGCAACTCCAACCACCGGTCGCGCGGGAACAGTCCCTCTACGTGGCGGTCCCCGACCGCCTGCACCGCCCCGTCGCGCTCACGGAGCAGGAAGGCGTAGTCGACCACGTACTCCGTGTCGTGCGGGTCCGGGTCCCAGACCCACTCGAGATAGCGCAGGCCGCGCGGGCACGCGCCCGCGGCGTCCGGCGCCGGGCGCTCGTCGCAGCCGCCTTCCGTGGACTCCGCCCGGAAGTTCTCCCGCACGTAGTCCGGCGCGAACAGCACGGCGCCGCCCGGCCGGCAATGGACCCAGGCCGTTTCCATGGCGCGCCGCAGGTCGGCCTCCGTCCGCATGTAGCAGACGGCGTCGTGGACGAACACCGCGTCGAAGGTCCGCCCGAGGCGCAGCGTCCGCATGTCGCCGGCCAGGTGCTCGCACGCCGGGTTCAGGGCGCGGCTGACCGCCAGCATGCCGTCGGAGACGTCGGTCAGCACCAGCCGGCGGAACCGGCGCTTCATGTGCGACGCGTTGTTGCCGCCGCCGCAGCCCAGCTCGAGCAGCGACTGGACCGGGCCGTCGCACGCCTCGACGAGCAGGTCGCCGTAGACGCCGGCTTCCTCGGCGTAGCTCGCCGGATCGTCCAGCAGCGGCCACCACGCGGCGAACTCGCGGTAGAACCGGGGCGCGGTGTTCTCGCGGGCGCCGGCGCCCGGACCCGTCACCACGGGCTCCTAGTCGATCGCGAAGCAGTAGTAGTAGCCGTTGCCGCCCGTGGCCTGCAGATTCGCCTGGCTGCAGCCGCGGCTGCCGTGCGCCGAGTTCCACGACGACGGCACCGCGCCGCCGCCCGTGCGGTCGTGGTGGCCCACCTGCGCGCTGCCGTCGCCGTTGCTGGTCCAGTCGCTGCAGGTATGGTCCTCGCCGTCGGTGAAGCGCGTGCCGTCGAGCTGCGACCCGGTGAGGATGTCGTGCTGGTTGGGGCTGTCGCCCCGGCCGTTGACCACCTCGCCGTTCTCGTTGAGCTGCGTCGCCTTGACGAGGCCGACGTTCGAGTAGTGCAGCTCCTCGACGTTCAGGGCCACCTGGACGCCCTCGGCGTTGTACCAGGGCCCCGCTCCGATGCGGTCGCGCGCGTTGACGCCGTCCGCGCTCAGATACGCGCGCCAGGTCTTGCCGCTGCTGCCGGCCGCCCCGGCCAGCATCGCGCAGTGCGCGTCGGCGCCGTCGAGGCCGCCGAGGTTGGCGCCGTCGCCGGGCCCCGCGCTCGTGATGAAGAAGCTCATCTCGCCGCCCTCCTCCTGGGAGAAGGCGGGGTAGGCCGCCAGGGCGGCCAGCGCGACGGCCGCCGCGAGCATCCCGATCCTGCTGATCGTCATGTCTGCTTCCTCCATACCCTGCCGCCGCTCGCTAGCGCGAGGTCGCCGCGGCCGCCTCCTGGGCGCGCGACCCGCTCAGCGCGTTGGGCAGGAAGTAGTTCCCCTCATGGCACGCGTACTCGAAGAGCGTTCCGTCCAGCGCCGTCATCGGCATCGACGTGGTCCAGGCGCTGGTCCATACGGTGGGATCCGTGACCGTGACCTGGTAGTCGATGCGGTCGTCCGCGACGCGCGTGAAGCGCTCCACGATGCGCGAGTGCTGGCTGCCGCCGGAGACCGTGCCGCTGCGCTGCTGGATCTTGCCGGCGAAGTTCGCGGTCTCCACGACCAGGGTGTTGCCGTCCCAGCGCGCCCGCGAGTCGCCCAGCCACTGCCTTACCGACGGGGTGAGGTGCGAGCGCCCGTCCAGCGGGATGATGCGCGCGTCGTGGATCATCTCCACGACGATGGCGACATGGTCCGGCGTCTGCAGGATCTGGTAGTTGTGGTTGTAGAAGCCGGGCGTCATGGCGCCGGGCATGCCGCGCGTGATGCACCGGTCGTAGGCGTTGAAGTCCGTGTACGAGTCGAAGCTCTCGCCGCCGATGGAGCTGAACGAGCTCGTCCGGCGGCGCTGCAGCTCCTGCTCCGGCCCGGTCGTCACCGGCAGCCGGCCGTTGGCTGGCTCCACGATCAGCGACGTCTGCCGCGACAGCTCGCCCTGCTCGAGCCAGTAGTCGTTGTAGAAGCCGACCGGGTCGCCGCTCGGACGGTCGTCGCTCAGCCCCGATTCGGGATTGCGCAGCGCCCATTCCTCGTCGGTGAGCTCCGTCTTGCCGGCCAGATCCGCGGGGCGCTCCAGCGGCGTGGTGGTCGTGTTCGTCCAGGCGCCCTGCAGGTCCGGGTCGCCCCACGGCGTCAGGGGCGGCGTCCACGCGCCGCCGGCTGCGTCCTGCTGTCCGGCCGCCGGCGCCGGTGCGAGCAGCAGCGGGAGGGCCAGCACCAGCAGCGTTCCGAGAAGACGATGGCTCATCACGATCTCCTTCCGTGGGGCATCAATCGGACGGGGCTGCGCCCCGCACCCGCAACTCTAGCAGATCACTACGGGCCTTCACCGGTCGCTTTCGAGGTGGCCCACGAGGCCCCAGACGAACGCCAGCAGCCCGACCAGGCCGATGACCAGACCCACCGGCAGCATGATCATCGTCACCCCCAGCCCGAGGCCGATGACCATGAGGACGAACCCGAGCAGAACGGCCGCCACGTGACCGAGGATGCGCTCGATGGTCTCGAGCGACCCGCGTCCCCGACCGGTTGCCGGTGTCGCCATCGTTCCGCCCTCCGGGCGCAGGCAACGTCGCGTTCCGGAGCGCCGCGCAAGCGGTCCCGACCGCTGGCGGCCGGCGCTCAGAACGCGTCCGGCCGCAGCTCCGCGCGCGTGCGCATGACCATGCGGCCGATGCGGTTCGCGTTGAAGTAGGCGCCGATGATCTCGATGCGCCCCGCGCGCTCGACCACGGCCAGGTTGCGCAGGCCGGTGCCGCGCGAGGGCCACGCGTAGAGGCTCCACTCGCCGCTCTCGGGGTCGAGCTTCGCGACCTCGTCGCCGCCCTGCAGGCTGACCCACACGCCGTGGTCGCCGTCGACGCCGGCCATGTACGGATTCATTCCCGCACGCGGCAGCGGGTAGTAGGTGGTCTCCAGCGAGTCGATGTCGATCCGCAGCAGGTTGTTGCCCGCGTAGTTGGGCACCCAGACGTCGCCGGTCACCAGGTCGGCGGCGGGGCGTCGCGGCGCCTGCAGCCCGCGTCCCCGGCCGGCGTAGATCGCGAGATCCTCGGGTGAGAAGTCGCCGTCCTGGACGTACGCCGGCAGCTTCGCCGGGAGCCGGATCTCGGACGCCGCGCCGGTCGCCGGGTCGGCGCGGCCGATCACGTCGATGCCGATCTGCGTCCACCAGCCGTTGCCGTCGCGGTCGCCGGCGGCGCCGTACGTGCGGCCGGGCTGCGTCGGCGATCGGAAGGCGGTGAACGCGTCCGCCGCCGGGTCGTAGCGGATGGCGCCGGTGGCGGTGTCGCCCCAGATGTTGCCCCGGGCGTCCTCGGCCACGTGGATGGCCATGCCCGGCATCGTTCCCGGCGGCGTGAACACCTCCAGCGTCCCGGTTCCCGGATCGATGCGGCCCAGCCGCTCGTTGCCCGGCTGCCCGGGCGCGCGCAGGTTGACGTTGAACCAGACCGCGCCGTCGCGCGCGGTGATGATGCCGTGGCTGGTGGACGCCCGGCCGTCGGCGCGCGGATACGAGAAGTCGGTCACGCGGCCGGTGGCGGTGTCGACCTTGCCCACCGTTCGCGTCGCGGCCTCGGGCTCGTTGTAGGTGAACCAGACGTCGCCGTCTCGATCGACCGTGGCGTCGTGCAGGCCGAAGCCGCCGCCCGACGCGCTCGGACCGCCGAGCGACCAGTCGCTCCCGGCGTTGAGCACGTGGCCGCCGTTCTCCGTCGGCAGGTCGTACTCGTAGACCACCGGCAGCGTGCTGTCGCCTTGCGGGCGCGGCGGCGCCTCGAAGCGCATCGGCGACGGGCCGGGCCCGCGCATCTCGGCCAGGTACGCGGCGAGATCGGCGCGGAAGTGCTCGATGACCGGCGCGGGCTCGGCGCGGAACGCGTTCATGGCGCCGAGGCGGGCCATCGCCGCGACGATGTCGTCCCAGCCCCGCTCGTCGAAGCGGTTGTGCAGCACGACGTTCGCCGCGTGGCACTCGGTGCACACGCCCACGAAGACGGCCTTCATG
>CAZMWA010000194.1:0-31211 GCA_964569405.1 uncultured Vicinamibacteraceae bacterium | reverse complement strand
GTAGGCGTCGTTCTCGCCGTTGCGGTCCAGCGACACCGAGCGGCGCGTGAAGATGGCCCCGATCCGGCTGCGGCGCAGGATGTCCTGCTTGACGCGCACCACCGTGAAGTTCGTCGCCAGCGCGTTCGCGTCGGGCGCGTCGTCGGTCTGCATGTTGAGCGCGCCGATGCTGAGGTTGCCGACCTTGCCCGTCAGCCGGCCGCCGCCCACGATGGGCACCGTGCGACCTTCCTGCAGGCCGATGCGCCGGCTGAAGAACACCAGCGGCACGTCGCTGCCGGCGCGGCTGCCCGCCGGACCCTGCAGGCGCCCGCCGCCGGGGCCGCCGCCGCTCCCGAGCACGTTCGGCCCAGCCCCGAAGTCGAAGAGGCCGCGCGCCTCGAGGAAGAACTCGCGCTTCTCGGGGAAGAACAGGCTGAAGCGCGTCAGGTTCACCTGCTGCTCGTCCACCTCCACCTGCGCGAAGTCCGTGTTGTAGGTGAAGTCGGCCGTCAGGTTCTGCGTCACCCCCCACTTGGCGTCGACGCCCGCGTTGCCGTCGCCGCGGTTCGTGAAGGGCTCGCTCGCCCTCAGGTCTGTGGCCGACGAGCCGATGGCGTACGGCTTGACCTCCAGCCGCCGGTTCTGCGTCGCCACCTCCAGGCCGGCCAGCGTGGCGGCGGCCGACAGGCGGAAGATGCCGGGGCCCACCGCAATCGGGACCGGCGTCAGGTGGGACGTCTCGTTCTTCCTCCGCACCTGGCGCTCGAAGTGGATGCCCCAGAGCTGCGACCGCCCCTGCTGGAAGCGCAGCGACTTGAAGGGGATCTCCATCTCGACCGACCAACCGCCGTCGAAGCGGCCCGTGCGCACGTCCCAGACCGTATTCCAGTCGGTGTTGGGGTTGCCCTCGTCGCTGATCTCGAAGTCGAAGAAGCCGCCGATGGGGTTCACCATGAACGCCATGCCGTTGCGCCGGTCGTAGAACGTGTCGAACGCCACGGCGATGCGATCGTTCTGGATGAGCTGGAACGAGTCGCGCTGCATCTCGTCGGCGATCCACTGATCCTCGGGCGCGGAGTCCCAGCAACGCACCCCCACGTAGACGTTCTCCTCGTCGAAGAACACCCAGACCTCGGTCCGCTCCGTGGCCGGCGCCCCCTCGATGGGAAACTGCTGGTAGAATCCGCTGGCCGGGCGTATCTCGTCGTAGACGGCCTCGCGGAGCGCGCCGTCCAGGTCCAGCTCCTCGGTGAGGCGGTGCGCGAGCAGCGTCGCCCGGCCGTCCGCGTCCCGGTTGAGGACCTCCGGCGGCACCGGCGCCGGCGGCCCGTCGATCATGCCGGCGGCGACGGCCGGCGCGAAGCCCGCGGCGCCCGGCGCGGCGGCGGCCCGCGCGGGGCGGTCGCGCCGCGGCAGGACAATCCCCGCCGGCGGTGCGGGCTCGGGCGGCGTGACGGCCTGCTCGGCGACAAGCGCCGGGCCATCCTCGGACAGCGCGGCGGCGATCCGGTCCTGCAGCGTGAAGAGCTCGCGGAGCCGGCCGGTGACGTTCGCCGTCCGGGAGATCGTCCCGGTCTCCACGTGCACCAACCGCGCGGTAATCCGCACCTGCTCGCCGACCCGCTGGTAGGCGCCCGAGGCGACCCACGGCGTGCCGAGCAGGCGTCCCACCTCGCGGGGCAACAGGCCGCGCCCCTCCCTGGCGTCGACCGCCGTCAGATTGGCGACCCGCTCCAGGTCGACCGCCACCGTCTCGGCGAAGCCGGCGCCAATCCAGTCGTCCTCCGGCAACGCGGAGATGTTGACGAACGGCATCACGGCCACCCGCTCGCCCGGCCGCGGAACGAGCCGTTCGGCGCCGACCGGTCCCTGGGCCGCCAGGGTGACCGATGCCGCGAGCAGCAATGCGAGCGCTACAGCGTGTCTTGGCATGATCTTCTAGCCGCCGGCCATCGCCCCGACGATGAGGAACGGCTCGACGCCGGTCGCCACCGCCGCCGGGAGGGGCGCGTCGGGTGGATCGTGCGACAGATCCTGCCCGCACGCGAAGAACCGGAGGAACGGTCGCCGCCGGCGCGTCGCGTGGTCGCGGATCGTGCCGCGCAGCATGGGGTAGCCCGCCTCCAGCGCGTCGAGCACGGTGCGCTGGGTGGCGCGCCCCCCGATCTCCAGACTCACCTCGCGTCCGGCGCGGGCCAGCGTGCACAGCGGCGCCGGCAGCACCACCCGTATCATGACAGCGTCTGGACCTCGACCGACAGGACCGGCGGCAGGTCGCGCACGACCGACGTCCAGGTGTCACCCGCGTCCGCGGAGACGTAGACCTGCCCGCCCGTCGTCCCGAAATAGATCCCGCACGCGTCGAGCGTGTCGACGGCCATGGCGTCGCGCAGCACGTTCACGTAGCAGTGCGCCTGCGGGAGGCCCTCCGTCAGCGCCTCCCACTCGCCGCCGCCCGTGCGGCTGCGGTACACGCGCAGCCGGCCGTCGGGCGGGTAGTGTTCCGAGTCGCTCTTGATCGGCACGACGTAGATCGTGTCCGGCTCGGCGGGGTGCACCTCGATGGGAAAGCCGAAGTCGCTCGGCAGGTTGCCGCTGATCTCCCGCCACGACTCCCCGCCGTCGTCGCTGCGCATCACGTCCCAGTGCTTCTGCATGAACAGCACGTCGGGGCGGGCCGGATGCATGGCCAGCCGGTGCACGCAGTGACCCACCTCCGCCTCCTCGTCCGGGATGCCCGAGGACTGCAGCCCGCGATTCACCGGACGCCACGCGCCGCCGCCGTCGTCGCTCCGAAAGACGCCGGCCGCGGAGATCGCCGTGTAGATGCGCCCGGAACCCCTCGGATCCAGCAACACCGTGTGGAGGCACAGACCGCCGGCGCCCGGCTGCCACGACGGCCCCGTGGGGTGCCGCCGCAGCGCCGCGAGCTCCTGCCACGAACGCCCGCCGTCCGTCGAGCGGAACAGCGCCGCGTCCTCCACCCCCGCGTACACCGTATCGGGATCGGCGCGGTCCGGCTCCAGGTGCCAGACGCGGGCGAACTCCCAGGGGTGCGGCGTACCGTCGTACCACTGGTGCGTGCCGGCCTCGCCCTCGTACTTGAACTCGTTGCCCACGGCGTTCCAGGTGCGGCCGCCGTCGTCGGAGCGCTGGACGACCTGCCCGAACCAGTCGCCGTGCTGCGCGGCGTACAGCCGGTCGGGGTCGGCCGGCGAGCCCTTGACGTGAAACACCTGCCAGCCGGCGAAGTGCGGGCCGTCCACGCGCCACTCGCGGCGCGCCCCGTCGGCGGTCAGCAGGAACGCGCCCTTGCGCGTACCGACCAGAACCCGAACCGTGCTCATCGGAAGCCTTCCCGCGGCGTCCGCCCTACTTCGCGAGCGGGTGCGGCCGGACCTGGAACTTGACCGCCTTCTGCCGCGTGCCGGGCCCGCCCTCGAGATGCCACGCCGCGTAGTTCGAGTAGCTCGACCAGAGCCCCTTCCCCTTCCAGCCCGTGGTCGGGTCGTCGACGCGCCCGACCGACGAGCGCGAGAAGAAGCCCATCGGATACGGCACGCGCATCGTCACGAACTCGCCCGTCGCCGGCAGGAAGACCTGCAGCGAGTCGGTGTTCACGTCGCCGTAGACCGGCGTCTCCGGGCCGAAGCCGAGCACGTCGTGGTGGTCGATCTGCGTCAGGTAGCTCTCGTCCGAGTTGATCGGCATCTCCGCGTTCTGGAACGTCGGCTTGTACATCCGGTTGAACGTCCAGCCCTCGGGGCAGCTCTGCCCGCTCGCGGTCGGATCGCTCGTGTCCGCGCACCGGCTGCGGTCGAACGAGGCGAAGTGGCCGCTGCCCCGCCAGTCCTGCCACGCGACGCCGTCGCGGGTCACGTGCAGCCCGCCGCTGCCGTACGGCGGCGGGTCCACCACCGTCGGCGGCGGCGTGTAGACCTCGGAGATGCAGGACAGCGGCGGATTGTCGCCCAGCTCGAGGCGCACCAGGGTGTTGTCGGTCGGGCCGTTGTCCGAGCACCAGATGCTGCCGTCCGCGTCATTGACGGCCGGCGAGTAGCAGCCGAACGCGACGCGGTGGTCGCGCGCCGGGTCCACCGGCTCGTCGGGCTCGGTCCAGCCCGGCGAGATGACGCCGTCGCCGTTCGTGTCGATGACCGTCGGGCACCAGCCCTGCGCCGCCTCGGCGTCGCCGGTCTCGTCCCAGATCTTCGTGTCCACCCAGCCGACGCCTTCCCGGAAGCCGTAGTAGAAGACGTCCTCGCCGCTGAGCTGGTTGTGATCGGCCGAGAAGCAGGTGTCGATCCCGCTGAACGCCTCCGTCTCCGGGTCGTACGCGAACACCTGCCGCCGCCCGCCGCGCAGGGGGAAGTAGTCCGCGAACCGGTTCGCCGCATCCGTGCAGAAGCCGGGCTGCTCCTCCTGCGCCCGCACGCGCCCGGTGAACCAGACGCGCCCCTCTGCGTCCATGGCCACGCTGCGCGGATCGGCCGCGCGCGCCCAGAACGACTCGTTGCCGTAGTAGGGCGACTCCGGTGTGTCGGTCTGGATGGGCGGGGCGTCGGTAGGAATGTGGATGTTGAACGCGCGGTGCTCGATCGGATCGACCACCGCCAGGATGTCGCTCGGCTGGACCACGCCGTAGACCAGGCCGTTCGCGTTCACCGTGCCGTCGCGGACGTCGGACCCGGTGCTGTCGGTGCGCCCGTCCTGCTCGGTGCCCCAGTCCCACAGCGTGACGACGACGTTGCGCTCGTAGCTGGCCGGGCGCGGCGGCGTCTGGCGCGGCGCCTCGCCGGCCGCCACGCGGGCGGTCCAGTCGGCGAACATCGCCCGCTGCGGGCCGAACCGCTGGAACCCCGCGTTCATCGCCGCGCCCATCGGCCCCATGGCCGCGCGCCGGTCCCAGGCCTCGAGGTGCGAGTCCACCGCGTTGAGGATGCCGCCCGGGATCTCCCGCGTGGCCCGGTTGCCGATCTGGTGGCAACTCAGGCAGACCGTGACCTGGCTGCCGAGATCCCGCTGGGAGTGCTCGCCCG
Organism: uncultured Vicinamibacteraceae bacterium; assembly: GCA_964569405.1. Classification (GTDB taxonomy): domain Bacteria; phylum Acidobacteriota; class Vicinamibacteria; order Vicinamibacterales; family UBA8438; genus JAAXGX01. The sequence continues at coordinate 26,190 of CAZMWA010000194.1, read as the reverse complement.
GCGGCAGCTCGATCATCGACAGCCACCACGCGGCCGGATAGACCTGCGCCGCCGCCAGCTCGTCCGGTGCGACGACCGCGTCGAGATCAAGCGCCTGGCCCGGCGTCGCCGACACGCGCGGCGAGTCGACGAGGCCGTAGCCGCGCACGAACACCTCGTAGGTCGCCTCCGGCAGATCCGGCACGACGTAGCGCCCGGCGTCGTCGGTCACCACGCTGCGGATGAACCGCGTCGGCAGGTCCGTCGTCTCGGCGATCACCCACACGCCGGCCTCCGGACCGTTGGCGCTGGTCACCACGCCCCCGATGTCGTCCGCGTCCAGCTCGATGCCGCCGGCGGGCTGCGCCGCGCGCTCGACGCCCGCGGGAACCGCCGCCAACCCGAGCCACACGGCCACGGCGGCCGTCCCCAACATCAGCACCGACTTGATCGGTCCGCGCATCGCTGCCTCCTTGTCCGAGCTCCGAGCCGCGGGCTCACCCGCCAGCCGGCGCCGTCCGCACCCGCCCGGCCGCCGCGCGGTCAGCCAGCGACAATCATAGCCCGGCCGAGGGGCGCCGGTCCGACCACCCGAGCCGCCGGAGCCGTATCGGGCGTCAGCTCACCTCGCCGGCGGCTCGAGTGCGCGCTCCAGCAGATCCGTAACGTTCAACAGGCGCGCGCCGTCCCGCAGGTACTGCTCGTCCAGCCGGTCGTCCTGCACCAGCACGATCCCGAGGATGTCTCGCCACTGGCGATCGGATACCTCCCCGCCCAGGCGGTACCACCGCAGCTTCTGCAGAAGAATGTCCTCGGGCGTGTAGACGTAGAGGAATCGGTCCGGATCCGCGGCGACCTGCAGTCGCACGCGTCGCTGCATCGCCTGCCGGTCGAGCGGCGAGCCGCCCGCGATGAACAAGTCCACCTTCGCGGAAGTGGCGCGGTGGAACACGTTGACGCTCGAGCGCCGGCGCACGGCCCGGCGCACGGCAGCGTCGTCCGCGTGGAAGCCGCGTCCGAGCGCGGCCAGGAACGGCCCCACATCCGTCTCCGTCATGGCCACGACGAGGTCGATGTCCAGCGTCGACCGGGGCTCGCCACTCACAGAGCTGGCGAGCGAGCCGCCCACCACGTACGACACGCCGCATTGTTCCAGGGCGTCCGCTACGAACAGTGCGACCCGGAACGGCTCGAGAATCACGCCGACGACTCGAGCAGTCCCGCGGCATCCGCGTACAGGCGTAGCGTGGTCTCACCGCCCAACGTGAGGACCGCGAGGCGCAGGAAGCATTCCCGCTCGGACGCACTCGGGTGCCGCCGGCGAATCCCGGCGAGGGCAAGCGTTAGTGCGGTCCGGGTCAACCCATCGACGGTGCGGGCCTTCGCGACGGGCGACATCCGACGCCAAGCCTCGACCTGAAGCCGTTCGATCGCCGCGGACGAATCGACGCTCAACACGCCGCGTTCAGGAATACCGGACGTGCAGGAAATGCGCACAGGGCATTGTATAGCCCGCCCAGGTCCGCCGGAGGGGCGCCCGCGTCCGAGTCGAGGCAGCGCCGCAACCCGAACGCCTCGACTGGCCGCCGAGATCGTTGCGTCTACGGCCTGACGCGCACGTACTTCTGCAGGTTCCGCGGCCGCGGCTCTCCACCGTAGATGTTCCCCGCGGCGTCCACCGCCACGAATTCGGCCCCGTTGCCGGCGACCTCGCGCGGGTCGCCCCACACGAAGGGAATGAACTCGTCGACCCAGCCGCTGCGGGCGTCGCCGATGCGGATGCCCAGCTCCCAGCCGGGGTTCTGCACGTCGTCCGACTCCGAGTCGGCCACGTAGATGCGGCCGTGGGCGTCGAAGGTGATGCCGCTCGGGCGGCCGAACTGCGTCCACTGCGCCAGGAAGTTGCCCTCCTGATCGAAGATCTGCACGCGGTTGTTCGAGCGGTCCGCCACGAACAGGCGGCCGTCGTTGTCGATGGCGATGCCGTGCAGGGTGCGGAACTCGCCCGGCGCGTAGCCGGTCCTGCCCCACTCCATCAGGTAGTTGCCCTCGGCGTCGAACTTCACCACGCGGTTGTTGGTCTCGTTGGCGTGGCCGTCGGCGACGAAGATGCTGCCGTCGTCCGCCACCACGACATCCGCCGGCGCGTTGAAGTGGTCCCGGCCGTTGCCCGCCTCGCCGGGCGTGCCGAGCACCATCAGGACCTCGCCGGTCGGGCTGAACTTGACCACCTGGTGTCCGCGGTCGCCGCCTTCCGGCGTGCGCGCCGCGCTCACCGCGTCGGTGACCCATACGTTGCCGTCCGGGTCGACGTCGATGCCGTGCGGCCAGATGAACATGCCGCCGCCGAAGCTCTCGACCGCCGTGCCGTCGGGCGCGAACTTGATGACCGAGTCCAGATCCGAATCCAGGCACTCCCAACCGAAGCGCTCCGCCCCCGCGTCGCAGCGCAGCACCGCCCAGATGTGCTCGCCGTCGTTGTCCACGATCGCGTCTCCGACCGCGCCGACGACCCGGCCGTCGGGGAACTTCGCCCAGCCGTCCACCAGGCGGTAGGGATTGGGATAGGGTTGGCTGGCCGCAGCGGCCAGCGCGATTCCGAGGACGACGGCGATCGACGTTCCGAGGTGAATCCTTCTCCACATGATTGGCACTCCCCGCGTAAAGGCGAGAACGCTGTCGCGCAACCCGCTCTCCGCCGCAACTGCGCCTTCTCGTCCGTAGCCTGATTCTCCCTCCCCGATCCTCCCGATAACGGAGCATTACGGTACGCCATCGGGCGCGGGCAGCGCGAAGACGTAGAGCGCGCCGCCGCTGCTCGGGGCGTAGACGTCCGGGCTCACGGTGCGCCGGATGCTGGTGAACGGCCCGGTCTCGGTCGGCACGGCGACGTACTGCCGGCCGTCGATTTCGTAGGTGATCGCGAAGCCGGACGCGGAGTTGCCCAAGCGCGTCTGCCACAGCACCTCGCCCGTCCGGACGTCGAACGCCTTGAAGTAGCGATCGACGTCGCCGACGAAGGCCAGGCCCGAGGCCGTGGCGACGACGCCCGTCGAGAACGACGCCCGCTGCTCGTGGCGCCACAGCTCGTCGAGCGTCCGGACGTCGTAGGCGCTGAGGCGGCCGAACGTGCCGTTGCTCCCCTCCCTCTCGAAGAACCGGACGTCCGACCCGGTGGACGATCCGCCGCCCTCGACCAGCTCGAACTCGCGGGCCGCCAGCTCCATGCAGTGGTTCTGGTTCAGCGGCAGGAGCAGAGCCGACGTCTCCGGGCTGTAGGCCGACGCCGGCCAGTTGTGCCCGCCGTAGTACGCCGGGCAGGAATGGATCGGCTGGCCGAACTGCATCGCGACGATGTCGGGACGATAGGTGACGCGGCCCGTCGCGGGGTCGATGGACTCGAAGATGTCCTGGAACACGGTCTCGCGGACGCCCCGGAAGGCGCCGTCGCCGCGCGCCAGCCGCCACATGAGCCCGTCCTTCCCGACGGTGAAGAGCAACTGCTCGCCGTCGACGTCGATCAGCACCCGCTCGAACACCGTGTCGAGATCGAGCGACTCGCCCGGCACGTGCTGGAAGTACCACGCGATGCCGCCGGTGCGGGGATCGAGCGCGAGCGTGGAGTTCGAGTAGAGCACGGCGTCCGACGTCGTGAGGCCCCGGCTGACGGCCGCCCACGGCTTGGCCTGCGCCGTCCCGATGAAGAACAGGTCCAGGTCCGGATCGTACGTGCCGGGGATCCAGGTCTCGGCGCCGCCGCGCACGCCCCGCGGCAGGTCGCCCCAGGTGTCGCCGCCCGGCTCGCCCGGCTGCGCGATGGTCGACGTGCGCCACAGCTCCTCGCCCGTCTCCGGGTCGTGCCCCGTGATGAAGCAGCCGGCCTGGGTGAAGCGCCCGCAGCCCGTGATGCCGCTGACGACCACGCCGTCCGCGATGGTCGGCCCGGCCGTGTGGTAGAAGCCGTCGGCCTCGTCGGCCTTCTTCGTCTCCCAGACGAGCGCGCCGGTCCGGGCGTCGACGGCCACGACCGACAGGTCGGCCGTCGTCATGAACACCTTGTCCCCGTAGAGCGCGATCGTCCGCATCAGGTTGGAGCGGCGGCCGCCGGGATACTCGCGCCGGTACTGCCAGATGATGTCCCCGGTGCGGGCGTCGAGCGCCTGCAGGACGTTGCCGGGATTCGCCAGGAACATGACCCCGTCGTGCACCAGCGGCGTCGTCTGCACGCGCCCGGCCTCCATCGTCCACACCCAGGCCAGCCGCAGCTCGCCGACGTTGTCCGGCGTGAGCTGTGCCAGCGGGCTGTAGCCGTGGCCGAGCGGCGTGCGCCGCCACGAGAGCCACTCCTCGTCCGGGGGATTCTCGAGCAGCTCGTCGGTCACCGGGCTGTACGACTCGACCTCGCGGCCCACCAGCGCGGGCGGACCGCCGGTCGGCGGGGCGAGCTGGTCCGGCGGCGCCGCGGCGCCGCGACCGGCGACCGCGACGCCGGGGGCGACGGCCCGGGCCGAGTCGGCGCGCAGCGGCTCCGTCCCGGCGGCGTGCCCGTTGGCCTGCAGGATGTAGGCGACGATGTTCAGATAGGCGGCAGCGCCGAGCGAGCCCTCGGCGCCCGGCGGCATCGTGCCCCGGATGTTCTCGAGCAGCGCGCGGGCCGACCGGTCGCCCCAGGCCGCCGTGAAGCTCGGTCCCGCCAGCGGCGGCCCGAACCCGCCGCGCAGGTTGTCGAGATGGCACTCCGCGCAACTCTGCTCGTAGACTGCCCGGCCCGCGGCAGCCTGGGCCTCGACGTACGCCCCCGCGGCCGCCGGCTGGGCCGCTACGGCGAGCTGGCCGGCCGCCGCGGCCACGGCCGCCGCGAAACCGACGGTCCACCACGCTTCAGCGCTCCGCATTCCTGCACCCCCCGCCAGTCCTGCCGGAAACCGGGACCCGCCCGCAAGCCGCCACGGTCCGCATCCGCGCGGCCGCGGCGCGGTCAGCCGCCGACATGATAGCTTGATGCCATTCGAAATGGCGATTATCCTGCCTGATCGCTATTGGTGTTTGCACCATGCCGTGGATTCCCCGGTCGCTCGACGTCGCGGGTCTTCTGGAGCGGCGCTCGGTACTCCTGTTCGGGCCCCGCCAGACGGGCAAGACCACCTATGTCCAACGGCAGATCGGCGGCCGGGTTGCGCTGACTTTCTCGCTCCTCGACCAGGGGCTGCTCACCCCGCTCCTGGCCGATCCGACTCGTATCCGCAAGGAAATCGAGGCGCGGGATCTGCGCGACACGGTGATCTGCATCGACGAGATTCAGAAATGCCCGCCGCTCATGGACGAGGTGCATCTGATGATCGAGGAGCGCGGCCTCCGCTTCCTCCTCACCGGATCGAGCTCGCGCGCGCTGCGCCGCAAGGGTGTCAACATGCTCGGCGGACGCGGGAGCGATCGCGTCATGCACCCGTTCTCGTGGTCGGAGCTGCAAGACCGCTTCTCCCTCGACCGGGCCCTGAATCACGGCCTGCTGCCCCCGCATTACCTCTCCGACGAGCCGGACGAGGCGCTGGCATCGTACGTCGATCGCTACCTGACCGAAGAGATCGCGGCCGAGGGACTCTCGCGCAACCTGCCCGGATTCGCGCGCTTCCTTCAGACCGCGGCGGTCACCAATGCGCAGATGCTCAACTACTCGAACGTCGCGCGGGACGCGCAGGTGCCGCGCCAGACCACGGTGCAGTGGTACGCGGTGCTCCGGGACACGCTCCTCGCATTCGAGCTGCCGGCCTGGTCGCGCACGCTGAAACGCAAGGCAGTCGAGACCGCCAAGTTCTATTTCTTCGATACCGGCGTCGTCCGGGCGCTGCGGCGTCTGCCGCGCGTCAGCGATGCCTCCGCCGACTTCGGCGAGTTCTTCGAACACTACGTGTTCCTGGAGCTCCGGGCCTGGATTGACTATCGGCGGCCGCGCACGCCGCTCGCCTACTGGCGCTCGCGTTCCGGATACGAGGTCGACTTCATCCTCGACGAGCGGGTCGCGATCGAAGCGAAGGCGACCCGGCTCGTGCAGCCGAAGCATTTGCGAGGGCTGCTGGCGCTGGCCGAGGAGAAACTCGCCGAACGATTCATCATCGTCTGCCGCGAGGAGCGTCCGCGCATCGAGCACGGGATAGAAGTCTGGCCGCTCGAGTTCTTCCTGGCGGCGCTGTGGGAGGGCCGGCTGTGACCCCGCCGGCCCGCGCGGCGCGCAGCCGCTGCAGCACGATGGCACCCGCCGTCGCCACGTTCAGCGAGTCCACGGCAGGCTCGATGTCCACCCGCACCCGCTCGTCGCACAGGTCGAGCGCCGCGGCGCTCACGCCGTCCCCCTCGTTGCCGAGCAGCAATGCCAGCGGGCCGCCGGGGACGCGCCCGACGAACGTCTCCAGGCCGGTCGCCCGGCCGTCGGGCGTCAGCGCCACCAGGCGTGCGCCCGTCCCCTTGATCCGCCGCAGCGCGGCCGGCCACTCCCCCGCCACGCGGAACGGCAGCGTCAGCGTCGTCCCCATGGACGTCCGGATGGCCTTGCGGTACAGCGGGTCGGCGCAGGCCGGCGACAGCACGATGCCGGCGGCGCCGAAGGCAGCGGCGTTGCGGAAGATGGACCCGACGTTGTCGGGATTCGACACGCCCTCGAGCGCGACCAGCGGGCGCGACGGCTCGGCCGCCGGCCAGTCGTCGTCATCGTCATCGCCGCCCGCCCGTCCGGGGCGCGCGCCCAGCGCCAGGCAGCCGCGATGGAACCGGAACCCGGTGATCTGCCGGAGCCGGGCGGAATCGGTGAGATAGACGTTCAGGCCGCCGGCGCCGACCGCGCTGGCCGCGAGCGCCGGCTCGAGGCTCGCGAGCACGCTCTCGGTCAGCAGCAGGGCCTGCGCGCGAAACCGGGAAGCGAGCAGCCGCTCGACGGCCAGCCGCCCCTCGGCCACGAACAGGCCGCGCTCGCGCATCAGCGCCGGGTCGGAGACGACCCGGAAGTCGCCGACGCGGCCATCGTCGACCGAGTCGATCGCGATGCGGTTGATCCGCACGGCTCACCGCGCGCCGATCAGGCCGAGCGAACCACGGAGCGCCGGCTGCGGTGGCCGTCGAGCACCTCGAGCCCGAGCGGCTTGCTCAGGTAGACCTTCGCCTCGCGATTGTCGTCGGCATGGGGCTCGAACTTGATCACGTTGAACTGTAGGTGGTCGAGCGTCCCGCGCATGCCGTACAGCCTGTTCTTGGTCTTGACGACGATCTCGTCGAAGCCGTTGTCGAGGGCCCAGGCCTCCTGCTCCTCGGTCAGGGCCCGAAAGAAGCCCTGGCCGCGCCAGTCGCGGCGCGTGCCGCCAATCCAACTGTAGAGCACCTTGCGGCCGGCGAACGCGACGCAGTCGCCGAGGCGGGTCACGAGGTCGGCGAGCTTGGGGTCGGTCTCGTTCGACCGCAGCTCGTGCGACACCTTATAGGCCACCGGGACGACCGTGGCGGGGTCGTCCGGCAGCGGCGCCTCGGCCATCAGGATCTGGTGGTCGCGGTTGCCGAGGCGCTCCATGACCTCCGCCGAGGTCTTGCGGCGGGAGAACTCGCCGAAGTACTCCTCGATATACTCGATCTCGAGCGCGCCCTGCTGCAGGTCGTACTGGCGGACGAGATACTCCATGGAATCGGGCGCGCATTATACACTGCGCACATGCCGGAGCTGCCCGACGTCGAGGTCTACGTGGCGTGCCTCGCGCCGCGCATCGTCGGGCGGCAAATCGAGCGGATCCGGCTGCTGCGCCCCTTCGTGCTGCGGTCCGTCGCGCCGCCGCTCCGGGCCGTCGAGGGGTGCGCCGTCGAGTCCGTCGAACGCCTCGGCAAGCGCATCGTCGTCGGCGTCGAGGGCGACCTGTTCGTCGTCCTGCACCTGATGATCGCCGGGCGCCTGCGCTGGCGCCCGGCGGGCGCGGCCGTGCCGAAGAAGCTGGGGCTGGCGGCTTTCGACTTCGCGAGCGGCACCCTGCTGATGACCGAGGCCGGCTCCATCAAGCGCGCCCGGCTGCATCTGGTCTCCGGACGTGCGGACCTGCAGGCGCACGATCGCGGCGGTCTCGACGTGCTCGGGGCCGACCTGCCGGCGTTCCGCGCCGCGCTCACGCGCGAGAACCACACGCTGAAGCGCAGCCTGACCGATCCGCGGCTCTTCTCGGGCATCGGCAACGCCTACTCCGACGAGATCCTGCACGCGGCGCGGCTGTCCCCGCTCGCGCTGACGCGCAAGCTGGACGACGGCGCGATCGAGCGTCTGCACGCGGCCGCCGGCGCGATCCTCCGCGGCTGGACCGAGCGGCTGCGCCGCGAGGCCGGCGAGCGGTTCCCGGAGCGGGTCACGGCGTTCCACCCCGCCATGGCGGTCCACGGCCGCTACGGCCAGCCGTGCCCGACCTGCGGCGGCCCGGTCCAGCGCATCGTCTACGCCAGCAACGAATCGAACTACTGCCCGGCGTGCCAGACCGGCGGCCGGCTGCTCGCCGACCGCGCCATGTCGCGGCTGCTCGGGCGCGACTGGCCGCGGACGCTCGAGGCGCTCGAAGCACTGAAGGACGAACGCCGGGACGGCGCGGCCGGCAGCCCGGCGGGGGATCTGGAATGACGGCGAGACGCGCAGGACGACGCGCCGCAACGGCGCCCGTGACGGCCACCGTGCTCTGGCTGGCGACGGCGGCCCTGCTCGCGCCCCCGGCTGCCGCGGCGCAGCAGGAGGCGCCGCCCCCGGAGCCGCAGGCGCAGCCCGCCGGCGACGACCCGGACGCGGCCGACGACCGGTTGACCTTCCTCGAGTCGGTGACCGTGGCGGCCACGCTGCGCCCGGCGCCGGTCGGGGACATTCCCGGCACGGCCTCGGTCATCGACGCGGCCACCATCCAGGGCCGGATGCTGGAGGACCTGGCGGATCTCGTCAAGTACGAGCCGGGCGTCTACATGGAGAACGACGTGACCCGCTTCGGGCTCAACGGCGTCAACATCCGCGGCACGGGCGGCAATCGGGTGCTGACGCAGATCGACGGGGTGCAGACGTCGGAGCAGTTCGACTTCCGGCTGCTCGGCATCTCGCAGATGGGGATCGACCCCGACATGCTGCGGTCGGTCGAGATCGTCCGCGGCGCGAGCTCGGCGCTGTACGGCAGCGACGCCCTCGGCGGCGTCCTGTCGCTCGCCACCAAGGACCCGGCCGACCTGCTCGGCGGCGACCGCTTCCATGCCGGCGCCAAGACGACCTGGGACGGCCGGGCGAACGATCTGAGCGGGAACGTCTCGCTGGCCGGGGGCAACGACCGCGTGCAGGGCATGTTCTTCGGCAGCGTCAACCGGGGCGACGCGTTCAAGACCCGCGGGACCGTCGAGACGGAGGACGACACGCGCACCGCGGCCAACCCGCAGAGCCGCCGCGGCGCGCAGATCCTGGCCAAGCTGACCTTCACGGCCGCGCCCGGCAACCGGCTGCGCGCGGCGGCCGAGGTCTACGAGACGCGCGTGGAGACCGACGGGTTCTCGCAGCACGGGACGCTCAGCACCACCTCCAGCGACTTCTTCGCCGGCATCCGGGGCGTGCCGCGGCTGCCGCCCGGTCCGACGATCCGCATCGACACGGCGGACTTCGATACCGTCGACACGCAGCAGCGCTGGCGTCTCTCGCTCGACCAGACGCTGGCCGCGCGGGCCGGACTCGACCTGGTCTCCTGGATGGTGCACGGCAGCCGCAGCGACACGTCGCAACTGCTGGAGGACGCGCGGACCGTCACCACCCTGTTCGGGGGGCGCCCGATCGCGCCGCCCGCGCCCGAGGAGCGACTCGGAACGTTCGACTTCGACCAGCGCACGATCGGCGGGACGGCGCAGGGTCGGAAGCTGCTCGGCGGTCCGGCGCGCGGCGTCGTCCTGACCTTCGGCGGCAGCTACCAGCGCGACCGGTTCGACACGTTGCGCGACGTCGAGACGCGCTTCACCCGGCCGTTGCCGCCCGGCCCCCCCGCGGGTCCCGGCCCGATCTATCCGACCAAGTTCTTTCCCGCCAGCGACGTCACCGAAGCCGGCGCGTACCTGCAGGCGGAAATCGAGACCCGCCGCGTCACCATCACGCCGGGGGTGCGCTACGACCGCTTCGCGACGGACGCGGACCAGCACGACGCCATCTACCTGGCCACCCTGAGCCCGGCGCCGGTCGATTTCGCGGCCGGCGCCCTCTCGCCCAAGATCGGCGCGGCCGTGCGCGTGAGCGACGCGCTCACGATCCACGCCCAGTACGCCAGCGGGTTCCGCGCGCCGCCGTACAGCGCCGTCAACAACGGCTACACCAACCTCGCCGTCGGCGTCCGGACGCTGCCGAACCCGGACCTCCGTCCGGAAACGAGCAACAACGTCGAGGTCGGCTTCCGCAGCACGTTCGAGCGCGTCAGCATCGGCGTCACCGGCTTCTCGAACCGCTTCGACGACTTCATCGCGCTGACCACGCTGCCCCTGGCGCCGGGCGCCCGCCTGCTGGAGTTCCAGGCCCGCAACCTGGACGAGGTGCACATCGCGGGTGTCGAGGTGCGCGGCGAGGCCCACCTGGGCGACCACTTGACGCTGCGCGGCAGCTTCGCCGCCATCAGCGGCGAGAACGTGGCGCTCGACGAGCCGCTCGAGGAGATTGCGCCGAGCGACGGCGTAGTCGGCGTGCAGTACCTGGCGGGGTCGGGCAACTGGGGCAGCGAGCTCTCGGTGCGCTTCACGGCCGGCAAGCACGTGGCGGACGTCGGCGCGCAGCAGTTCGCCCCGCAACCCTACACGGTCGCCGACCTGGTGGGCTTCGTCTCGCTGGCCGGCCCCCTCACGCTGCGGCTGGGACTGCTCAACCTGACCAACGCCCGCTACTTCGAGTGGTGGAACGTCCGCGGGCGGCGCGCCGACGACCCGGTCATCGATCGCTACTCCAGCCCGGGGATCGGCTTCATCGGGTCGCTGGCGTACGACTGGTAGGCACCTCGGCGAGCGGCGCGGCCGCGGCCGGGTCGTACGCCAGGTTCGGCGTCAGCCAGCGCTCGGCCGTCGCGACGTCGACACCCTTGCGGGCCGCGTAGCTGGTCACCTGGTCGCGGCCCAGCCGGCCGACGTTGAAGTAGCGCGCCTCCGGGTGCGCGAAGTACAGGCCGCTGACGCTGGCGGCCGGGGTCATGGCCGCCGACTCGGTCAGCGCCATGCCGGCCTCCTCCGCGCCCAGCAGCTCGAACAGCTTGAACTTCTCGCTGTGGTCCGGGCAGGCGGGATAGCCGAACGCCGGCCGGATGCCCCGGTAGCGGCCGGCGAGCAGGTCCTCGGGCGCGAGCGATTCGTCCGCCGCGCAGCCCCACTCGCGCCGCACGCGCGCGTGCAGCCACTCCGCAAACGCTTCCACCAGGCGGTCGGCCAGCGCCTTGACCATGATGGCCCGGTAGTCGTCGTTGTCCCGCTCGTACTCGCGCACGAGATCGTCCGCGCCGACGCCGGCCGTGACCGCGAACCCGCCGACGTGGTCGGTCAGGCCCCGGCCGCGCGGCGCGACGAAGTCGGCGAGCGAGCGGTGGGGCCGGTCGTCGCCGAACGCCTCCTGCTGCCGCAGGAGGTTGAAGCGGACGAGCTCCACCTCCCCGGCGCCGGCCGCCGGATCGTACAGCGCCAGATCGTCGCCGTCGGCGGCGGCCGGCCAGAAGCCGTAGACGCCGCGGGCGGTCAGGCGGCGGCCGGCCACGATCTCGCCCAGCAGCTCGGTCGCCTGCGCGTACAGCTCGCGGGCCGCCGCGCCCCGCTCCGGGTCGTCGAGAATGGCCGGAAACCGGCCCTTGAGCTCCCAGGCGGCGAAGAAGAACGTCCAGTCGATGTACGGCGTCAGCTCGTCGAGCCCCACCTCGATCGTGCGGCGTCCGGTGAACGCCGGGACGGGCAGCCCGGCCGCGTCCCAGTCCGTGCGCAGCGGATTGGCCCGGGCCGCGGCGTAGGTCGCCAGCGCCCGGGCGCCGCCCCCCGCGTGCTGCTCCCGGAGCCGCGCCTGGGCGGCGCGGTTGTCCGCGTCGAAGGCCGGGCGCTGGTCGGGGCTGAGCAGGCGCGAGACCGCGTCGACCACCCGCGACGCGTCCGCCACGTGGACCGTCGTCCCGTCGTAGGCCGGAGCGATCTTCACGGCGGTGTGCTGGCGCGAGGTCGTGGCGCCGCCGATGAGCAGGGGCGTGCGCATCTGCCGGCGCGTCATCTCCCCGGCCACGAAGACCATCTCGTCGAGCGAGGGGGTGATCAGTCCGCTCAGCCCCACGAGATCGGCGCCCTCGTCGACCGCGGCCTGCAGAATCCGGTCGCACGGCACCATCACCCCGAGATCGATGACGTCGTAGTTGTTGCAGCGCAGGACGACGCCGACGATGTTCTTCCCGATGTCGTGGACGTCGCCCTTCACGGTCGCCACCACGATCTTCCCCTGCGAGGCGCCCGCGCTCTGCTCCGTCTCCATGTAGGGCTGCAGCCAGGCGACGGCCTTCTTCATGGCGCGCGCGCTCTTGACCACCTGCGGCAGGAACATCTTGCCCGCCCCGAACAGGTCGCCCACCACCTTCATGCCGTCCATCAGGGGCCCCTCGATGACCTCGATCGGCCGCGCGCACTGCTGCCGCGCCTCCTCCACGTCGGCCTCGATGAAATCGACGATGCCGTGCACCAGGGCGTGGCTCAGCCGGGCGCCGACGTCCGCGTCGCGCCAGCCCAGATCGACCTCGCGCTCCCGCGCGGCGCCCCGCACGCCGGCGGCGAACCGCACCAGCCGCTCGGTCGCGTCGGGGCGGCGGTTGAAGATGACGTCCTCGACGTGCGCCAGCAGATCCGGCGGGATGTCCTCGTAGACGGCGAGCTGGCCGGCGTTGACGATCCCCATGTCCATGCCGGCCCGCACCGCGTGGTAGAGGAAGGCGGCGTGCATCGCCTCGCGCACCGCGTCGTTGCCCCGGAACGCGAACGACAGGTTGCTGACGCCGCCGCTGACCCGCGCGCCCGGGCAGCGCGTCTTGATCTGCCGCGTCGCCTCGATGTAGTTGACGGCGTAGTCGGCGTGCTCCTCGAGACCGGTGGCGACGGCCAGGATGTTGGGGTCGAAGATGATGTCCCCCGGCGCCACGCCGGCCTGCGCCGTGAGCAGCCGGTACGCCCGCTCGCAGATCGCGACCTTGCGCTCGATCGTGTCGGCCTGGCCGGTCTCGTCGAACGCCATCACGACCATCGCGGCGCCGTAGCGCCGGATGAGGCGCGCCTGGTCGAGGAAGGCGGCCTCGCCCTCCTTGAGGCTGATGGAGTTGACGATCCCCTTGCCCTGGACGCACCGCAGGCCGGCCTCGATGACCGACCACTTCGAGCTGTCGATCATCACCGGCACGCGCGCTATCTCCGGCTCGGTGGCAATGAGGCGCAGGAAGCGGCTCATGCACGCCTCGGAGTCGAGCAGCCCCTCGTCCATGTTCACGTCGATGACGTTGGCGCCCCCGCGGACCTGCTCGAGCGCGACGTCGGCCGCCGCGGCGTAGTCCTCCTCCCTGATCAGGCGCGCGAAGCGGCGCGAGCCCGTGACGTTCGTCCGCTCGCCAATCATCAGGAAGTTGCCGTCCGGCCGCACCGCGAGCCGCTCGAGCCCGCTGTACTCCGTGACCGGCGACGGGGGCGGCGCCGGCAGCCGGCGGGGCGCGACGTCGCGGACCGCTTCGGCGACCGCCCGCACGTGATCCGGCGTGGTGCCGCAGCAGCCGCCGAGCAGGTTCACGAAGCCGCTCGTCGCGAACTCGCGCAGGAGCGCGGCCGTCTCGGCGGGCCGCTCGTCGTACTCCCCGAACGCGTTCGGCAGGCCGGCGTTGGGGTAGCAACTGATCCACGTGCCGGCGATGCGGGCCAGCTCCGCGAGGTACGGGCGCATCTCGCGCGCCCCGAGCGCGCAGTTGATGCCGACCGAGAAGGGGCGGGCGTGGGCCACCGACACCCAGAACGCGTCGACGGTCTGACCCGAGAGCACGCGCCCGCTGCGATCGGTGATCGTCACCGACAGCATCAGGGGCAGCTCGACGCCCTTCTCGTCGAACACCTCCCGGACGGCGAAGATGGCCGCCTTGGCGTTCAGCGTGTCGATGATCGTCTCGATCATCAGCAGGTCGCAGCCGCCGTCGACCAGGCCGCGGGCCTGCTCGGCGTAGGCGTCGCGCAGCGCCTCGAAGGTCGTCGCGCGGAAGGTCTGGTCGTTGACGTCGGGCGACATCGAGAGCGTGCGGTTCGTGGGGCCGATGGCGCCGGCCACGAAGCGCGGGCGCTCCGGCGTGCGGGCGGTCCAGCGCGCCGCGGCCCGCCGGGCGACGCGCGCCGCCTCCCGGTTCAGCTCGTAAACGATCGGCTCGAGGCCGTAGTCCGCCTGGACAATCGCGGTGCCGTTGAACGTGTTGGTCTCGATGATGTCGGCGCCCGCCGCGAGGTAGTCGTCGTGGATCGCCTCGATGACGTCGGGCCGGGTCAGCGCCAGCAGGTCGTTGTCGCCCTTGAGGTCCTGCGGATGAGCGGCGAACCGCTCGCCGCGGAAGTCCGCCTCCCCGAGCCCGCGCCGCTGGATCATCGTGCCCATGGCGCCGTCGAGTATCAGGATGCGCCGCGCGAGCGCCGCGTGCAGCACGGAGCGAACATCGCCGCCGCGCGCGTCGCCGCCGTCGGACAGGGGTGCTGGCTCGGTCATGGGTTCAGCCGCCGGCGCACCGGTTCCCGCGTGGGCGGGCGCGCCGGCCGCGGGAGCGCGTCAGCTCCCAGTGTAGAGGATGCGCCAGACGCGACCGCCGGCATCGTCGGTCACGTAGAGCGAGCCGTCCGGGCCCTGCCCGATGCCGGCGGGCCGGTGGGCGGCGTCGCGGGAGCTCATGAGCGGCGACGCCCCGGCGAAGCCGTCGGCGAACGTCTCCCACTCGCCGCTGAGCTCGCCGTCGCCGCGCGGCGCGAACGCCACCTGGTAGCCGCCCTGCTCGAACGGCGTCCGGTTGAAGGATCCGTGGAACGCGACGAACGCGCCGTCCGCGTAGCGGGCGGGAAACTGATTGCCCGTGTAGAAGAGCATGTCGTGGGGCGCCCAGTGGCCCGGGAAGGTGACCAGCGGCCGCTCGTACTGCGCGCAGTCGCCCGCGTCCCGGCCGTCGCCGCCGTACTCCGGCGCCAGCATCCGCTGCTCCCGGAGGTGATCGTAATAGCAGTACGGCCACCCGTAGTCGGCCCCGTCGCGCAGCCGGATCAGCTCCTCCGACGGCAGCTCCGCGCTCTCCTCGTCGTCGTAGTACGCCCCGAACAGCCTGGCGAGCGAATCGCGGCCGTGCTGCATGGCGTACATCGCGCCGCTGACCCGGTCCCACGCGATGCCGAGCAGATTGCGGGTGCCGAGCGCGAAGCGGTGCCCGTCGTCGGCCTGCGTCTGGCCGGGACGGCCGGCGTCGAAGCGCCACACGCTGGCCTGCCGCTCCCGCTGCGGGCACGGCTGCAGCCCGGGCGAGCCGGGGGTCCTGGCCCGCTGCTGGCAGTTGTTCGAGGGCGCGCCGACGTTCACGTAGATGTGCCCGTCGCCGTCGAACGCGAACGGCTTGTCCGGGTGCCCCCGCTGCATGGGGAAGCCGGACGCGATCGACTCGGCGGGACCCGCGGGCAGAAGGCGACCGGGCGTCAGCGGATAGCGCAGGATCTCCATGAACGTCGAGACGTAGAGATGGCCGCCGTGGAGCTCGAGACCCGTCCCGTAGTGGTCGGCGAAGCGCTCGACGATCTCGGCGCGCCCGTCGGCGTCGGCATCCCGCAGCGCGATGACGCCTTCGTCCTCGTCGCCGGTCGGGCCGCCGCGCGCGCCCCGGTTGCGCACGTAGATGTCGCCGTTGGCGGCCACGTCGAGGTGCCGCACGCGGCCGAGCCCGTCGGCGACCACCAGCGCGCAGAAACCGTCGGGCAGCGTCAGCCCGCCGTTGTCGGGGTCGCAGGCGGGCAGACCTTCTCCCGCCGGCTGCGCGCCGCCGGCCGCGGGTAGCGCGAGGCACGCCGCGACCGCCGCGAGCGTGACGGCCGCCGCACACACGGAGCGCCCGTCTCTCACTGGCGGAGCCCGCGGAACGACCCGCAGTCGAGCATCTCCGAGCCGTGGTACGGGTTGGCGATGAAGCCGTCCTCCTGAATCCACGACTTGCGGGCCATGGGGCAGAAGGCCAGCCGCAGCTCGCCCAGGCCCACCTCGCGCGCGTAGCCGATCACCGCGTCGCTCAACAGGCCGAAGGCCGCGCGCGCCTTCGTCAGGTCGTCGGCCAGCGCCACCGCGCGCGCCGCCGTGACGATGGCCGCGCCCGTGTCGCCGAGCTCGCCGGCGGCCGCGGCAACCGCCTCGGCAGCCTCCGCCACGCCCTCGATGGAGTCGCCGGCCAGCGCGGCCTGGATGTGCAGATAGGGCGCCGCCACGGCGGGCGACAGCTCGGCCGACGCCGGCCCGGCGAGCAACGCGGTCGCCGCCGCGGTCAACGCCAGCAGCCTCATCATGTACCTACCCATGTCTCCTCCCTCGTGGCACGCATCCGGAGCGTACCACGTTTTGCGGGGCCCGCCACCCGCCGAAACGTTGCGCCGCGCCAGCCGGGTTGCTAAGCTCGCGGGATGAGCATGAGGCGCGCACTCGTCGCGGCGGCGGCCGTTCTCGTGACGTTCCAGGCGGGCCCGCTCGAGAGCCAGGAGCAGCCGCTGTTCCGGAGCGGGACGGAGCTCGTCGATCTGTACGTGACCGTGACCGATCGCAACGGGCGTCTGGTCCCGGATCTGCTGCAGGACGATTTCACGATCTTCGACGACGGCGAGCCCCAGGAGATCGTGCTGTTCGAGAACGCGGTGCGGCCGATCACGGTCGTCGTGATGCTCGACACCAGCATCAGCACCACCAACGTGATGGATCTGATCATGGCGGGCGCCGAGCAGTTCCTGATCAGGATGCTGCCGGACGACCGGGCGCGGGTGGGCGCCTTCAACGACAAGATCGAGATCGTCCCGGCCCAGTTCATCGGCGACCGCGACGAGCTGATCGGCGAGCTCGACGGGCTCGACTTCGGCAACGACACGCGCCTCCACGACGCCGTGGCGGCGTCGCTCGACGCGCTCGGCGGCGTCGCGGGGCGGAAGGTGATCCTGGTGCTGACGGACGGCCAGGACAGCGCCAGCGACGTCGGCTGGCGGGACGTCCTCCAGCGGGCCGTGGCCGAAGAGGTCATGATCTACTCGATCGGGATGGAGGTCGAGTACTTCGACGGCCTCCGCAACCGGCGCACGCGCCCGGACCGCAGCCTGCGCGAGCTGGCCGCCGAAACCGGCGGCGGCTACTTCGAGCTGGAGGAGACGGACGAGCTCGGCGCCACGTTCACGCGCGTGTCGCAGGAGCTCCACAGCCAGTACGTCATCGGGTTCTCGCCCCGGGCGCGCGACGGCCGGCTCCATGCGGTGGACGTGCGGGTCCGCGGCCGCGGCATGTCCGCGCGGGCGCGCCGGAGCTACGTGGCGCCGTCCGAGTCCGGCCAGGCCCGCCGCTGACGGCGCGCACCGGCGACGATCGATGTACTCCCCGCGCGTGGAGCTCGCCCTCGCCACGGCGCTTGAGGCGCACGGCCTGAGCCGGCGCAAGGCCGGTCGCGGCTTCGAGGTCTCGCACGTGACGTCGGTCGCCATGATCGCGGCCGACCACGGGTGCGACGAGGACACCGTCGTCGCGGCGCTCCTGCACGACACGCTCGAGGACACGGCGCTGGAGCCGGACGTCATCCGCTCGCGGTTCGGCGCGCTCGTGCTGGCGATGGTGCAGGACGTCTCCGAGCCGCCGCGGCCCCGTCCGTGGCGGGCGCGCAAGGAAGCCTACATCGAGCAGTTGCGGGTGACGCCGCGCGCCGGCGCGCGGGCGGTGGCGTCGGCCGACAAGATCCACAACCTGTCGAAGATGACGCAGGGCCTCCGCACCCAGGGGCGCCCGTTCATCCGGCCGTTCAGCGCACCGCTCGACCAGATGGTCTGGTACCACCGGACCGTGCTCGCGACCCTGCAGGACGCCTGGTCGCACGCGCTCCTCGAGGAGCACGCGCGGCAGGCCGCCGCGTTCCTCGCCGCGGCCGCCGAGGCCGAGTCCGCCGCGACCTGACCCCCCGGTCAGGAGGCCAGACCGTCGGCCAGCGGATCCTCCGCGTCGATCACGAACTCGTGCTCCCCGGTGATCCACGCCTCGCCCGCGATGCGGGCCACGATGGCCGGGAGGCCGCCGACGGTCGTGCGGCCCTCGACGCGGCCGACGAAGCGGGTGCCCGCCAGGCTCTCGTGGACGAACGGCCGGCCCGGCTCCAGCATGCCCATCGCAGCGACCACCGCCATGGCCGCCGCGGTGCCGGTCGCGCTCGGCGAGCGATCGACCCGCGCGTCGGCGAAGATCGTGACGCTGCGCAGATCGGCGTCGTTGCCGTCGGGCGCCCCGACGACGATGGCGCCGTGAATCCCCTTGAGCCCGGGATCCCGGGGATGGACGGGCGCGACGGCCGCGTCGGCCGCTCGGCACAGCTCGAGGCCGAGCCGCCGCAGGGCGGGCAGCCCGTCCGGCCGCACCGCCGCGCCGAGCGCCTCGCCGTCGGCGATCGCGTAGAACATGCCGCCGAACGCGACGTCGACCGCCACCTGCCGGTCCCGCAGCCGCACCCCGACGCCGGCCTGCAGGACGAAGGCGGGCACGTTCCGGAACGACACGCGCGTGACGCGGCCGCCGGACCGCTCGGCCCGGGCGGTCACCGGCCCCGCCACCGTGTCGAGCACGACCTCCGCCGCCGGGTCGGCCAGGTGCAGCAGGCCGCGCTCGAGCGCGATGGTGACCGCCGCGACGACCCCGTGGCCGGACAGGGGCGTGTAGCCGCCGGCGTGCATGAAGAGCAGCCCGGCGTGCGCGCCCGGCGTCACCGGCTCGGTCAGCACCGCGCCGCACATGCCGGCATGCCCGCGCGGCTCGCGCATGAGCGCGCGCCGCAGCCGGTCCCAGCGCCGCCGCAACCAGTCGCGCTTGTCCGCCATGGTCCGCCCGCGCGGCCGCGGGAACCCGCCCACGACGAGCCGCAGGGCCTGGCCGGCGGCATGCGCGTCGATCGTCCGGATGCGTCGCTGCGGTCGCTCCGCCACGGGGACAGTGTCCACCGCGTCCCGGCGGCGCGCAAGCCGGCGGGCGCCCGGCGCTGACAAGCCGGCAGAGGGCCGCTATCATTGGCGCAGGATGTCGACTTGCGCCTGCCGACGGGCCGTGGCCGCCGCCGTCGCCGGCGCGCTGCTGGCGGCCGCGCCCGGACTCGCCGGGGCCGCCGAGGGCGCCGGGCGCCGGGCGGATCTGCTGCGGCGGGGCTACGACCTGGCGTACAACCTGGACCACGACCAGGCGGTCGCGGTCTTCGAGCAGGCCATCCGCGAGGCCCCGGACGACCCGGCCGCGCAGCGCGGCATCGCGGCCATCACCTGGCTGCGCATTCTCTTCCTGCAGGGCCGGGTGCTGGTCGACAACAACCTGTCCCGCGCGGGCGGCGCCATCAGCCGGCGGCGCGTCCGGACCCCGCGGCCGCCCGAGGACCTCGCCCGCCGCTTCGAGTCGCACATCGAGCGGGCCGTCGAGCTGTCGGAGGCAGCGGTGGATCGCGCGCCGGACGACCCGGACGCGCACTACGAGCTGGGCGCCTCGGTTGCGCTCGCGGCCTCGTACCGGGCGTCGATCCGGGGCGACGTGCTGCCGGCGCTGCGCCAGGCGAAGCAGGCGTACGAGGCGCACCAGACCGTGCTCGAGCTCGATCCCCGCCGCAAGGACGCCGCGCTGACGCTCGGCATGTACCGCTACCTGGTCTCGCTGCTGCCCCGGGCGTTCCGCATGCTGGCGTATCTCGTCGGATTCGACGGCGGCCGGGCCGAGGCCCTCCGGCTCATCGAGGAGGCGGCCGCCTATCCGGGCGACACGCGTGCGGAAGCCCAGTTCGCGCTGGTGCTGCTGTACAACCGCGAGCGCGAGTACGGCGGCGCGCAGCGGGCGTTGAACGACCTGCGGCGCCGCTTCCCGCGCAACCGCCTGCTCTGGCTCGAGTCCGCGGCGACCTGGCTGCGCGACGAGCGGGCCGTCCCCGCGGAACGGACCATCGACGCCGGGTTCGCCGCGCTGGCGCAGGACGATCGCACGCGCATGGCGGGCGAGCAGGCCGTCTGGCACCTCGTGCGGGGCGCGGCCCGCGTGGCGCGCGGCCGCGTCGCGGAGGCGCTGCCGGACCTGGCCGCCGCTGAGGCCGGCCCGGCCGCGGCCTGGGTCAGGGGGCAGGCCCACATCGAGCTGGGCAAGATCGCGGACCTCGAGGGCGACCGGCGGCGCGCGCGGGCGGCCTACGACCGGGGCCGCAGCCTCTGCCGCCAAGCGCGGCACCGGCGCTGCGCCGACGCCGCCGAGCGCCTGAAGCGCCACGGCTACCCGCTGGACGACCAGGGCTCCGCGCGCTAGAACGGCGCAGCTCCCCCACAATGCAACACGAAAAGCTCGCGATTCTCGTGGCCGGCGGGCCGGCGCCCGGCATCAACAGCGTCATCAGCGCGGCGACCATCCGGGGCCGGCTGGCGGACGTCGAGGTCATCGGGATCCACGACGGCTTCGAGTGGATCATGCACGGCGACATCGACCACGTGACGCCGCTCACCATCGCGGGGGTCAGCCGCATCCACTTTCGGGGCGGCTCCCACATCGGGATCTCGCGCGCCAACCCGACGCTGCGGGAGGAGCATCTCGAGAACACGGTGGTGTCGTTGCTGCGGCTGGGCGTGACGCGGCTGATCACGATCGGCGGGGACGACACCGCGTACACGGCCCACCGGCTCGTGCAGCGTGCGGCGGGGCGCATCCCGGTGGTGCACGTGCCGAAGACCATCGACAACGACCTCGACCTGCCGCCCTACGTGGACACGTTCGGGTTTCAGACGGCGCGCCACGCCGGTGTCGAGATCCTCAAGAACCTGATGGTCGACGCGAAGACGACGTCGCGCTGGTACTTCGTGACGGCCATGGGGCGCAAGGCGGGACACCTCGCGCTCGGCATCGGCAAGTCGGCAGGCGCCACGCTGACGCTCATTCTGGAGGAGTTCGGCGGCCGGCGGTTGCGTCTCAAGACGCTGGTCGACACCCTGGCGGGCGCCCTCATCAAGCGCCTGACGGCCGGCCGGCGCGACGGCGTGGCGGTGCTGGCCGAGGGCCTGAGCCTGGGGATCGATCCGGACGACCTGACCGAGCTCGAGAGCGTGGAGCGCGACGCCCACGGCAACGTCCGGCTCGCGGAGATCAACATCGGCGCGCTACTCAAGGACGCGGTCGCCGCGCGGCTCGCGGAGTTGGGGCTCAAGACGACCATCGTCGCCAAGAACATCGGCTACGAGCTGCGCTGCGCCGACCCCATCCCGGCCGACATGGAGTACACGCGCGACCTCGGCTACTGCGCCGCACGCTACGTGCTGGCCGGCGGCAACGCCGCGATGATCTCGATGCAGGCGGGACAGTTCATCCCCATCCCGTTCGACAAGCTGATCGATCCGGAGACCGGCCGCGCGAGCGTGCGCCTGGTCGACATCGACTCGAGCCGCTACCGCATCGCCCGCCAGTACATGCTGCGCCTGCGCCGCGACGACTTCGACGACCCGCACGAGCTGGCGAATCTGGCGGCGACGGCCGGCGTCCCCCTGGAGCGCTTCCGCGACGAGTTCGCGTATCTCGTGGAGCACGAGCCGCCGCCGATGGCGCTCGACCTCCAGCGCGGCTTCGTGCCGGACCGCGACCACGCTTGAATCAGACGAATGCCCCAGAGGCCGACCCGGCCGCAAGGGGCCGGGCCGGCCTGGCGGCGGCTCAGGTGAGCGAACCGATCCGGTCCGTGCTGTCGCCGAAGCTGTCGACGCGCACGCCCAGCCGGTCGAGCAACGAGACGTAGAGGTTCGAGATCGGCGTCCCCATGGGATGCCGGACGTAGCGGCCGCCGCGGATCCCGGCGTTCTTGCCCCCGACGACCGCGACCGGCAGGTCGTCGTGGAAGTGCGTGTTGCTGTCGCTGATGCCGGTCCCGTACAGGAAGACCGTGTGGTCCAGCATCGTGCCGTCGCCTTCCGGCATGGCGTCCATCCGGGCGGCCAGGTGCGCGAACTGCTGGAAGTGGTACTCGTTGATCTTGTGCAGCCGCTCCAGCTTGCCGTACTCGTCCTGGTGGTGCGACAGCGGATGGTGCGAGTCGGAGACCCCGATCTCGGGGTAGGCGCGGCCGCTGACCTCCTTGGCCAGCATGAAGGTGCTGACGCGGGTCAGGTCGGTCTGGAACGCGAGCGCCAGCAGGTCCATCTGGAGCTTCGCGTGGGTGGCGTAGTCGTCCGGGATGCCCGCGGGCTCGTCCACCAGCGGCAGCTCGCGCGAGCTCTGCCGCTCGGCGGTGGTGATGCGCCGCTCGACGTCGCGCACCGAGTCGACGTACTCCGCCACCTTGAGCCGGTCGCCCGGCCCGAGGATGCGCTCCAGGCGCTTCAACTCGGACGAGACGGCGTCGATGATGGTCCGGTCGCGCTCGAGCCGGGCCAGACGGGCCGCCGGATCCGTGCTGCCGCTGGTGCCGAAGAGGCGCTCGAAGACGGCGCGCGGATCGCGCTCGACGGGCAGCGGCGTGGTCGGCGTGCGCCAGGCGATGGTGTTGGTGTAGGCGCAGCTCGAGCCCCCGTCGCAGGTCCCCACCATCGCGTTCGACTCGATGCCCAGCTCCAGCGACGTGAGCTGGGTGTTCTTGCCGAGCTCGCGCGCGGCGACCTGGTCCATCGACACCGCCGCGTACACGTCGGCGCCGGCCGTCAGCCTGAACGTGGTCGCCGTCAGGAAGGTGCCCGCCGAGCGGGCGTGGTCGCCGCCACCCTCCATGAGGTCGGCCGGCTTGTCGGCCAGGCCGCCCAGCAGCAGCGTCTTGTCCTTGAGGGCCGCGAGCGACCGCAGCGTCGGCGGCATCTCCTCGATGGCCCCCTCGGCCCGCGGCCACCAGTAGCCCATCGACATGCCGTTGGGCACGTAGAAGACGCCCAGCCGGCGCAACCGCGCCGGTGACGCCGCCGTCCGGCTCAGGGCCGTGAGCGCCGGCACCATCGCGTCCAGCAGCGGCAGGGCCATCGTGGCTCCGGCGCCGCGCAACACCGCCCGACGAGACAAACGCTTCTTGGTAATGAACATGGGCTATCGCTCCGCCTGTTGGCTACTGCTCCGCTTGTTGTTGACCAGACTCCCGCACCAGCCGCTGCTGGAACGGGGCGCTCTCGACGACGCCGAGAATGAGCGACGACCAGCGATAGTCGTCGCGGGCCGCATCCCGCGCAATCCCGCGCACGGTGGACGCGTCCATGTAGTTGAGGCCCCGCCCGAGGGCGTACGTCATCAGCTTCTCGACGACGGTGCGGACGAACTCGTCCTCGCTCTGCTCCAGCAGCGCCGCCCGGAAGGCCGCCGGGTTCTCGATGTGCGTGTCCCGCCAGGTGATTGCGGAGTCGATTGCCGCGCCCTCGTCGTCCTCGCGCCAGCGGCCGATGGCGTCGAAGTTCTCGAGCGCGAAGCCCAGCGGATCGAGGTTGGCGTGGCAGCTCGCGCAGACGGGGTTCGAGCGGTGCTGCTCCATCCGCTCGCGCAGCGACGTCGGCGCGCTCCGCCCGTCGTTCTCCGGCAGCGGCGGCACGTTCGCGGGCGGCGGCGGCGGCGGCGAGCCGAGCAGCGTCTCGAGCACCCACTTGCCCCTGAGCACGACCGACGTGCGGTCGGCGTAGGAGGTCACCGTCAGGACGCTGCCGTGCCCCAGCAACCCCTGCCGCGAGGCGTCCGGGACCGGGGTGCGGCGGAAGTGGCTGCCGTACACGTCGGGGATGCCGTAGTGGTCGGCCAGCCTGGCGTTCAGGTAGGTGTAGTCGGCGCTCAGGAGGTCGAGCGCGCTGCGGTCGCCGCGCACCTGGCTCTCGAAGAACAGCTCGGTCTCGCGAACCATCGCCTCGCGCAGCGTGGCGTCGAAGCCGGGGAACCGCAACGGGTCCGGCACCATCGTCGCGAGGTTGCGAATCTGCAGCCACTGGCCCAGGAAGTCGTTCATCCAGCGCGTCGCGCGGCGATCCGCGAGCATGCGCCGCGTCTGCTGCGCCAGCACGTCGGGCTCGCGCAGCCGGCCGCTCGCGGCCACCTCCAGCAGCTCGTCGTCCGGAATGCTGCGCCACAGGAAGAAGGACAGGCGCGACGCCAGCTCCAGGTCGCTGATCCGGTAGGCGGTCCCGGTCTCGGCGTCGATCGGATCGGACTCCGCGCGCATGAGGAACGCGGGCATGCTCAGGAGCGCCTCGAGGGCCCGCGCGACGCCGGTCTCGAAGTCGCCGGCGGCGCGGCCGATCTCGTAGATCGCCATCAGGGGCGCCAGGTCGGCGTCGGTCACGGGACGCCGGTACGCGCGGTGCGCCAGCGTGCTGACGATCTCCCGCGCGCAGGGATCCTCGTCCTGCGGCGTGGCCGGCTGGCACACGAAGATGCGCCCGCGGCTCGGCGTCTCCTCCGGCACCCGCCCCAGGAAGGGCCCGTGGATCTCCAGCGTCGCGATGCCGGCCACGACGTTGTCGCCCTCCCCCCGGGAGGCCGACGGGGCCACGTCGGTGAAGGCCACCGACACGAGCCGCGTCCCGGCCCGGACGGGGAGGCGCAGGACCAGGTCGTTGTCGGCGGTCTGGTTGTACAGCGCGATCTGCTGGTGGACGATGTCGTCGTCCGGCGGCGCGATGCCGCCGCCGGTCAGGGTGTACTCGACCTGGCCCGCGAACTCGCCGCCGACCGAGAGGCGCCCGACGAGCGCGTGGTCGATGCGCAGCTCGAGGTGGTACTCGCGCTCCGCGATGTTGCCGAAGATGGTCTCCCCGACGTCGCTCCGCTGCAGCCGGATGCGGAAGAGGTAGTCGCCGTCGAGCGAGAAGGCATGGCGCGCGGCCAGCCCGCCGTGGGTCGCGAACGGCAGGTCCTCGCCCATGCGGGCTTCCTGCCGCGTCCCGGTGGGGATGCGGTAGACCTGGATGGCCGGGCGGTTCTCGAGCGTGCCGACCGCGAGGCGGCTGACCTTGGTGGCCGCGGTGATGTAACGATCCATCAACGCCGGGGTCATGGCGAGCACCTCGGCGTTGTTGTCGAAGCCGAAGCCGGCCATGTCGCTCGGGAGCAGCGCCTCGCCGTCGATCTCGAGCGCCAGCAGATCGCGCACGGCGTTCACGTACTCGGTCCTGTTGAGGCGGTGCGACGCGACGCGCCCGGGGTTGGGCGCCGCGTCGGCCACCCGGTCGAGCTCGCCCTCGAGCGCCGTCAGGAACGCTTCCACCGCCGCCGGCTCGGGCCGCGGCCGCCCCTGCGGCGGCATCTGCCCGCTGAGCAGCTTCTTGGCGACCTTCTCGAACAGCTCGCGGTGAGCGGCCACGTCGCCGATGTCGACCTGGTCGAACATCACGCCGGCCGTCTGCAGCCGCTCGTTGTGACAGGTCACGCAGTACCGGTCGAGCAGCGCGCGCGACGGCGCCTCGGTCTGACCCGCGGCCGGCAGCGGCGCCCCCGCCACGACCATGCCCGCGAGACATACGGCGCCAACCACTCTCAGCTTGGACATAATGAAGCCTTCTTCCGGCGGTCGCCCGCCCGCGTGTGTTTCGCCGTTTGTACCACCTTTGCGGCCGGCAGGCAAGAAAGCTAGAATGCGGGCAGCCGAGTCGACCGCTCACAGCGAACCCGAACGCGGGAGGACACCCATGCGCGTCCCGACCGAGCGTCTTGCCTGCCTGTCTCTCGCCTTGCTCCTGGCCGCGGCCGGCGGCGTGGCGGCCGCGCCGCCCGATCTGCGCCTGGTGGATGCGATGGCGGACCGGGACACCGCGCGCGTGCGCGCCCTGCTCGAGAACGAAGGGCTCGACCCGGACACGGCGCGCGCCGACGGGGCGACCGCGCTGCTCTGGGCCGCCCACTGGGACGACGGCGAGGCCGTCGACCTGCTCCTGCGGGCCGGGGCCGACCCGAACGCCGCCGACGACCACGGCGTGACGCCGCTCGCGCGGGCCTGCGAGAACGCCAGCCGCGCCATGGTC
>CAZMWA010000193.1:0-15576 GCA_964569405.1 uncultured Vicinamibacteraceae bacterium | reverse complement strand
GCTCGGGGCGCAGCCCCGTCTGATGGAAGCCCAGTCACGGAGGAAGTCATGCGATTCACCACCCTGGCCGCCGTCACCTCGTTCGTGCTCACCCTCGCCGTCGGCGTGCCCGCCGCCGCGCAGTCCTGGACGCCGCCGGCGCCCGACGAGCGCTGTCCCAGCAGGTGGGGCGCGGGCGACGAGCGCGGCGCGGCCAATCACATGGGCCCGGAGACCGTGCTCCGCGCGGCGGGCCTGATCCGGACCGGACGGGTGATCGAGCTCGGGCAGGTCCTGCACGGGGCGATACCGCTCGGCGCCCGGCACTTCGACCTCTACATGAAGCCCACCGGCGCGCCCGCCGGTACCAACCGCCGCGCCTCGAACGAGGAGCTCGTCGTCACCGAGATGGGCCAGGTAGGCACGCAGTTCGACGGCTTCGCCCACCAGACCATCGGCGACAGCCTCTACAACTGCTTCGACCAGAACGAGGTCATGACGCGCGACGGCTTCACGCGCCTGGGCGTCGAGAACGTCGGCACGCTCATGACGCGCGGCGTGCTGATCGACGTGGCGGCGCTCAAGGGCGTCGACATGCTGCCCGACACGTACGAGATCACGGTCGACGACCTGCAGCAGGCGCTCGACCGGCAGGGCGTGGCCCTCGAGCCAGGCGACGCCGTGCTGATCCACACCGGCTGGGGCGTGCTCTGGGACACCGACGGGGAGCGCTTCATGGCGACGAACCCGGGCATCGGCGTGGCGGCGGCCGAGTGGCTGATCGAACACGATCCGATGCTGCTCGGCGCCGACAACCAGCCGATCGAGGTCTCGCCCAACCCGGATCCGGAGGTCTCGCTGCCGATTCACCAGATGATGCTCGTGGTCCACGGCATCCACCTGGTGGAGCGCATGCGTCTGGACGAGCTGGCCGCCGCCGGCGTGTACGAGTTCGCCTTCGTCGTGCAGCCGCTCAAGATCCAGGGCGCCACCGGCTCGACCGTCGTGCCGGTGGCGATTTTCTGAAGGGGGGAGGCAGACCTCGATGAGGAAGCTCACGCTGGGCGCGGCGGTTGTCCTCGCCGCCGCGCTGGCCGCGCCGGCGTCGGCGCAGGATCCGCTGGAAGACGCCCGCGCGGCGCTCGACGAGTACTTCCGGGCGTGGAACGCCGAGGACAACGAGGCCATCACGGCCGCCTGCAACTACCCGCGGCTCAGCCTGGGCGGCAACGGGCAGGTCAGCGTGCGGGAAGGCCCCGCCGACGTCGTGACCGACTTCGCGCGCCTCAGGCAGACGGAGGGTTGGGACCACAGCACCATCGACCACGCCGAGCCCCTGCAGGTGGCCCCGGACAAGGTGCACTTCGAGGTGGTGTTCAGCCGCCGCCACGCGGACGGCACGGCCTACCGCACCGTGCCGTCCCTCTTCATCATCACGCAGCAGGACGGCCAGTGGGGCCTGCAGTTCCAGTCGATCCTGCCGGACACGTTCCGGGCACCGTAGCCGGAGGTGGGGCGTGTGCTTGGATTGGCCGCTGGCCGCACGCGAGAGAGTTCTGTCCGCCTCGGCCACCGTCGCCAGCGTCGTCGTCTCCAGACCCGCGCATTCCTGAAAGGGGCTGTCATGCGCGCACGGATCGTCGTGGTTGCTGTCGTCGCCATCGCCGGATTGCTCCTGGGCATGGTCTCCCGAATGCGGTACCGGGCGAAACACGGCGTCTCGTTCGGGGAAGCGGCTACGGTCTTCGCCGATGGCGAAAGGTCAGGATCATCAGCGCGCGACGAGCGAGCCGCGGGGAGAGGGCAGCGTACACCGGTGGACGAAGCGATTGACTTCTCGGATATTCCGGAAGCGTCGGAGGCGCAGTTGCGATCGATGCGCCCCGTGGGAAGGCCGCCGCTGGGCGAGCGGGCACGGCAACTCATCGCGATTCGTGTAGACCCGGACGTGCTGGAGGCCTTGCGGACCGAGGCGGCCAGACGCCGCATCGGGTATCAAACGCTCGTCAATCGCGTGTTGGCAGACTACGTGCGCGATCACGTCGCTTGACGCCTCCTAGCCGGGACTCGGCGCGCTCCGCGAGCAGGGCGTCGAGCACATCCCGCCCGACAGGCTCGCCACGAGGCGGGATGAGCAGTGCTGCAGGTCGTGTTCCGCGGCCCAGCGCGAGCACTCCGGCCCGCGCCAGGTGGACACGCCGGGCTGCACGTTGCTCGAGGGGATCCAGGCCGGTCAGGCGCGCGATCGGAACGCCGCGCTCCGTGACTATCACGTCGTTGCCGGCCTTGACCTGCCTCAGGAACTCGCTGAGCCACCCGCTGAGCCGGGCCTTGAGCGCCGCCACGCTCGTTGCAATGCTCACATGACCAGCATGGTCATCTGTCGCCAGGTTGTCAAACGGCGCTCGGCGTCCCTCGTGCGCGGCGAGAAGTTGGCGGGGCGTCAGGACTCCTCTTCCGGCCGGGCACTCCTGAACAGCTCTTCAAGCAGATCCAGCTTGGTGGCGACTTCCTCGGGGATCTCGTCATTCGACACGAAATCCACGAGTCGATACAGTTCGGCCTTCCGCAACAACATCGCGTGGCCGAGCCTGTCGGCAAGCCGCCGAAAGAAGTCCTCCGCGAAGACGCTGAGCTTGACTCGCTCGGTCTGGCCTGTCCACACAAGGCGGCGTGCAGCCGGATCCGCCGCTTTCCACACGGCGAAGTCGCCTTCGCGCCCCTCGAAGACCCGCTCCAGGATCAGGGCATCGAGGACTTCGTCAATCTCCTGTCCGTGCCCCTCGAACAGGGGCGGCGCAGCGCTGTACCGGTCCCGTGCGAAGCTCCTCAACGTGTCCGGCGTCACGATGTAGTTCTCGCACTCGTAGCGGCGCCAGTACGAGATCCGGAGCCCCCCGTCATCGGAATCGGCGCGCTCTCTGCCGTCACTGTCCAGCAGCGCGAGCCCGCGGAGTTCGGGGACCATGCTCCGCAACGCAAAGAAGTGCTCCCGCGCCAGCTCCGCATCGAGGCCGTCCTCCGGAAAGTTGTCCTGGACGTAGAACGAGTTGATCCGCTCGTCCCACACGTGCTCTACCGTATGGCCGATTCTCCTGGCCAGGGATCTCAACACCTCTACGTCCGTGCCGCTCTCCACGTAGAGCACGTAGCCTCGTTGCCTGGCTCGCACGTAGTGCTCGGCGCCGTAGTGCCTGAGCGTGCTCCTGATGTCCGTCTTCGCTGCGAGGTTGTCGCTGCGACCGGCCAGCAGCAGCGTGAGGTTGTGGTCGAGGGCTTCGCCGAGAATCACTTCCGAGTGCGTGGCGAGAATCACCTGCGATGCGTTCTCGGCCGCGAGCTCGCGCAGCAACACGTAGACCTGCTTTTGACGCAGTATCTCCAGGTGCGCATCCGGTTCGTCGATCAGCAGCACGCTGCCGCGATGCGAGTAGAGGTACGCGAAGATCAGCAGCATCTGCTGCAGCCCGCGTCCCGCCAGGGCGATATCGAGCGGTTCCTTCACCCCTTCCTGCCGATAGTGCAGGTCTATGCTCCCCCGCCCGGTCTGGACCGGGTCCCGCAGGTCGACATGGAACAGTCTCCGCATCCACTCGGCGATCCGGGCCCAGTGCTGCCGGTTGTCCTGCCACACCAGCAGACACAGGTTGCGCAACACCTGCGCCGTCTGCCCCTGTCCGAGGAGCACGTCGATCCGCCCGCGTTGCAGCACCGGTTCCTCGGTCTCCAGCCCCGACATCGGGTAGAGCAGATCGACCTTCAGCGCTGCCGCGGTCTCGATCACCTCGCGACGCTCCAACGTCTCCGCATCGGGAGTGCAGTACACCAGGTCTTCGCCCTGGTTGCGGAAGGTCATCGCGACCGGCCCGACGCGGCCGTCGTGCAGCACGCCAACCCTGATCTGCAGGTGTATGGCCCGGTTGCCGGTCCGCACCGCGGCGTTGTGCCAGAAGTACCGCGTGCGCTGCACGGGCACCGAGACGATGTTGAGACGGTTGAGCGAGGTCGAGGTACGCTCCTTCGGCGGCGCCTGTCCCTTCTTCTCCTGCCAAGCCCTCACTGCTTGAGACCACAGGGCGAGCGCCTGAATGGCGGTCGTCTTGCCGCAGTTGTTCGGCCCGATGAGCACCGCCGGGTGGTCGAGCTCGATGCGCTGCGTGTCGCCGAAACGCTTGAAGTTGCGGATCTCGAGGTAGTGCAGCAGCCTCATCCGGCGCGCCCTCCGCCTCAGAACTCGTACCGCACGCCCAGCTTCATCGCGATGGGATCGAGGGCGGCGATGACGCGCTCGGCGTCCCCCGTGCGGAGCGAGAAGTTGGTCACCGCATTGGAGTTGAAGAGGTTGTAGAGGTCCAGCATCAGGGTCAGCCGGCCGCTGGCGCCGGCGGCGAACGCCTTGTCGAGGCGCAGGTCGGCCAGCGTCACGTTCTCGGAGCGGTTGGCGGCCAGGTCGGTGAGGAAGATGGGCTGGTTCGTGCCGGTGCCCGGGATGTCCACGCGTTGAATCAGGGCGTACGGCCAGCCGCTCTGGTGGCGGACGTTGGCCGACAGCCCGACGTCGTACGGCAGCGTGTAGCGCGCCAGCAGGCGGGCCCCCCAGTTGGTGGTCGCCTGCCGGCCGTCGACGTCGAGGCCGTGGTTCTGCCAGATCCGGCCGTGGCCGCCGGAGCCGACGACGAGCGGGTCCGCGAAGAGCGGGCTCCGGTTTTCGCCGCCGGCCGCGCGGAACTCGTCCCGCCACTGGTAGTCGACGCTGGCCTGCAGGAGGAAACCGCCGCTGAAGCGCCGGTTCACGGCCACCTGCAGCGTGTCGTAGGCGGCCTCCAGGCCGGGGAAGGCGGTGAGGCGGTTGTCGACGAGCCAGGCCACGTCGTCGGGGACCCGCTGGACGTTCAGCACGCCGCCGGTCAGGGCGTTCAGCGGGCAATCCCACGCGGGGTCCACGGCGCACGAGATGCCGCGCCCCGCGAGCAGCGCGCCCTGCTGCGGGGCGTTCCAGATGCCGCTGTCTCCGCTGACGTCCTTGCGCACCCAGGAGAACCGCAGGGAGGTATCCGCCGCCACCTCGTGCTCCAGCGAGACGCTGATCTCGTCGACGTATTCCGGCGCCAGGTCGGGGTCGACGGCCGTTCCCTCGGCGCGCAGCTCGGTGCCGGTGGCGCCCAGGTCGTCCAGCTTCGCCCCCAGCTCGCCGGGGCCGTCGTAGAGGCCGTTGGCGTTCGGATCGAGGAAGGCGTAGCGGATCCAGGCCGTGCTGGCCGGATTGGCGACCCCGTGCGAGTCGGCCAGGTTCACGTAGTAGCGGCCGTAGTGTCCCTTCAGCACCGTGTCCGGCGCCAGCGCGAACGTCACGCCGAGCCGCGGCGCCCAGGTGTTCCAGAGGACGTTCGTCCGGCCCGCGGTGGTGCCGCCGGGAAAGAAGTCGGCCAGGAAGGGGTTGGAGACCGCGTCCAGGAAGTACGTTCGCTGCTGCGCGTAGCGGACGCCCAGGTTCAGCGAGAGCCGGTCCACGGGCCGCCACGTGTCCTGGACGAACGCCGCGTGATGCCGGTTGCGGTTGTCGGAGGCGATCTCGCCCTCGGCGGGCATGCTGAAGAGCATGATGCGGTCGACGCCGAACGGGCGGACGTTGGCGCTGTCGTCGAGGTAGCGGACGTGCCCGGAATTGGCGTTCGAGCCGAACCGGCTGCTGTCGATCTGGAACTCGTAGCCCATCTTGAGATCGTGGCTGCCGCCGAAGTCGGGCGCGTAGTGGTTCAGGGTCACGGTGGCCTGCGGCTTCCCGCGCACGAAGGTGAAGGGGGGCGCACCGTCGACGCCCGGAAACCAGCCGGCGCCGCTCAGCCGGCCGGTCGCCGTGTCCAGGCGCGGCGGCTGCTGCGCGGGATCGACCTGCGGCACCATCGGCCACGAGAGCCCGAAGTGCTTGAACGCGGCGGTCATGAACGTCCGGTCGTTCCACACGCGCTGCCATTCCGCCTTGTGCGCCAGGCTCCAGCTCGCCTGCGCGAGCACCGAGTCGGGGCCGACGTCGGCAGACAGCCCGCGCTTCGGCTTCTCCTTGAGCCCCCACTGCGTGTAGCCGATCAACCGGTCGCGCTCGGTCAGCCGCACCGTCACCTTGCCCCCGAAGTTGTCGAAGTCGCCCAGGTCGGTCGCCAGGGCGCGATCGACCCCCGAGACCGCCTTGTCGATGCGGAAGTGGTTGTAGAACGCGTAGAACCAGGCCCGGTCGCGCACGATCGGCCCGCCGACGTCGGCGTGGGTCTCGAAGAAGAGCAGGTTCGGGTTGCCGGTGTAGCCGCGCGCCTCGAGGTCCGCGTCGCGGTTCTCGCCCACGAAGCTCTCGTGCTCGTAGTCGCCGTGGAACAGGCCGCTGAAGTCGTTGCCGCCGCTCTTCATCGTCATCATGACGA
The DNA here is from genome assembly GCA_964569405.1 of uncultured Vicinamibacteraceae bacterium. GTDB lineage: Bacteria > Acidobacteriota > Vicinamibacteria > Vicinamibacterales > UBA8438 > JAAXGX01. The sequence goes on along the minus strand of CAZMWA010000193.1, from coordinate 9,181 downwards.
GCGAGCCCGGGGCGGTCATCTCGACGTCGGCGCCGGCGGCCGTGGTCGTGAACTCCTCGATGGAGTAGTAGTCGAAGTAGAACCCCGTGCCGCCGCTGCCCTCGGTCGTGTCGACGCCGTCGGCGAGAATCCGGTTCTGGCTCCGTACACCGAAGCTCTCGTAGCCGGTCTGCTGGCTCTTGTGCGAGCCGCCGACGTCGAAGCCGCGCATGCGGACGCCGGCCGTCTGGCCGAGCACCGCCCACACGTCGGTGGCCGACGGCACCTCCTGCAGCTCCGCTTCGCCGAAGTCGTTCACGAGCGCCGTGGTCCGGACGTCCACGACCGGCGCCGCGCCCGTGACCGTCACGGTCTCGGCCAGGGCGGCCGGCTCCAGCGCCGCGTCGATCCGGATCACCCGGTTGCCCTCGACGATGACGCCCTCGCGGACGAGCGTCCGGAACCCGGGCAGCTCGAACGTCAGATCGTAGGACCCGCGCCCGAGCGCCCGGAAGCGGTATGACCCGTCGACGAGCGTGACCGCGACGACGGGGGCGATCAGCGTCTCGCCCGCGAGCGTTACCGTCGACCCGGGGACGGCCAGCCCCTGCGTGTCGACGACGGTGCCCTCGATGGTTCCCGAGGTCTGGGCGGCCGCGGGAGCGGCCGCCGCGGCCGCCAGCAGCAGCGCGGCGCACGAGCGCCAGGGGCGCCGCGCCGCGCTGCGCAACGGATTCGTTCCTGTTCTGCCGGATCGCTCGTCAACCATGGCCATGCACCTGGGGCGGGCTGCCCGCCCGATCCAGGTTATCGGCCACAATTGATATGTCCGACGTACTCGACGGGGTCAGCGGCGGGGCAGCCGTCCGGGATCACAGCAGGTCGACGGCGTTCAGTACGACGATGGTGCCAACGACGACCGCGAGGTAGGCGGTCTGCACGAGGAACACGACCTGAAAGACATCGTGCTTCGTGACCGAGCTCTCCTTGAGCTGGCGGAACTCTACCAGGAAGGCGTCGAACTGCGCCTGCGTGACGGGATTCTCCATCGCGCCGTCTCCATTCATGCCGGTCGCCGCGCCCCCTCCAATCTGATCATGACGCGACGGGCCGCCGTGTCAAGGGGGTTCTCCCCGAGCCTCCGGCCGACCCGCCGGCGCCAACGTTGCGAGAACGATCCGCTGCAGCCCGTTGCGGCGGATTCGGCTCAGTCGACGATCGCCTGGTACGTCATCGTCGCCAGGTCCGGCCGGACGTTGAGGTGGGTGTACGGCCTGATCTGCTCCATCAGGATGCCGATCAGCTCCTCGGACGGGTCCACCCAGAAGATCGTGCCGTAGGCACCACCCCAGTAGTAGGAGCCCTCCGAGCGCGGCGTGCCCGACGGCCCGAGGTCGGTGACCACCGCGTAGCCGAGGCCGAAGCCGTAGCCCGGCCCGGCCAGCCAGATGCCCTTGTCGCCGGTGTGGTTGGCGGTCATCAGCTCGACCGTCTTGCGGCTGAGGATGCGGACGCCGTCGAGCTCGCCGCCGTTCAGCATCATCTGGTGGAAGCGGAAGTAGTCGCGCGCGGTCGACACGAGCCCGCCGGCGCCGCTGAAGTAGGTGTGCGGCTCGGCCACGAAGCGGCTCTCCGCCGTCGGCGCTTCCGCCAGCTCGATGGTGCCCTCCGCGTTCGGACGGTAGAGCGCCGCGAAGCGGTCCAGCTTCGACTGAGGCAGATAGAAGTGGGTGTCGACCATGTCGAGCGGCGCGAAGATGCGTTCCTTCAGGTACGCGTCGAGGGTCTGGCCCGACAGCACCTCGACGAGCCGCCCCACGACGTCGGTGGCCCGCCCGTACTCCCAGTGGTCGCCCGGCTGGAAGTTGAGCGGCAGCGTCGCGAGCCGCTTCAGCATGGCGCCCACCGTGTCGCCCGGCTTGCGGGGCGCGACCCGCTCCATGAACTCCGGCTGCGTGATGCCGCGGTAGCTGTTGGCGAGCCCGGCGGTGTGCGTCAGGATCTGCTGCACGGTGATCGGGCGGGTGGCCGGCACCGTCTTGTAGCGGCCGGTCAGGCGCTCCTGCGGCGGCGCGGGCACGGCCACCTGCATGTCCGCGAACTCCGGCAGCCAGCGGCCGATCGGGTCGCGGAGCTGGAAGCGGCCCTCCTCGTAGAGCATCATCAGCGCCACCGACGCGATCGGCTTGGTCATCGACGCGATGCGGAAGATGGCGTCGTGGGTCATCGGCGCGCCGGCCTCGACGTCGCGCTGCCCCAGGGCCGAGAAGTGCACGACCTTGCCCCGCCGCGCCACCAGGGTCACGACGCCGGCGACCTCGTTGCGGTCGATGTAGCCCTGCATCACCCGGTCGAGACGCTCGAGGCGCTTCGCGGACATCCCGACCGACTCCGGCTCCGCGGTCGGCACGCCGTCCATCTGCGGCAGGTCGGCCGGCGCGTTCGCCCGCAGCGCGGCGGCCGCCACGGCCAGCACCGCGATCAGCACCCACCACTTCATCGTCGATCTCGTCATGACTCTCTCCTTGGATGGTCCGTCTCAGCCGAGCCCGATCCGCAGCACCGTGAACAGCAGCCAGCAGGTGAAGCCGCCGACGACGGTCATCGAGAAGCCCCAGGCCAGCAGCTTGTTGAACAGCGCGCGGCTGTCCTCGCTGGCCGGCGCGGCGGCCATGCACAGCGCGCCCAGCGTCGACAGCGGCGCCACGTCGACGAGGTGCGCGCCGACGTTCATCGACGAGGCGATCGCCAGCGGCGCGACGCCCCCGAGCTGCTCGGCGAGCCCCGGGACCGTCGGCAGGAACGCCGGGAGCACCACGCCCGACGTGCTGCTGTAGATGGAGACGAACCCGGTCGAGAAGGCAATGATGGCGGTCACCGTGTTGGGGGTGGACATGCCGGCCAGCACCCGCGTGAACAGGTCGAGGCCGCCGGTGGCCTCGAGCACGGAAATGAGGACGGTCACGCCGCACACCAGCATGATGACGCGCCACGGCATGATCTTGACGGCCTCGAGCTCGTCCCCGGCCTTCAGCAGCGAGAGCACCACGGCCGCCGTGAAGGCGCCCAGGCCGACGTCGACGTCGAAGAACACGACGCCCGTCACGAGCGTGCCGATGACCCCAAGCGTCAGCCACTGCGCCCGCGTGAACTCGCTGCCCGCCGGCGCGTCGCCGGCCGCATCCTCCGCGGCGCCCGGCATGCTCACGCTGCCGGCGTGGTAGCGGCCCAGCAGCCGCCAGCCCCCGAAGAGGAAGTAGGCAGTGAAGGCGATGACGGCGTGCGCCATCATGTTGTTGAGGTAGCTCAGCACCTCGTAGCCGCCGAGGCCGATGTCGGCCATCACGCCGTTGACGATGACGCCGGTCGGGGCGATCGGCGACAGCGAGCCGGCGTTGGCGCCGTTGGCAACCATGATGGCCATGAGGAAGGCCGGCACGCCGACCTGGCCCGCCACGGCCATGCCCATCGGCGCGATCAGGGCCACGGTGGCGATGTTGCCCGGGCCGATGGAGGCGATCACGAACGAGAGCGCGAAGAACATCATCGGCATCACGCCGACGTTGCCCCGGCAGTACTCGACCGCCTTGCGCGCAATCCGGTCCAGCGTGCCGTTGGCCTGCGCCTGCGAGAACAGCAGGGTGACCCCGGTCAGCGTCAGGAACAGCCGGGTGGGGAAGCCGCCCATGACCTCGCGCGGGCTCATCCCGGCCACGTAGACGCCGACGATCCAGGCCAGCGCGATGGCGAGGAAGCCGACGTGCAGCCGGATGGTGCAACTGACGATGATGGCGACCAGCAGCGCTCCGAGCGAGACTACCGCGACGTCCATGGCCGGCGAGTATATCGCAGGCGGGGCGAGCGAACGGCGCCGCGCGGCTGCGTGGGCGGCGCCCGACTGACGGAGGGCGCGTCGGCGGGTCAGGCCGCGCCGCGGGACGCCGCTTCCCGGAGCAGGGTCCAGGCGCGCTCGACGTGGCGCTGCTCCGTGCGGATGTGGCCGATCGCCAGGCGCAGCGCGAAGCGCCCGTCGATCCGCGTGTGCGACAGGAACACGTCGCCCGAGGCGTTGACCGTCTCGAGCACCTGCGCGTTGAGGCGCTCGATGCGGCCGTCCTGCCCGTCGTCCCCGGGCGCCTGCCAGGCCCGCGGCCTGGCCCGGAAGCAGACCACGCTGAGCGGCACGGGCGCGAGCCGCTCGAAGTGGTCGCTGGCGTCCACCCACCCGGCGAACAGCCGCGCCAGGCGCATGTGCTCGGCCAGCCGCTCGCGGATGCCGGCGGCCCCGAAGTAGCGCAGCACGGCCCAGAGCTTGAGCGCCCGGAAGCGCCGGCCGAGCTGCACGCCGGTATCCATCAGGTTCCGCACGCGCCCGGCCTCGGGCGTCGCCAGGTAGTCGGGCGTCAGCGCGAACGCGGCGCGAATCGCGTCCATGCGGCGCGAGTAGAACGCGCTCAGATCGAACGGGGTGAAGAGCCACTTGTGCGGGTTGACGACGACCGAGTCCGCGCGCCCGCAGTCGTCCATGACCCAGGCGGTCTCCGGGACCAGCGCGGCGGCGCCGGCGTACGCGGCGTCGACGTGCAGCCAGATCCCCTCGGCGGCGCACACGTCGGCGATCTCCGGCACCGGATCCACGCTGGTCATGGAGGTCGTGCCGACCGTGGCGACGACCGCCAGCGGCGTCCGGCCGGCCGCGCGATCGGCCGCCACGGCCGCGCGCAGCGCGTCGGGCCGCATGCGGAACCGGTCGTCGACGGCGATCCGCTGCACGGCGCGCTGCCCGAGCCCCAGCGTCATCACGGCCTTGTCGATCGACGAGTGCGCATGCTCGGACAGGTAGACCCGGCACGGCGCCAGCTCGGCGCGTCCCGCCAGCCCGCGGGCGCGGACGTCCGGGACGGCCGCCTCGCGGGCCGCGGCCAGCGCGTGCAGGCTCGCCACCGAGGCCGTGTCGTAGATCACCCCCTCGAACGCGGCCGGCAGCCCCAGCAACTGCCGCAGCCAGCCCAGGGCGACTTCCTCCAGCTCGGTCGCGGCGGGCGAGGTGCGCCACAGCATCGCCTGCACGTTGAGGGCCGCGGACAGCAGCTCCGCCAGCACGCCCGGCCCGCTCCCGGAGATGGCGAAGTAGGCGAAGAAGCCGGGGTGGTTCCAGTGGGTGATGCCGGGCAGGAGATGACGCTCGAAGTCCGCGAAGATCGCGTCGAACGACGTGCCCGCCTGCGGAGGGGCGGCGGGCAACCGCTCGCGGATCTCGCCGGGCGCGGCGCGCGACAGGACCGGGTAGCGGTCGTCCTGGCTCAGGTAGGCGGCGATCCAGTCGACGAGGGCGTGTCCGTGGCGCCGGAATTCCTCCGGCCCCATGTCGCCGAGCGCGCCCGGGCGATCAGCCGCCATCCCGGACGTAGTCGAGTGCGAACTCCCTCAGCGCCGGGCTGCGCAGCCCGATCAGCTCGGCCTCGGCGAGTGCCTCGTCGGGGCTCCAGCCGTCCAGCCGCACGCGCTTGATCAACCACATGGCCCCGACGCGGTTGGCCGAGCCGCAGTGGATGAAGACCGGCTGGTTCGCCGGATCGGACACGGTCTCCAGGAACTGCTCGGCCACCTCGGCGCTGGCCTGCCGGAACGGCAGGTGGTAGTACTTCAGGCCCGCGGCCTCGGCGGCCGCCTGCCCGGCGTCGACGTTCGCGCCCTGCTCGCCGGCCGTCCGGAAGTTGATCACCGCGGCAAAGCCGCGCTCCTTCAGCTCGGCCATCGCCTCGGGCGGGGTCGCCCCCGCGCACGCGACGGTCGCATCCACGCGCGTGTAGTTCACGACGCCCGCGGGACCCTCCTCCGCCTGCGCGGCGGCGGCCTGCGGGGCGCCTGGAGCGGCCGCCCCGGCCGGTGCGGATGTCCCGGCGAGGACGAGCAGCGACACGGCGACGACGGCTGCGAGCATGGCGGCGTGGCTTGACTTCGGCATGACCCGGGATTGTAGCATTCAACCAGCAGGTGGAAGGCGTCGAAGGGAGGCAGCGTGGGAGATCTGGTGCACACGAGTCGGCTGCGCATCGAGCGGGTCAAGGGCCCGATCCGGGAGGCGTTCCTCGAGAACTTCGACACGCCGATCCGCTTCGGCGTCCACGGCGGCATCAAGAAGTTCTACGGGGTGGAGCCTGACGAGGACATTCCCGCGACGCTCGATCACATGGTCGCGGCCGTGGGTGCCTGACTGCTCGGCACCCTTGCACGCGCACTGGAGGTGCGCGACATACCGGCCACGCCAGACCGCATTTCCGCCACGGTCGAGGGCGACATCGAGGCGATCGACAAGGTGCTGCGCATCACGCGCATGCGGGTGCGCTACAAGCTGGCCGTGCCGCCCGACAAGCGGGAGGCGGCCGAGCGGGCCGTGGCGCGCCATCCGGCCGGCTGCCCGGCCTACAACACGGTGCAGGGCTGCATCGACGTCGACATCCAGGCCGCGATCACAGAGGCACCCTGATCTCCATCTGCCGCGCGATGGCGTCGGTGAACTCGCGCGTGGTGGCGGTGCCGCCGAGGTCGGGCGTGCGCACCCGGCCGTCGGCGAGCACGTGCTCGAGCGCGGTCAGGATGCGGGCGGCCGTCTCGTCCTCGTTCAGGTAGCGCAGCATCAGCAGGGCCGACTGCAGCAGCGCCGTGGGGTTCGCGATGCCCCGCCCGGCGATGTCGGGCGCGGAGCCGTGCACCGCCTCGAACACGGCGAGGCCGTCGCCGAGGTTGGCCGACGGCACGAGCCCGAGGCCGCCCACCAGGCCCGCGCACAGGTCGGACACGATGTCGCCGTACAGGTTCGGCAGCAGCAGGATGTCGAACTGCCCCGGGTCCATCACCAACTGCATGCAGGCGGCGTCGACTATCCGCTCGGCGTACTCGACATCCTGGTGGTCGCGCGCCACCTTGCGGACCGACTCGAGGAACAGCCCGTCCCCGAGCTTCATGATGTTGGCCTTGTGCACGGCGGTCACCTTGCGGCGCCCGCGGCGCTGCGCGTACGCGAAGGCGAAGCGGGCAATCCGCTCCGACGCCCTGGCCGTGATGATCTTCAGCGATTCGACCACGCCGGGCACGACCTCGTGCTCGAGGCCGGAGTACAGGTCCTCGGTGTTCTCGCGGACGACGATCAGGTCGACGTTGTCGAAGCGGGTCGTCAACCCCGGCAGCGACGCCACCGGGCGCAGGTTCGCGTAGAGCTCGAGCGAGCGGCGCACCTCGACGTTGACGCTCGGGAAGCCCGCGCCGATCGGCGTGCCGACCGGACCCTTGAGCGCGACCCGGTTGCGGACGATCGAGTCGAGCACGCGCCGGGGCAGCGGCTCCCCGTGGCGCTCGGCCGCGGCCGCGCCGGCCACCTCGCGCTCCCACTCGATATCGAGCCCGGCCCGGCCCAGCAGGCGCACGACCGCGTCGGTCACTTCCGGGCCGATGCCGTCGCCTGGAATCAGGGTGATGCGGTGGGCCATGCCTTAGGCGGTGATTATAATCGCCGGTCGTGGAGCGCACCGCCGCCGCGTCCGGCTCGGTGGCCTGGCTGCCCTGGAGCGCTGCCGCGTTCGCCCGCGCCCGGGCCGAGCGGGCGCCCGTCCTCCTGCACATCGGCGCCGCCTGGTGCCGCTGGAGCGCGCGGATGTCCCGCACCACGTACCGCGATCCGGCCGTGTGCCGCCTGGTCGAGCGGGCCTTCGTGCCGGTGCGCGTCGACGCCGACCGGCGCCCCGACATCAACGAGCGCTACAACCTGGGCGGCTGGCCGACGACGGTGTTCCTCACCCCGGCGGGCGGGCTGCTGGGCGGCGAGACCTACGTCGACGCGGCGCGGATGACGGCGCTGCTCGAGCGCGTCGCCGAGGCGTTCGCGCGCCGGCACGACGAGGTCGACGCGCCGCGTCCGCCGCCGCCGTCCGGCCGCCCGTCCGACCCGCCGGCCAGCGGCCGCGACCTCGACCGGTGGCTGGAGCAGCATCTGCTGGAACGGTTCGATCCGCAGCACGGGGGGTTCGGCGCCGCGCCGAAGCACGTGCACGCGGCGGCGGTCCGCTTCGCCCTGCGCCGGTCCGGGGCCACGGGCGGGCCGCTCCGCGAGGTCGCGTCGCGCACGCTCGACGCCATCGGCTGGGGCGGCCTGTACGACGACGTGGACGGCGGCGTCTTCCGCTACTGCGCGTCGCGCGACTGGACTTCGCCGCACGTCGAGAAGCTGCTGGGCGTCAATGCCGGCGTGCTCGATCTCCTGCTCGAGGGCTGCGTGGCGGTCGGCGAGCCGCGCTACCGCGAGCGCGCGGCGCACCTTGTGCGGTACGTCGTCGGGACGCTGGCGGACCGCGAGGCCGGGGGTTTCTTCGCCAGCCAGTACGCCGACCCGGACTACTACGCCACCCCGGCCGCCGAGCGCGGCCGACTGGCCGGTCCGCCCGTCGACCGCTCCGTGTACGCCGCCGGGACGGCCCGCATGACCGGGGCGCTGCTGCGCGCGGCCGAAGTCTTCGGCGACTCGTCGCTGGTCGAGTTCGCGGCTACCTCGCTCGAGCGCGTGGCCGGCGAGACGTACGAGCGGGGCGGCGGCGTCGCGCACGCCGTCGGCGACGGCGAGACTGCGCGCGGGTTGCTCGCCGACCAGGTGGCGGTGAGCGACGCGCTGCTCGATCTGCACGGGGCCACCGAGCGCGACGTGTACCTCGACCTGGCGCAGGAGCTGATGCGGTACTGCCTCCGCGCGCTGTGGGACGCGGGCCGCGGCGGCTTCGTGGACCGGGTGGTCGCCGAGGACGACGTCGGCCTGCTGCGGGAGCCGCTCCGGCCCTTCGCCGTCAACTGCGCGGCGGCGCGCGTGCTGGCGCGTCTGGACCGCCTGACCGGCGCCGACGATTTCCGTGAGCGGGCCGCGACGACCCTCGAATCGCTGCTGCCCGAGGCGCGCCGGCGGGGCGTGGACGCCGCCCCCTGGGCGCTCGCGGCGCTCGAGCTCCGGGACTGACCGGGGCCCGGCGCCCAGACGTTGTAGACTCCGCAAGGCGCGCACGGCGCGCCTCGGCGGTAGCGGCGCGGGGCAATGGGGTCCCCGCAAGCGGACGCCGGGGGTCCGGGGCGGAGCCCCGTCTGATTGAAGCTGGCTAGACTCCGCTCCGGAGGTGCCGTGTCCCCCGACAGGCCGTCACTCGTTCCCGCGCTGCAGACC